>JAFSUD010000017.1 GCA_017445405.1 Synergistaceae bacterium
AATGCTTGAGGAGTTCAGGAGGCATTATGATGATGAGGGACTGACGCATGAGGATGTGTTCTGCTATGTGTACGGAGTGCTGAGTTCGCGGGAGTATGCATTGCGTTTCGGGAACGACACGAGGAGGGTGCTTGCGCGTGTTCCGATGGTGAAGGGGCGTGAGAGGTTCAGGAGGTTCTGTGAGGCCGGGCGTGAGCTTGGGAGGCTGCATGTGAATTATGAGTCTGCGGAGATATACCCTGTGAGGCTTGAGGGGAGCACTGAGAATCTCACCATCACGAAGATGCGCATCATTGAGCGCGGAGTGGAGAAGGTGATTCGGTACAACGATGGGCTGACGGTGAGCGGGATTCCGGGTGAGGCGTGGGAGTATGTGGTGAACGGGAGGAGTGCGCTAGGGTGGATAGTGGAGAGGTATCGTGATGAGGTGGATGTGAAGAGCGGGCTGCGGAATGACTGTAATGCGTGGGGACGAGAGCGGGGGAATAAGGGGTATGTGTTGGAGCTGATCGGGCGTGTAGTGAGTGTGAGTGTGAGGACGATGGAAATTTTGCGTGAGCTTCCTGAATTGGGAGTGTGATATGTGGTAAAATAGGGTCAAGGTCGAGGGGAAACCTTAACCCCAAGTAGTAAATCAAGTTACCTGTTACTGATTGAACCTATCCCATAAGAAGCAGATAAGGCGTACCAGCACAGATGCGAGTGAGGCGAGATAATACACAGTTCGGAGTGTGTCCCGCCTCTGTTTTTTGTCGGTGCGCTTGCGGCCTTTGCCTTTCTTGGTAGCCACGCTAACACCCCCTTTCCACAGGGCGGATCTCCGTTTGATGCACGAGCCCCTGTAACTCACTCGGAGCCCCTCATTGCGCGATATTATAGCAGAAAAAGTTAGTGGCCTTGTGTGAAGGCTGTGTGTGTTAGAGCTAAGACAATGGAGATTTTTGGGAGCGATGCCAGAATTGGGAGTGTAATGTGATAAAATAGGGTCAAGGTCGAGGGGAAACCGTAACCCCAATTGCTAACGATGAAACTATCAGCTATTTGTGAAATCTATCCCATAGGAAAAGGCTAGTTTCAACAACGAAGAAATTATAGAGGCGAGGTAACTCAATAGGCGGAGAGTATCTCGCTTCTGTGTTGTCTTGGTGCGCTTGCGGCCTTTGCCTTTCTTGGTAGCCACGCTAACACCCCCTTTCCACAGGGCGGATCTCCGTTTGATGCACGAGCCCATGTAACTCACTCGAAGCCCCTCATTGCGAAGTATTATAGCAGAATGTTCACAGCTCCCCCCTCATCACAGGCCAAGCCTCACCCTCAAGAGCAGTTATCATTTCCTGCACAGTTTTTCCGTTCACAGGATGCCTCCAGCCTTCAGGTAATATATCCTTCAGCGGTACAAGCACAAATAATCTCTCAGGTATCCTTATGTGCGGAATATCAAGCTCATCAGAGTGATACACTTCATCATCAATCAATAATATATCTATATCAATCTTCCTTGCTCCCCACCGAATAGAAGGCTCACGGCCAAGTTCATGCTCAAAAGTTTTCACAACACTCAAAAGTTCAGGAGGACTCACTTTTTCCTCACACTCAACCTTCACACAGGCATTCAGGTAATCGGGCTGCGGAACTCCTCCCCATGCAGGAGTCTCATAGACTTTGCTGACACGCTCAATATTTCCCAGAGTACTTAGCTTGCTTAATGCATCACGCAGATTCTGAAGCCTATCTCCTAAGTTTGAACCTAATCCGAAATATACATTGCTCATAATTTTTCACACTCTCTTATTCTGTAATATAATTCCTGCATTCTACAGCAATAATCATAATAAGGAGCTGAAGTAATCATTATCAGGTTTGAAACAGATTATCAGGAAGGCTGCCATCCTAGAATACTTGAGAGGTTATCCCTCACGAATTATGAGCAGACATCAGGCTACGGCGAGGATACTCACACCGAGCACGCAAAGCATCTCATCCGGGATGCACTGGGCATCAATAACGCTGAGGTGTTCTTCATGACCGGAGGCACACAGACTAACGCAGCAGTCATCAAATTTCTGCTGTCGCCCTGTGAAGGAGTGATAGCGGTATCATCAGGACACATCAACGTCCACGAGTCGGGAGCAATTGAGGCAACAGGCCATAAAGTTATCGCGCTTCCCGGACACAACGGCCTTCTTCAGCCGGAGACTCTTAGTGAGTACCTCGCAGACTTTCACGCTGATCCCACACGCGAACACATGGTACAGCCCGGCATGGTCTATGTGTCCTACTCGTCGGAGCTTGGGACGCTCTACACTAAAGCTATGCTTCAGGAAATCAGAGCTGTGTGCGATGAGTACGGCATCAAGTTATTCATTGACGGCGCAAGATTAGGTGTCGGCCTCACGTCAGAAGAGTCTGACATGACGATTAAGGACATTGCGGAGTTGAGCGACGTGTTCTACATCGGAGGCACTAAGACCGGAGCATTATTCGGCGAGGCTGTGGTGTTCCCTCATCCTGAACGTTTCAGGCTTGGCCAGTTCAGGACGCTCATAAAGCAGCAAGGGGGCTTATTGGCAAAAGGCAGGCTTCTCGGGATTCAGTTTGAGGCACTTTTTGAGGATAATTTGTACTTTGAGAACGCACGGCACGCCAACATTCAGGCAATGAAGATAAAGAAGGCTTTTGCGGATAAGGGCATAAAGTTCCTGATAGATTCGCCGACTAATCAGCAGTTCCCTATCCTCACTTCAGACTGGGACGAGGCACTGCGTGAGAACTTCAGCTATGAGCTTTGGCAGCCATTGCCTGACGGAAACGCAGCAGTGAGGTTCTGCACGAGCTGGGCAACGACTGATGAAGCGGTTGATGATTTAGTGAAGGCTGTGAAGTCTCTGTGATTACGCAGCTTTGGCAAAGTGGATATTGGCGGCAGCGATAAGTTCTATCACACAGTGATGTCCGCTCGGTATACCGTCGCGTCCATCATCCCGCCCACCCACCCCAAAACCGACAGTAAATTTTGAGAAAGAAGGATAATATTGACTACACGGAAGCGTAACAGAAATTTAGACAAGAATTATTCACCCGACAGCATCGAGCAGAAATGGTATTCGCGCTGGCTTGAGGCCGGACTCTTCAACGCAGAGATTAACCCCGAAGCTAAAGCATTCTCGATAGTTATTCCACCGCCTAACGTAACAGGCTCGCTCCATGTCGGACACGCGTTCGACCACACATTTCAGGACATCATGTGCAGAACTAAGCGAATGGAGGGCTACAGCGTCCTGTGGCTTCCCGGCACTGACCACGCGGGCATAGCGACTCAGAACGTCGTAGAGAAGGCATTAGCGAAACAGGGCATCTCGCGCTACGACTTAGGGCGTGAGGAGTTCGTGAAGAGAGTCTGGGAGTGGAAAGCAGAGTACGGCTCACGCATCATCAACCAGATGAAGAGACTCGGCAACTCCTGCGACTGGAGACGTGAACGCTTCACACTTGACGAGGGACTCTCAAAGGCTGTGCGTGCGGTGTTCGTCCGTCTCTACAACAAAGGCCTCATCTACAGGGGAAAATACATCGTCAACTGGTGTCCGCGATGTGCTACGGCAATATCTGACCTCGAAGTCGAATACTCAGACCAAGAGGGCAGCTTCTACTACGTGCAGTACCCGTTAGTGGAGACGGAGGCAAACGACCCTACCCCTGCCTCCCCTTACGCAGGGGAGGAGAAAAACGATGAGTCCCGCCCTGACAAGGGGGGATTAGGGGGGTACATTCTTGTTGCGACGACACGTCCCGAGACCATCATCGGCGACGTAGCAATTGCTGTTCACCCGCGCTCCGAGAAATACAGACACCTCATCGGCAAGCATGTACGTGTTCCGCTGACCGACAGAATCATTCCCATCATTGAGGACAACATGGTAGACCCGGAATTTGGGACGGGCTGCGTGAAGATTACTCCTGCACATGACCCTAACGACTTCCTCGTGGGACTGAACCACAACCTCGAGCAGATTCAGGTCATCGACTCTCGCGGCATCATGAACGAGAACGCAGGGAAGTATCAGGGCATGACCATTGAGCAGGCACGCAAGGAGTCAGCAAAGGACTTAGAGTCTCTCGGCCTCTTGGTGAAGACGGAGAAGATTACTCACTCTGTGGGACATTGCCAGCGTTGCGGGACAACTGTCGAGCCTTATTTGTCGGAGCAGTGGTTCGTGAAGACTAAGCCGCTTGCAGAAAGAGGAGTGCAGGCAGTGAAGGACGGCCGGATTAAGTGGGTGCCTGAGCAGTGGGAGAAAACATACTTTAACTGGATGGAGAACATCAGGGACTGGTGCATCTCTCGCCAGCTTTGGTGGGGACACAGAATCCCGGCGTGGGAGTGCAAGGACTGCGGGCACATCACAGTAGCAGAAGTTGACCCGACGGAGTGCGAACATTGCCACAGCAAGAATATCGAGCAGGAGAGCGACGTCCTCGATACGTGGTTCAGCAGTGCACTGTGGCCTTTCTCGACTATGGGCTGGCCTGATAAGACACCGGAACTCTCTTACTTCTACCCTACGTCGTTAATGGTTACCGGCTTCGACATCATATTTTTCTGGGTCGCAAGAATGATAATGATGGGGCTTGAGTTCATGGACGATGTACCCTTCAGGGATGTGTATATTCACTCGCTGATACGCGACGAGCACGGCAAGAAAATGAGCAAGACTAAGGGCAACGTGATAGACCCTCTCGTCATGATTGAGCAGTACGGAGCAGACGCACTCAGGATGACTCTTGCGGCACTGTCAGTTCAGGGCAGGGATATTCTGCTGTCGTCAACGCGAATTGAGACGTACCGTTTCTTCATGAACAAGCTGTGGAACGCCTCACGTTTCGCGCTCATGAATCTTGATGATGAAGTCAGAGATATTGACGTGAACAATCTGCACCTTCACGACAAGTTCATACTCACGCGTACTCAGGAAGTGGCCAAGAGAACGAGAGAGCTTATCGACAGCTACGACATAGGCACGGCAGCAAGGGGACTCTACGACTTTGTGTGGGGCGATCTGTGCGACTGGTACGTGGAGATGTCGAAGCCAGCATTACGCGGCGACGAGGGAGAGGCCCGCAAGGCTACGACTCAGGGAGTGCTCGAGCATGTGTTCAGGACAGTGTTGCCCCTTCTGCACCCGTTTATCCCGTTCGTTACTGAAGAGCTGTGGGAGGCGTTCGGCTTCAATGAGGACTACATCATGCGTTCGTCTTGGCCGGAAGCGAGGAGCGAATACATGTTCGAGGGCGTGATTGAGGAGATGAGCACACTTCAGGACGTTGTGAGGTCGTTGCGCAACCTGAGGGCAGAAGCTCACGTGCCGCCTCAGCAGAAGTTGGCTCATGCGGTGATTCGTGTTGCCGGAGAGTCGAGGTCTGCGGAGATTCTGAGAGCGTCGCTGAATCAGGTGTGCAGCCTCTGCAGAGTCGAGGACGTTGCGATTGAGAGTCCTGCTGATGAATGGAGGCACGGGCCTTCACTGTCAGGGATGAGCGGAGACGTTGAGGTGAGACTCCCGGTCGGCGATGTGCTCGACGTGCCGAAGGAGATAGCGAGGCTTCAGGGGGAGATTGCGAACATCGAGAAGGCGGTTGCGTCGAGTCAGGCGAGGCTGGATAAACCGAGCTTTGTGGAGCGTGCCCCCGCTGAGGTTGTGGAGAAGGAGCGCGGCAAGGTAACGGAAGGCCAGGCGCAGATTGAGAGACTGAAGGGCAACCTCGAGAGTCTCAGCAAGTAACACACCAACTTTCCCCCGGTGTTCATGCTGGGGGAATAACTATATCAATGAAGGGAGATAATCACATTGTCAGGAAAAATTGCCCTCGCATTAGGCGACTATGCGAACAATTACGGAACAGTCCTTCAGGCCTTCGCAACATTCCAGAAGGTCAGGGACTTGGGCTATGACGCAGAAGCAATAGACTTCACCAACCTCAAGAAGTCCATACGCAACCGGAAATTACGCTACTTTGCCGGAAAGCTCTTCGATGCATCAGTCATCAAGGAGAAGGGAGCATTAGCCCTCAAGAAATTTCACAAGCTCATTCACGCAGACTTCAAGCGCGGCAACTCTCGCAGGGATAAGCTCTTCACG
The DNA here is from genome assembly GCA_017445405.1 of Synergistaceae bacterium. Classification (GTDB taxonomy): domain Bacteria; phylum Synergistota; class Synergistia; order Synergistales; family Aminobacteriaceae; genus JAFUXM01. Next base: position 6,138 of record JAFSUD010000017.1, read on the forward strand.
CAGTTCCGCAAGAACATCAAGCGTTCACGTCCCTTCACGGGCTGGGAAGATTTATCGAGTTCATGTCATGAGTACTCTGCTGTCCTTGTCGGGAGCGATCAGGTGTGGCTGCCCTCACAGATAGCCGGAGACTTCTTCACGCTGAACTTTGTCCCCGATGACGTGAAGCGAATCTCCTACGCGTCGAGTTTCGGGGTATCCTACTACGAGAAAGCTCAGGCAGAGAAAGCACGGCACTTCCTCTCACGCATAAACTACTTGTCCGTGCGCGAGCAGTCCGGCCAAGAGATCATCAAGGCACTAACAGGACGCGATGCAGAATTAGTGTGCGACCCTACGCTTCTTCTCACGGCTGATGAATGGGATACTCTATGTGTCAACAGTAATTCTACGCAACAGGGGGGGGGCAGGAAATTACGTATTGTGTTACTTCTTGGGGCTGAACAAATGGCATCGTGATTTCGCCCGCAGGTTCGCAGACACAGCAGGCCTCAAACTCTTAGCACTTCCACACCTCGACCACTACACCCCCTACGACGAAGGATACGCAGACGAATTACTCTACGACGTATCGCCCGAAGACTTCATCAATCTCATCAAGAACGCAAGCTACGTACTCACCGACTCATTTCACGGGACAATGTTCTCGGTGAACTACAGCAAACAGTTCTTCACGTTCAGGAGATTCTCCGGCAGCTCCGCAATGTCGACCAACACACGCATTGAGTCATTAGCTGCACGTCTCGGCATACACTCCCGCCTCGTCAGCGAGACAGATACCCCCGAAGACCTCCTCTCCCGGAAGCTCGACACTGAGGCTCTCGCGCAGAGGGCTGCGGACTTCAGGGCATCATCGCTCGCTTTCCTAGCTCACGCACTGGAGGCCAAGTCATGATCACCATCACCGACAAAGAGAAATGCTGCGGGTGCTCTGCCTGCATGAGCATCTGCCCGGTGAACGCAATCACCATGACCCCGGACTCTCAGGGCTTCCTCTACCCTGCTGTGAACTCTCAGACGTGCATTAACTGCGGAAAGTGTGAGGCCGTCTGCCCGATACTCTCTCCTACGCCGGAACGTGAACACGAACAGGAGGCGTATTTGCTCCAGCACAAGGACTCGGAGATTCTCAGGGACAGCACATCAGGGGGAGCATTCACGGCCATAGCGAAAAGCATTCTCGACAAGGGAGGCGTTGTGTTCGGCGCGGGGTATGATGAGGGCTTCAGGGTGATACACAAATACGCTGAGGACTACGAATCGCTTCATGCGTTCAGGAACAGCAAGTACGTCCAGAGCGACAAGAGGGAATGCTTCAGCGAGGTGAAAGGGTTTCTTGAAGAAGGAAGGTATGTGTTGTTCAGCGGGACACCCTGCGAAGCTGAGGGGCTTGTGAATTTTCTGGGGGAATTGAGCGGGGCAGAACACCTCCTGATTTCAGACATAGTCTGTCATGCTACACCTTCTCCGGCTGTTTGGCAAGCGTACATTAACTTGCAGATGAAGAAAAACGAGCACAGTATACTTGACTTCAGGTTCAGGGACAAGGCCAAGTTCGGCTATCTGTACTCACAGTTTGCGGTGGTCCGGGACAAAAATTCACTTTACGAGGGGATAGAGACTAACATGTTTCTGCGTGCATTCTTCTCGAACGTGTGCGACCGTCCGTCGTGTTACTCCTGCAAGTTCAGGAAGCGTTATCGTGTCTGCGACTTCACCCTCTGGGACTGCTGGGACGCTTCGCAGTTCACTCATGACAGCCGGAAGTTTGACCCCAACGCCGGGATCACGAGAATGCTCGTGCACTCAGAGAGAGGCCGGAAGATTCTGCCCGATGTCCTCACGCAGTGCACGTACACCAGAATCAGCCCCGATGACGCAGTGAAGTACTCCTCTCGCGAGATGTTCTGCCCTGTGCCCAAAGATGAGGAACGTTACAGGAAGTTCTGGGAGTCGTTCAGCGATGACCCTGAAGGGACACTGAGGCGGTTTTTCCCGAAGACGGCCAAGACCAGGATCGAGGCACTGCTGAGACGAATAGCCTTCAGGACGGGGATGTATTCTTTCGTGAGGGGAATGTACAAGAAATTTTTCGGTGAGCGCAAACGCTAAAACAAATCCCCCGGTTCACACTTGGCCGGGGGAAACTCTCTCACTATATCTCTCTGAGTATCACGTTCCGTATCTCGTGCATGGATTTTCCGTGATGCTCTGCAAGTGCCTTCACGTCCTCGTACTCAGGAATACGCCTCAGCGTCTCTCCGTCAAGCTCCGTCGTCTTCACGTGAATCACCCCGAGACTCGTGCTAACTTCCTCAAGCCTCCAGTTCAGCCTCAGACGGTCAAACTCCCTCAGCCTCACTCCCTGCGAGGTCGTGTCCTCAAGCACTGCCCTGCACAGCTTCTCCGCATCACCATTCCTGCACAGGCAGCACAGCTTCACTCCCGGGCGGCTCTTCTTCATGGCGATGTTCTCCGTCCACACGTCAAGCCCTCCCTCAGCAAACAGCCTCTCAATCACCGGCTCGTAGTCTTGCGGGTTCATGTCGTCGATGTTGCACTCAATCAGCGTTACGCGCTCATGAACGAGGCCGTCCTTCTCGTGAGCGTTCCCCGCATCCATCAGGAGCACTCGCAGCACGTTGGGCATGTCCTCACTCTCACGGTTGCCTAATCCGAAGCCCGACGCAATGATTTTCCCCGCAGGTATCGCGCCGAAGCCGTCAGCGAGCATCTTCACGAGCAGCGCACCAGTAGGCGTTGTCCTCTCCATCGGCGAGCCAGCAGAGTACACGGGCATTCCGTGAAGCAGGTGCTCAGTTGCAGGAGCGGGCACAGGCAAAATCCCGTGAGCACACTTCACCGTTCCCGAGCCGACGTTGATATTCGAGCATAGGACTCTCGGCCAGCCCAGCGCGTCAATCAGAATGAACGAGCCTACTATATCGATAATCGAGTCCACAGCTCCGACCTCGTGGAAGTGAATCTTGTCGGGTGTAGTCCCGTGAACATGTGCCTCCGCCTCCGCAAGAACCGAGAATGCCCGGAGTGAGGCGACCTTCACGCGCTCGGGAAGAGTGCTCGAGGTAATCATCGCCTCAATGTCGGCCAAGTGCCGGTGATGATGGTGATGATATTCATGTTCGTGATCCTCGTGTTCGTGGTGCGGCTCGTCGTGATGATGCTCATGCGTAAGGTGAACGTCAAAGTTTATCCCTGCTATCCCGTTCTTCGTCGCGTGCTCAATCACAAGCTCGTATTCTTCAGGGTCAAGCGCAGTGATTTTCCTGATGCCGTCAGTGAGTATCTTTTGGTCGGGTACTAAGTTCAGCAATGCTCCGATGAACATATCGCCAGCAATCCCAGCAAAGCAGTCTATGTATAACGTCTTCATTTATCAGTCCTTCTTTCTCGTGTAGCTCAATAACTCCTCGAACGGGTCAGGCTTCTTCACAGGCTCGGGAGGCGTGATTCTCTGAGGCGTAACCTCCTGCGCTTTGGGGTATGGCCGTGCGCTTCCTGAGACACTCCGCAGAATATCGTTCCCGTTCTCCCTCACGAGCATAGGCACAACTGTAGATGCGTCCAGCTTGCAGCAAAATATTATGTCGTCGTCAAAGCCTATTTGCGAGAGATACTGAGCATGATTTGACTTCATGATGCACTCCAGAAAATCAGCCTCCCTGTTGCGCCAAATATCAAGTGCAATTTTCGCGCTGTCTGTCATGTAGACCTCGCCTCTCGACGAGAACTCCTCGAGGATTGCTCCCGCACACAATGTATCCTCCCATGAGGGGCGGCTCTTGCGTCCCGAACACAGAAGGCCTACACGGCTTCCGAGAGTCAGCGCATAGTCAAGACACGCCGAGTAATTCCGCAGGCTCGCGGCCAAGACAGGGACTCCTGAAGATGCCGCCTGACACAGTGCGACCGTGCCGTTGGTCGTGGACATGACTCCGCAGTAGTGCTCCTGAATCAGCCCGTAGTTCAGCTCGACCGGAGAATTGCCCAAGTCGAAGCCCTCAGGAGGAAGTCCGTTTACCTCGCCCATGAGGAGCGGAGAAGATCCCCTAGCCTTGAGCACCTTCACGAGCATTCTTGCGTCGTCGGGAGTCTTGACGGGGTAAAGCTCAATTCCTCCAAGCTCGAACCAGCGCGTCATCACTGTAGTAGCTCTGAGAACGTCAATAACTATCCACACGTCAACTTCCGGCAGATAGTTATCTTCTCCGCACGAGAACACTACATCAGATTCGTAACGTTCAGGCATGAGCTAATACGCCTTCGCAAAGATTGTGAGCCTTGCGTTGTCCTGGCCTGTGATGATGCACTTGCCCCTGTTGTCGCCGGGGAGTATGCATCTCGGGGTCGCGCCTGTCTCCTCACGTATGCGTGTCTCGTCTTCAGGTGTCCCGCCGAAATACGCCCTCACAAATCCGCCCTTCTCCTCAATAATCGCCTTGAGTTCGTCATAGCTTCCTGCGTCGTGAGTGTTGGCTTCACGGAAGGCTTTTGCGCGCTCGAACATGTTTGCCTGTATGTCGTCGAGGAGCTTCTTCACCGTTGGGATGACGGCCTCATTCTTCACGTCGAGCTTTTCTCCGGTGTCGCGCCGGACGATCCTCACTGTACCTGTAGCTATGTCCTTCTCGCCTAACTCTAACCTCAATGGGACTCCGCGCTGAAGGTGCGCAAAGAATCTGTCGCCCGGCCTCGCGTGAAAATCTGTGTCTACCTTCGTGAACATGCCGCCCAATTCTTCATCAAGTTTCGCGGATAACTCTTTAGCTTTCGGGAGGATGTCGTTTGCTGCGACTGACTCGTCTTTCGAGATTGGGAGTATGGCTGCCTTGACGGGAGCTATTCTCGGAGGAACAATGAGTCCGTCGTCATCAGAGTGAACCATGATTAACGCACCGATGAGTCGTGTAGACACTCCCCAGCTTGTCGTCCAGCAGTAAGCTAATTCGCCCTCTCTGTTCTGGTACTGAATCTCGAACGCCTTCGCAAAGTTCTGCCCGAAGAAGTGGCTCGTCCCTGCCTGAAGTGCGCGTGTGTCGCTCATCATTGCCTCGCACGTGTATGTAGCAACTGCTCCGGGGAATCTCTCGCCTGCTGTCTTCTCACCTGCCGTTACGGGGATAGCCAGCTCGTTCTCAATTGTCCGCCGGTAGACTTCGAGCATCCGTAGAGTCTCTTCATGTGCTTCCTGCTCGGTCTCGTGTGCGGTGTGCCCTTCCTGCCAGAGAAATTCTGACGTTCGGAGGAACAGACGAGGACGCTTCTCCCAGCGCATGACGTTAGCCCACTGGTTGATGAGGACGGGGAGATCTCTCCACGAGTGAATCCACTTGCTGTACATGTAGCCGATGACTGTCTCAGATGTCGGGCGGACGGCGTAGGGTTCTTCCAGCTCCTCACCGCCTGCGTGAGTAACAGTCGCGCACTCGGGAGCAAAGCCCTCTACGTGTTCGGCTTCCTTGCGAAGGAACGAGTACGGAATGAGCAGCGGGAAATATGCGTTGACGTGGCCGGTCTTCTTGAACTCTGCATCAAACTTGGCCTGTACGTTTTCCCAGATTGAGTAGCCTGTGGGACGGATTACCATGCAGCCGCGCACGGGGGCATAATCTGCTAATTCTGCTGCCTTGATTACATCTAAGTACCACTGTGAATAATTTTCTTTTCTCGGTGTTATATTTCTTGCCAATTTATATTAGTCCTCCTTTGTTGTCTGCCAGAGCGTTTTGACTTCCTCATACTGAGCGATTTTACCGTCATTGGTTATAAGAGTGAGTTTCTCCTCTATTGCCGTTGCAATAATCACTCTGTCGAACGGGTCGCGGTGTATCAGCGGAAGTTTCTTGATGCGTTCAAAGTATGGCAGCTCCAGCGGAAGTATAGCAATCTTGTTCTCTGCACACTTGGCTTCAAGCTCGCTCATTGTTATTTCAAGGTCTAGTTTGCCTGTGCTCTGCTTTATCGCTATCTCCCAGAATGTGGCTATACTGACATACATATGCTCCTCAGTATCTATCAGTTCCCTGATTTCTTCCGGCAGCCTGTCGCTGGTCTCTATGTACCAGATGAATGCGCAGCTGTCGAGCATGTAATTCATACTGCTTCCTCCTGCAATTCCGGCTTCTCCCTGCGCACCTGCTTATGTGCCCTCATTGCCTCAAGCACCCGCATTTCTTCTTCTGATACATATTCCAGCGTGTCGTTGAAGTCTTCCGACATCCTGACCTCACCCTTTATCCATCCTCCCTGACGAATAGGCTTCTTGGCCTTCTTGGTCTTCCCTGATGCTAATTCCTCCTCATATGAACTCCTCAGAAAACGCGCAAACTTTATCAGTTCGGGAAGGTTTCCAATAGGCACATTTTCTACAGCTTTCTGCACTTCTTCGCGTAACGTCATGATTATTCCTCCTTAATGTCTTTACGGCAGAGGGAAGTGATCCCATATCGGAACGCCGATAAAGAACCCGGCCTTGAACTCGTCAGAGCCATACATCACAGCAAACTTCATGTCGACTAGATTATTCGGGAAGTTCACAGCAAGCCCTACTTCCCAAGGAGCATCTATCTTGTGCCATTCTTTATCCATCGCATAGCCCCAGCTTGCAAACAATTCGCCCGCAATTACTCCCATCGCTGTCCTGTTGATGATCCGCCTGAACGCCAAGTTAGTCCAGAACATACGCTCGGCCTCGATAGGGTTACGCGCCACTGAGTACAGCTCCTCCGCTGCTCCCAAATACACAGCATGACTCCTCCGGTTCATGTCCCCCTCCGCAAATCCCGCACGGAAATACGTCCTCCAGTTCTCTGACACTTCCAGCGGCTTAAAGTAGCTCAGCCTGTAATTTATCTCGTCGAAGTCCGGCCACCATGCATTTATCTTCCACGCATGACCCTTCGTAGGATCGCTCGGCATGTCCAGCGTGTCATACTCCGCCAGGAACGTAATACCTCCTGAGTCCGTGTCGTCGTTGTCTGACAGCGCATCTCCCTCTATGTGCTCATACGCATAGCCTATCCCTACATTCACATCTCCCCACGTGAACAGCTTGCTTATTCCGGCTGCGTACCTGTCCCAATCGCGTATCTTGTCATTCTCTCCGGCGGGTTTCCAGTTCTGCGCACTCAGAGTAAACTGCCACGCATCCATAGGCTGGGGAGCTGTCTGGTAGGTCAGATCTATTCCCCACTGGTCGCCGATCTTCGCAACCCCGATTAGTGAGTCATATTCCGAGAAAATGCCTCTCGCTTCTCCCTTGAGGTACATCCATCTGTTGGGGTGAATGTTCGTCGTGTAGCCTGATACTCCGACCTTCGTCTCCGGAGACTGCCTCACGTCTATTCGCACAAGTACATCACCTGACGCTGTACGGCCAAGCTGATAATCTGCAAGCTCAATTCCTGCTGCCTCAGAGAGCTTCTCCATCATCGCATCAATCTCTTTAGCGTCTGCCTTCTTCCCGACAAGACGCAATCCTCTCCGCCTCACTAGCTCCTCAAGTTTCGGGGGCAGTCCGTGAACTTCTACGTCGCCGATTATGTCGCTAAGATGTCTTTCTTCCTGAAGAGTGAAGAGTGCAGGGCCTTGCGCTGAGAGTGCCTTTATCTCCTCTATCTTCTCCATTGCTGCATCAGCTCCGAGCGCAATTATCTTCTCTGGGTCGCTGGTGTCGAGCATCCCCAGACCTTCAGTTTTCGGTTGAAGAAGTATATCTGCCGCTGCTCCTTCCTCGTCAGTTGCTTTCCTCATCAGGATAGTTAATGCCTGATTTACTACATCCATGTAGGAATTTATGCCGTTGAGCATTGTGTCAGAAATATCAACTGCAACTATGGGAATGCCCGGGAAAAGTTCGCGCGCTGTGTAGACCGGAAGGTTAGATGTTACTCCTCCGTCAACAAGAAGATGATCATCAATCTGCCACGGCTCGAACAGCATCGGGATAGACATAGAGGCTCTCATAGCTGCAGCCAGGTTGCCGTACTTGAGGACGACTTTTTCTCCCGTCTTGATGTCCGTAGCTACTGCGGCGTAAGGGATGGGCAGGTGATAAAAATCTGTCTCTGTTACGTGGCGCATGAGCTGAGAGAAATATTGATAGAGCTTGTCTCCGGTGAGAATGCCTTTAGGCCCACGCTGTCCGTCCTGCTTCTTCCATGTAAGGGCAGGAATCGTGCTCGTCTTTGCGCGCCTGTCGTTGCCAGTGAACACGAACATCGGGCCGGTGTTCTCGCTCAGAAGGCTCGGCAGGTCTAGCTCCTTCAGGATTCTGTGCATGTCCTGAGCCGAATAGCCGGATGCCCTCAGTGCTCCCATGAGTGCTCCCATGCTCGTGCCGACTATGCCGACTATGGGGACTCCGTTCAGCTCGAGAGTCTCGATGACTCCCAAGTGCGCAAAACCTTTCGTGCCGCCTCCTGAGAGAACGAGAACTACTCCTGCTTCTCCGGCAAACGGGCTTAACGCAAACATACATGCTGCCAGTAATGCGCATAATATTTTCTTCATGAATACTGCTCCTCTCCGTAATGTGAAAAACGGCTCCGGCCCATTCAGACCAGAACCGTTATATTTTACTAAGTATCAATGTGTGATTTACAGGCTAGTCAATCTTGAACGACAGCACAAGATATAATCCTCCTGAAGGCTGAAGCTCGAACGGCAAAGTAAAGCTCTTCATGCCGTTATCTTCATTCGTTACGTTCTTGATATTCTCTCCGATTATGAGCTGAGGCGGGGTTACGTCAACTGTCCCTAATGAGCTTTGCACTAGTGCGCGGCCTCCTATCATGTTCGACAATTCGCCGATTACACTCATAGAGACATCTTCACCCAGAACCGGAGCAATCATACCGCCTGACATTGCAGAGATGATATTCTCAAAGCCTGCTTTATCGAGCATGATATTTACTGTTCCGCGTGAACCCACACCTACAACACCAATCAAGGCAGTTGTGCAGATATTGCCTACTTTGATGCCCTGAGAGACTTTTGACTTATTGAGGGTGATATTCAGCCCTACCTCCCGCCCGACGGACAGCACTGCCGATGCAAAACTATTCACCAGAGCGACAAGTTTATCCATTCCGGCCATAAAATACTAATCTCCCTCCTGTAAAATTATGTTTGTGTATTGAGCTTGCTGTGAAATTTAGCATATTATAACTTATTCCGGCTTATATCTCTATATTTTTTGAGTCCCCTGAGTGCTATTGACCATGCAGCGAGGTCATCAAGTACTCTCGCAGGAACTCTCAGCCCCTCAGGAATAAGCCTCATCCAGAAACTTGGCCGATGCAGCTTCCAGTAAAGGCTGCGTGCCTCAAGAGTCGTGTTTCTCTCGTCAACGCTCACAATATCGATTCCTGGCTTCATGCTCCTCACGCGCTCAGTGAATGCCTTGCTGTGCGTGCCGTCGCCTATGAATATGACCCTGACGCGGGAGAACATATTACTCTCTGCTTTGCCCTCAAGAGTGAAGGCCGAAGTATCCTCAAAAAATTTGTCCAGCTCGTCAGTACCGAATATCCCCGATAGAATCAGGCTGCCTCCCTCATCAGCAAACGCAAAGCCTGTTTTGTCTCTTCCCGGATCTAGTCCGAGAGCTATATCTGTGTGCATGTCATCATCTCCTCACAGAATGCCTCATGAACGCAAAGCCTGTGTTGCCACATGTGTGCCTGTCATTCCTCGCGAACGCAAAGCCTGATTTGTGCATGTCGTCGTCTCCTTACGCTAAACATTCTTTCCGAGTGTCGATTCCCATCTGTCCATCAGCCATAACCATAATTCCGGCCTCTCCCGAATCCATTCGCCTATAACGTCATTACACACCTTCAGGCTCTCCGTCATGTCATCGCCGAATCCCGGCCTGTCGTTCAGTATCTCCGGCATCTCCACCACATGATGAGCAGGGTTATTCTTGTCCCTCACATAATGCACAGGAACTATAGCACTCCCGAACTTCCGGGCCAGTTTCACTATTCCGTCATGCGTGCTCGCAGGAAGCCCCAGAAACTCGCTCATTACTCCCTCTCTGCGTGCGTCTAAGTCCTGCATAATCACAACTATTCCGTTCGCCTTGAGTACCCTGAAGATTTCGCGCATAACTTTATCGCTGTCTATCACGTACATTCCGAAACTGTTTCTCACGTCTAGGATGAGTTCATTGACCTCCTGCTCCCTCTGGGACGTGAATACTGCATGAAGCGGAAATCCTGCATGTATCACCCTAGCTGCTGCCATCTCCCAGTTCGCCATGTGCGAGGTCATGAGAAGCACGCCTTTTTCCCGAGACAACGCCGAACGCAGAACTCTCTGACTCTCTTCAGGAAAGCTCATCAGCTCCTCAATCTTCCCAAGCATCACTGGCAGCCTCACGAACTCCACAGCAGACATCCCCAGATTCAGGAACGACTCCCTCACTATCTCCCGCGCAAGAGTTACCCCGACTCCGAGTGCCTTCACGCACTTGGCCTCGCACCTGTCTACTTTCTTCCACAAAACCAGATGCAGAATCCTGCCGATAATCCGGCCAAGACAGAGAGCCATTCTGTGAGGCATAATGCGCAGTAACTTCACCAGAATATTAATCGTCATCAATTCCTCCTGTATATCGTGTAAAATTATCATCACAATTTTTCATAGGAGTGATTATATTTGTATTCGTTATCCATATGCAAACTATGCGGGAAAATTTTTGACCCCTTCTCCGTTACCGTAGACAGAGGCGCGTGTTCAGAGTGCCTAGCCAAGCTCGAGGACATGTACGCAAAAGTTCACAGCTACATCCGCGACAGTGATGACGAAGACAGGTTCAGTCCTGCCAAAATCGCAGAAGTTACTATGCTCAGTCTTGACAACATCAAGCTGTTATTCAGCATGGGATACATTGAGCGGGACATGCAGACCTGGCACAGCAAGCCTTCAGAACGTGCGGAGCTTGCAAAAGAGTTCAAGCGTGAGGTCGATCACATGATAGAGAAATACAAGCTCACGACATACGGCGGGAAAGTCTATAAGCGTAAAAGTACTTACGGGGGGGGGGGGCTATAACACTTTGACGCATTCCGGCTTAACTACTTTGTAACGTTTAGAGGAGGAATTATTGATGTCATTCACGAAATGCAGGCTTTGCAGACGGGTTTTCACAGAAGGAGGAAGAAAGAGCATCTGTCCGTCATGCATAAGAAGGCTTGATGAACTATACGGCTCTATTCATGAATACATGCGGGATCATGAAGATGAAGAGTTCGATATACACAATCTTGCTGAAGAAACAGATGCCAACCCTGCCGACATACAGGCACTTGTTGACTTGGGATATATAGAGCGTGATATTGCCCTTTACGGGAAAAAAGATACTGACCGCAGCAGACTGGCAAATGCCTTCAGCCGTGAGCTTGACAAGATGAGCAGGAACAGGCTGACGACTTACGGAGGCGACATTTACGCCCGGAGCTATGACCGTGAAGAGGGAGTGAGGACGGTGCGGAAACGTTGAACGCAGAGTACCTCATCATTGCTGGAATGTTGGGTGCGTGTCTCGGCTCGTTCCTGAACGTCGCAGCGCATAGATCTCTTCTTGGCCGGTCATGGTGGGGCAATGAACGCTCGGTGTGTGAGTCATGCGGACACACTCTATCAGCACTCGAGCTGATACCCATAATCTCGTGGCTGATGCTTCGGGGACGCTGCAGGGTATGCGGGGCGAAAATTTCTGTGCGCTACATTCTCGTTGAGATGGTCTGTGCTGCCCTGGCCGTGATGATTCTCGCACGGTGGGGATTCTCGTGGACGAGTCTTCTTGTTGCTGCGGGGACTTGCGGACTCGTCGTGAACTCCTTGACCGACATGGAGTCCGGAGAAGTCCTTGACGTGTTCGCTATAGTGCCGGGAGTTCTCGCTCTAGCGATCCGCATTGCCGGAGGAAAGTGGGCAGTGCTTGACGGATTGGCGGGAGCGTTCGCGGGATGGAGTATCTTTGCAGCGATAATCTTTCTCTCGCGGGGAGGGATGGGCTGGGGAGATGCTGTCTTCATGGGAGGAATGGGAGCGGTCTTAGGCTGGAGGTTTACATTGCTGGCGTTCTACTTGGGAATCATGGTCGGGGGAGCTTGGGCGATAATGCTTCTGCTGATTGGGCGCGTCAAGTGGGGGAGGCATGACTCGCTGCCTCTTGTGCCGTTCCTTGCTGCGGGATGCTTCATGACTATGATTTACGGGCCTGAAATTTTTGTGTGGCTCACTGAGAGGATGAGATATGAAGTGTTCATTACATCTTGGCCGTTTACGCTATGACGCGTGAGTGCTGAGGGAGGGCGGGCGGGACTGTTGGACGCGCAGGCAAGACAAGCGGACAACACCGCACCCCCCTAATGTCCAGCGTTCACTGAGTACAACCCTTCCTGACTGCACAGAATAAGTCGCCACACTTTACCACTTCATTGCATCTAGCGTTCACAGAGTACAACCCTTCCTCACTGCCCGAGCGAGTCAGCAGCACTTCACGGCATCTAGCGTTCACTGAGCACTACCCTTCCCGACTGCACAGAATGAGTTAGCCACACATTACCGCCGATAACGCAATGATCCCCGATTACTGTCTGCCCTCCAAGTATCGTAGCCCCCGCGTAAATCACTACGTCATTGCCTATGTCAGGATGCCTCTTGATGCCCTTCACGAGCGAGCCGTCCGGAGCAACATCAAAACTCTTTGCACCGATCGTAACGTTCTGGTAAATCTTCACGCGGTTACCTATTGTCGAGGTCTCGCCTATCACGACTCCAGTCCCGTGATCTATGAAGAAGTATTCCCCTATCGTCGCGCCTGGGTGAATATCTATCCCCGTGAGCCTGTGAGCATACTCGGTAATTATTCTCGGGATAAGCGGCACGTTCATGATGTAGAGTTCATGAGCCACGCGGTAAGCACTAATCGCCGTGAATGCAGGATAAGCTAACACTATCTCGTCCGGAGTCTTGGCTGCCGGGTCTCCCTGATACGCAGCAATAATATCCGTCCACAGCACGCGCCTTATCTCCGGAAGTTTTCCCACAAGCCTAATCACATGCTCTTCTGCATTGCCCTCGCCGTGAAGGACTCTCGTAATGACTCCCTCCAGCTTCTCAGCTCCGTACCTCAGACTCTCAGTCATGCTCATTCTTGCGGGGTTGGCGTGCTTCGGGAACATTGCAGACAGAAGAGACCTGAAGGCAGATTCTGTGTCTTCCTTCAGGCCGTTGTAGTCTATATTGTCCTGAGCACTCAGAGCCGACAATCCGGACTCGCAGTTCCTCAGAGCTTCATCAATATTCATGAGCTGCTATGCGAAAAGTGCCGTCGATAAATATCGTTCTCCTGTGTCCGGAAGAATAACGGCTATGTTCTTGCCCTCGTTCTCCGGGCGTTTCGCGAGCTGAACCGCTGCCCATGCTGCAGCACCAGAAGATATGCCAACGAGGAAGCCCTCAGTTTTGCCGATGAGCCTTCCTGTACTGAGTGCGTCGTCGTCATTAACGGTGATTATCTCGTCATAGATTCTCGTGTTCAGAACGTCCGGCACAAAGCCCGGCCCTATGCCCTGAATCTTGTGGCTTCCTGCTCTTCCTGCAGAGAGTACCGGAGACCCCGAAGGCTCGACAGCTACGACCTTGATGCTTGGCTTGCGCGATTTCAGATACTCGCCTGTTCCTGTGAGAGTCCCTCCTGTGCCCACGCCGGCAACGAGAAAATCAACATGTCCGTCTGTGTCCTGCCAGATTTCCGGGCCTGTAGTCTCTCTGTGAATCTTGGGGTTAGACGGATTCACGAACTGCCCGGCGATGAAGCTGTTCGGTGTGGCTTCCGCAAGTTCTGATGCCTTCTCGATTGCTCCGCGCATTCCCTTTGTGCCTTCTGTGAGGACGAGTTCCGCTCCGTAGGCCTGCATGAGCTTTCTGCGTTCAATGGACATAGTCTCTGGCATCACGATAATGATTCTGTAGCCTCTTGCTGCTGCGACTGACGAGAGGCCGATTCCTGTGTTCCCGCTCGTCGGCTCAATGATTACGCTGCCGGGCTTGAGATGTCCTGCTGCTTCTGCGTCGTCGATCATGGCTTTCGCGATCCTGTCCTTGACGCTTCCGGCGGGGTTGAAGTACTCGAGCTTGGCCAAGATGTGAGCCTTTAAGCCGAAGTGCTCCTGAATCTTCGTGAGTTCAAGCAGAGGTGTGCGTCCGATTAACTGGTCAATTGACGTGTAGACTCTTGACATAATAATTTCTCCTTTGTGTGTGTGAATATACTAGCCTGAAAGTGTCTCAGGTTCAGCGGAAAATCTTAGTGTGTGCGCGAAATAATGAGTGTGTTGAAGAATCAGAGTGTACAGAGGGGACAACAGAAGCATACTGCCTCAGAACGGGCTGCGTAAGAAAGATTGTTATGCATACTGTTTCACCTCATGTGTTAAGAATTAGAATGCTGTGAATTATGCCATGAATGCCCCACTAAATCAATAGGCAAATTATGTACTCAGTTTATGACTCTGTATAGCATTATTGATGTCATGGAGGCCATACAAGCATAAATGAACGCCAATAATATTTTGTCAATTCTGTTAGTTAGCGATAACATGACAATTCATCATACATGAGAGGAGTATTGATTATGGCATTGACGGCAGAAGAGCTTTGCAGTTACTCAGACAATGTGAATGAGCAGCTTGCACGTTACGGCGTAAAGTTCGGCATCTACAAGAACGGAGAGTTTCATGAACAGTTGTTCCCGTTCGACGTTATCCCGAGAGTGATTAGTCATGATGAGTTCGCATATCTTGAGCGGGGGCTGAAGCAGAGAGTCTCGGCACTGAATGAGTTTCTCCGGGACATCTATTCGCGCAGAAGAATCATCGCTGACGGCGTGGTCGCTGAGGAGTTCGTCTATTCAGGAAGCGGATACCTTGTGCCGTGCGACGGAGTCTCTCCGCCGGGTGGAATCTATTCTCACATCTCAGGAATAGATCTCGTGCAGGGCAGGGACGGGAGCTGGTACGTTCTCGAGGACAACCTCCGGATTCCTTCTGGAGCATCATATCCATTGATTGCGCGTGAACTTTGCAGGCGTACTATCCCCGATGCGTTCACCGGACGGGCTTTAGAGGATAACAGCAATTACGCGGAATTACTGCGCCGGACAATGGATCATGTGAACACCGGAGGGCATCCCGTAATACTCACTCCCGGAAGGTTCAACGCAGCATACTTTGAGCACTCATACTTGGCCGAGCAGACAGGAGCAAGATTAGTTACGTGCGATGATTTGGTGGTCGAGAATGACAGGCTCTATTTCACGGACTACTCTGGCAGGAAAGAGCAGGTCGGAGCAGTCTACCGGAGAATCTCTGACGAATACCTCGACCCCGTGAACTTCTGCAGCGAGTCTCTGATCGGAGTCCCTCACATCTTCGACATCTACCGCAAGGGCAACGTGGCAATCATCAACGCTCCCGGCAACGGTGCAGCAGACGACAAGGGAATTTACTATTTCGTGCCCAAGATGATACGCTACTATCTTCATGAAGAGCCGATATTACACAACGCGCCGACATATCTTCCGTACTATGAGCAGGACATGAGCTATGTGCTCGCAAACTTTGACCGCTTGGTCTTGAAAGACGTTGCAGAAGCCGGAGGGTATGGAGTAGTTTTTGGGAGCAAGTTATCACATGAGCAGAAAGAAGAGTTTATCAGGATGATGAAGGCCGAGCCGAGAAGGTTCATAGCGCAGGAAGTAATAGACTTTCAGGACATAGACATTTACGAGGATGGAGTCCGAGTCCCGAGAAAAGCAGACCTGAGAGCGTTTGTCTTGATGAGCGATGAAGCTGCTGTGTGGAAGTGCGGGCTGACAAGATTTTCACGCAATCCCGACTCGTTCATTGTGAACTCCTCACAGGGCGGAGGCTTCAAGGATACGTGGGTAATGTCAGAGTGAAGAGGTGCAGATAATGGCGATACTATCATTAGGGAACAGCGAGCGGTTATTCTGGCTTGGCCGTTACAGCGAGAGAGTGTTTACGGGGATAAAATTTCTGCTTGCCCGGCCGTCATGGAACGGGTCATGCTTTGACGAGAATAATTCGGAGTCTGTGCATTTCTCCTTGATGCGGGCATACGATAACGCAATAGTTCTCAGAGACGAGATCGGGAGCGACACGTTCAGCTATGTGCAGCTCGCAGTCTACGAGATGAAGAACGCATCACGCTCGAGGACTCCGCTAGTGGGACTCCAGAAGGTGAACGATAACATTGCTGCTTTCTGGGGGATGGCGGATGACAGCATCAGTGATGAACACGTCAGGGGAATTATCAAGCTCGGGAAGAGAGTAGAGCGTGTAGACCTTTACGCGAGGAATAATGCAGACAGCGAGGACATCAGGCGGGAAATCCATAGGCTGATTTACAGGATAGCTAAAACAGGCCTGCACTATGACGGAGCGAGACTCTCAGCACTAAATGCCCTTGCCGGTGGTGAGAGCATTAACCGCCCAGAAGTAGTAAGGGAAGTCGAGAGCCTGATTAACTTTTCCGGGACATGACTACACTTCGTTTCAGTTACCACATGAGGCTTAATTTTGAGCTGCCTGTGAGGGAGCATCACTTCAAGCTGCGGTGCTTCCCGTCAAGCGACGATAGGCAGAGAATTTCCTATGAACGTGTAGAGATTTACCCTGTTCACTTCAGGACGGAGGAGCGGGATTCTTTCGGGAACATGTGCATTTACGGGACAGCTAGGCAGATTCACGATCACTTTACTGTTGACGTTGAGGGGACAGCCGAGACGGACATTAACGCAAAGCTCAGAGCCGAGCCGCACAAGACGGGACTCTTCAAGTACGATACTGCGCTGACGAAAGCAGGAGAGAGCATCAGAGAATTTCACCTGAGCCTTGACCCTATGAACTGGATGACGGAGTACGAGCGTGCAGTATACATGATGAATGAGCTTTACGAGGAGTTCACCTATACTCCCGGAGTTACAGGAATAATGACGACGGCAGAAGAAGCCTTTAGCATGAGGCACGGAGTGTGTCAGGATTACGCGCATATATTTCTGGCACTTTGCAGGCTGGAGAGGATTCCGTGCCGTTACGTTGCAGGGATGATTCCCGGAGAGGGAGCTACTCATGCATGGGCTGAAGTACTTGACGGGGAAGCGTGGAGGCCTGTTGACCCGACGCATAACAGGGTGTGCGACGATACGTATATCAAGATTTCGTGCGGGCGTGATGCGCAGGACTGTGCGATAAATCAGGGAGTGTTTTATGGAGGCGGGAAACAGACTCAGGAAGTGCGAGTCATCGTAAAGCGTAAGCGTTGACGCTGCGTATAACTGTGAATGCGATGGCCGCAGAGCAAGCCGGAGGCATACCTACATCAAGCTATCATGCGGACGTGATGCGCAGGATTGTGCGATAAATCAGGGAGTATTTTATGGGGGCGGAAGGCAGACTCAGGAAGTGCGGGTTATCGTGAATTATATTCATTGACATCACACAATCAGGGCTGTAAAATCTCACGCATTGTAACACTTAAGATTACAGGAGGAGATCATAACTCATGAAGATAGCAGTAGTATGTGCAAACGGCAAAGCAGGCAGCCTCATAGCAGACGAAGCATTATCGCGGGGGCTTGACGTTACGGCAGTAGTCAGAGGCAGCAACAAGACCAAAGCTCCCCATGCACTCATCAAGGACGTGCTCGCTCTCACAGCAGAAGACCTCAAGGGCTTTGACGCAGTAATTGACGCTTTCGGAGCATGGACTCCCGAGACGCTCCCTCTGCACAGCGAGACTCTCAAGACTCTGTGTGATGCTCTCTCGGGAACGAACACACGTCTTCTCGTCGTCGGCGGAGCAGGGAGTCTCTACGTCAACCCAGAACACACAACGCAGCTCTATCAGACTCCGGACTTCCCCGAGATGTTCAAGCCCCTCGCTATGGCTCAGGCTAAAGCTCTCGATGAACTCCGCAAACGTGATGATGTCAGATGGACTTTCGTGAGTCCCGCTGCGGACTTTCAGGCGGACGGAGCAAGGACAGGCAGATACATTCTTGCGGGCGAGGAGCTGACTCCCAACGCGAAGGGCGAGAGCGTCATTAGTTACGCAGATTACGCAGTTGCAATGATTGACGAGGCAGTGAAGGGAAATCACATCAGGCAGAGAATATCAGTCGTAAAGGAGTAATCATCATGAAGAAAATATTTGTGGCATTATTGGCGGTTATGGTGCTTGCGTCGGCAGGCTTCGGCGAGGTTATCGACGTTACGAGCTTCGGAGACGGCGTAAAGCTCCACGCTTTCGGGACAGGAGACAACATGAACGATTACTGCTACATAGTTGAGACTCCTGAAGGCCTCGTGCTCATCGAGTCGACAGCCTACAAAGCAGACGTTGAAGCGGTCAGCAAGTACATCAAGACTCTGGAGAAGCCATTAGCCGGAGCATTGCTCTCTTACCATCCGAACGGCTATAAATCCTACGGAGACGTGAAAGTCTACGCAACAGAGGGTGCGCTCAAGAGCTGGCAGGAAGGCGGAAGTGTCTGGGGACTCACGCAGTCGTTCATTCAGGCATTAGGCGATGCTGTGGCTGAAGATTTGCCGGATAGTGCAGAGATAATTTCTGAGGGAGATACCCTGAAGCTCGCAGGACTCGACTTCGTGATCCTCCACGAGTCCGATGGCGAGGACTACGGCATAGCTATTCCTGCCATCAACGCAGTGTACAGGCACATGATGGGGTCAAAGACGCACAATATTCTTCCTGCAGTGCCCTACATTGAGGCGGAGATTGCAGAACTCAAAGGCTATCAGGAGAAAGGCTATGCGCTCATTCTCACGTCGCATCATGCTCCCGAAGGCAAAGAGGCCGTTGCTGAGAAAATTGCGTATCTTGAGAAGGTGTTAGACCTGGCCAAGACCAGCAGGACTCGCGAGGAGTTCGTGAATGCAGTGAAGGCAGAATTTCCTGACTATGCAGGAGAGGCATATCTCGGTATGAGTGCAGGAGCATTATTCGCAGAGTAACGTGAAGCGGGAAATATGCAGGCTGGCGGAAAGTGTCAGCCTGTTTTTGCTGAAGATTACTCGCTGGCCTGTGTATCATCTTCAGTCTTGTGCTTGTGTCTTCGGAAATATGCGGGCTGATCGAAACTACTGCGTCCCACAAAATCCTGCTCTATCTCCGCAGACCAGTCCTCTTCAACACGTTTTGCGCTCCTCATGCTGAACATAGCCCTTCCTACGCTTGTGAAAACTGCATCTGTCCCCCTGCTGTCAGACCTGTAATTTACGGCTCTGTCCCTGCTGATGCCTATATTTCCGGCCGCAGCTATTGCGTCAATGTTCGCTCCGATGAACAGAAATTCCCAGCCCTGTTTTGCCTTCTTCTCCTCTACAAGTTTCTTGATTCGCGAACCGGAATATTTCTCGCTCGCGTTCTCCATGCCGTCAGTGATTATCACAAACATAGTGTTTTCCGGGACATTATCAGCAGGAAGATTCTTGTGCACTCCTGAAATGTGCTTTATTGCGTCCCCGATTGCGTCGAGAAGTGCAGTGCAGCCCATTGTGCGGTACTCTCTGTGCGTCATTGCCGGAACGTCAGCAAGTTTCAGGCGGTCATGAATAACGCTACTTTTGTCGCTGAAGAGTACTGTTGACACATAAGCCTCGCCGGGTTCTGCTTTCTGCTTGTCAATGAGGGAGTTGAAGTTCCCGATTGTGTCGTCCTCTAGGCCGTGCATTGAACCGCTCCGGTCAAGAATAAACACCATTTCCGTGATGCCGTTCTTCACTCGTTCCGTGTTCTCTTCGGGCTTGCCTTCAGCAGCGACAGCCTCGTTCCAGTTCTCTATCTCAGAGAGCATGAACTCATCGAGCACCGGCCTCACCATGTCCTCAATATCCTCTGGCACTCCCCACATTCCTTCTGCGATTGCTCCGGTGATGCAAGCTATGGTGTCTGAGTCGCCCCCGAGAGATACGGCATTGCGTACTGCATCCTCGAAGTCTTTTCCGTCAAGGAACGCGATTATTGCCTCCGGAACAGTTCCCTGACATGATTCATCAAGCTCATAATCCGGGCGTATCTCATCACATGTTCTGTTCAGGTCGTAGCCGTAGCGTATGGATATGTAGCTCCTGATGTCGTCCTTGCTTTTGCCTGTGCGCGCGAGAAATATTGCTGTTGCTGTGGCCTGTGCTCCCTTGATGCCTTCAGGGTGATTGTGTGTTACGCGTGCGGAGAGTTCCGCGAATCTCTCGACCGTCTGGAGATCGTCAAAGTACCACGCGACAGGGGAGACTCTCATTGCCGAGCCGTTGCCCCAGCTTCCGTAGGGCTGAGGATTCCTGTCGTGAAGCCATCGCTTGAATGCTCCGCCGTAGCCTAGCTTAGGGTATTTCTTCGCGAACTCCTGCATCGAGTCAATGACTGCGTGCTCAAATTCTGAGCCGTCAATCTCTGAGCCTTTAGGCCATTTCATGAGGGCATGAGCAATTGCCATAGTCATTAATGAATCGCTGGAGAAACGCGAGGTTTCAGAGACTAGGGGAAAATCTTTACTCTTGAGGTTCTGGACTTCGATGGAGCTGCCGATTACGTTGCCGATTACTGCGCCGGGTATCATGTTCATTTCATCTCCCTATGTGTGCTGTGAAGATTGTAGCATGTATAATTTCCGCATACTTTGAGGGAGGCTGATATTATGCAGATTTCTAGCAGGTTCACGATAGCTGTACACATACTGACATGCACAGACTACTTTTCAGGGAAGTGCGCAGTAACGAGTGAATTTCTGGCCGGAAGCATAGGCGTGAATGCAGTGATAGTGAGGAGGATAATTCTTCAGCTTAAGGCGGCAGGAATGATTGACACTTCGCACGGCAAAAACGGGGTGTGCCTTCTGCGCCCGCTTGAGGATATTACGCTCTATGATGTGTACTCTGCTGTTGAGGCGGTGAGCACTGAGGGGCTGTTTCACTTTCATGAGAACCCGAATCCCGATTGCCCGGTTGGAAGGAATATACACGCAGCACTTGATGAGAGCCTGGCCGAGATTCAGGAAGTTCTAGAAGACAAGCTGAGGGGAATGACTGTGAAGGATATAGCAGACAGGATAACGTGAACACAGATAAATCATGCATAAATGAGTACACGGCTAGCCGAAAGCGGACAGCAAAATTTTTAACTGTCAATCATTCACACTAATACCAGTAAAATTATGTTTGCATTCTGGAATTTCCGTGAATAAAATAAAGTTCATTAAGTTATTCCCATTTTTCACACAAAATTCTATATGTCAGGAGCGTTAATAGTATGCAGATAGACATCAACAGCAGACTTATCGCACTAATCGGAACGCCTCTGAGTCAGTCATTCGCCGCAAGAATGCAGAACTCAGCGTACCAGGCCGCAGGTTTCAACATGGTGTACTGTTACTGTGAGGCAGACAGCACCCACCTCAAGGAAATCATCGACGGCATCCGCTACATGCCCACGTTCTTAGGGTGTGCAGTTACGAAGCCCAACAAGGAAAACGTCATGCAGTACCTCGACGACCTCGATCCCCTCTGCAAGAAAATCGGCAGCTCGAACACCGTCGTCAAGACCGAGAGCGGCAGACTCGTCGGCTACAACACTGACGGCTACGGAGCACTCCGCGACATCAAGGAGCACGGCTGCGTCATCAAGGGCAACACCATGTTCTCATTCGGTGCCGGCGGAACTGGCAGGAGCGTATGCCTTGAGCTTGCAGAAGAGGGCGCAAAGAAAATCTACATCTCCTCGCGTTCAGAGAAGTGCGAGACTCTCAGCGAAGAGATCAACAAGTTCTACCCCGGCGTATGCGTACCCGTAAGAGCAGCAGATGAGGCAGGAATCAAGGCAGCCCTCGACGAGACGGATATTATCCTCAACCTCTCCGGACTCGGAATGCGCGGCAAAGAAGAGTACACCTGCGTTGATAAGAAATTCCTCAAGCCCGAGCACATTTGCTTCGACGCAACCTATAACCCCGCAGAGACCCGCTTCCTGAAAGAGGCAAAGGAAGTTGGCTGCAAGATGATCATCAACGGACTCGGAATGTCGCTCTATCAGGGGCTCCGTCAGATTCAGCTCTGGACGGGCGGAAAAGCTGTTCCGCTGGATGTCATGCGCCAGACTCTGATGGACATTCTCGCGGGCAAGTAGTCATCATGAAATTATGCCGTCGCTGACACAGGGCGGCTCTGTTCATTCACACGAAGGGAGTAAACACTATGGCACGTAAATTTTCGTTAGCGTATCTCACAATCCCCGGCGTAAACCCGATGGATCAGATCAAGATCGCAAAAGAAGCAGGCTATGATTTCGTGAGCCTCCGCACAATCCCGATGCACCTTCCCGGAGAGCCCGAGTTCCTGCCCCAGAAAGACCCGAAACTCTTCGCCGACATTCAGGCCGCGCTCAAAGAGTACGATATGCCTTTGATGGACATTGAGCTTGCAAGAATCCGCAAAGACCTCGACATCAACGAGTACGAGCCTGCATTTGAGGCAGCAGCAAAGTTAGGCGCAACTGACGTTCTCGGCAGCGTTTGGACGAGAGACCGCGCATGGTACACAGAGACCGCAGGAAAAGTCGCGGGCATGGCCAAGAAATACGGCCTGAAGTTCAACATCGAGTTCCTGCCTTGGGCAGGTGTCAGAAACCTTCAGGAGGATATTACCCTCGTTGATGACCTCAATGCGGCAGGTCATGACAACGTCTTCGTCATGGTCGACACACTCCATGCAGGACGTGCGGGCGTAACAGGCTCAGAGCTTGCAAGGACACCTCGCAAGTACTTCAACTTCATTCACCTCTGCGACGGACCCGCCCCGAAGGGTGCAGAGTGCAATGATACGGTGCTCGACAACATCAAGGATGACCTTATGCTCTACACAGCACGCGAGGCGAGGTTCTATCCCGGCGAGGGCGACTGCAAAATCGCTGACATGGTTAAGGCAATGCCCAATATCCCGCTGTCGATTGAGCTTCCCAACCTGAAGGAGATTCAGGCACGCGGACAGGCCGGACATGCTGCGAGATGCCTTGAAGTAGCCAAAGCGTACTTTGCTGCTAACGGTGTGGACTAATGATGAATCTACCCAGCAAGGTATCAATCTGCGAAGTCGGACTCAGGGACGGCGTACAGAACGAAAAGGTCTGGCCCAACACTGACCAGAAAGTAGAAATCCTGCGCGGGTTCATCGACGCGGGCTATAAGGTTATCGAGGTCGGATCGTTCATGCACCCGAAGAGAGTCCCCCAGATGGCAGATACTGATGAAGTCTTCAAGCGCATTGGAGAAGTTCCGGCAGATGTTCAGCTCCGAGCACTCATCCCCAACACACGCGGTGTACAGCGCGCAATAGATTGCGGGTGCAAAAAGGTAAAGCTCAACGTCTCAGCGAGCAGAATGCACAACCTCAAGAATCTCAACAGGACTCCAGAAGAGAGTGTTGCAGGTTTTGCAGACTGCGTGAAGATGGCAAACGAGAACAACATCGAGATTTCCGGCTCTATCTCTATGCCCTTCGCCTCACCTTGGGAGGGCAGAACTCCGGTCGAGGACGTTGACGCAATCATCGAGGCTTACCTGAAAGTAGGGATTAACGAAATTTCGTTGTCTGACGCATCAGGGCAGGCAGTCCCGAATCAGGTCTACGATCTGTGCAAGCACGTCCGCGAAAAATACCCTCAGGCGACATGGTGGCTTCACTTCCACAACACCAGAGGCGCGGCAATCGCTAACATCGTCTCCGCAATGCAGGCGGGCATGACTCAGTTCGACTCATCGTTCGGAGGACTCGGAGGCTGTCCGTTCGTTCCCGGAGCTGCGGGCAACATCTCATCTGAGGACGTTATTAACATGCTCGACGAAATGGGCATTGAAACAGGAGTCGACGTGTTAAAGGTTATGGCACTCTCCCGCAAAATAGGCGAGATCGTAGGTCATGGCCTCGACAGTTACGTACTGAGAGCGGGAAGGTCTAAGGATCTCATCGCGTCTCAGGCAGAATAACGGATTACCCCCCTCGTTCCCCCCTTCACAGGAGGGAGGCCTCCCCTGCGTAAGGGGAGGTTCGGAGGGGTTGTTACACACATTTTTACAGTCAGGAGGATTCATTACATGTTCAAATGGCTTGATGAACACTTTGAAGAGGTTCTAATGGTCATATTCCTTATCCTGATAGCATGCGTCATGATGCTTCAGGTCGTCGTGCGCAAGATACCCTTCATCCAGTCTCTCACTTGGGCAGAAGAGTTCTCGCGCTTCATGTGGATCATGAGCGTGTTCATCTCCCTTCCCTACACCATCAGGAAAGGAAACATGCTCAGGGTCAGCGTCGTGCTTGACCTTCTCCCCCAGAAACTCCGCAAGATAATCAACCTCTGCGTTGATGTCATCGTCGCGGCATGCATGGCTCTTCTCGCTTACCACTCCGTAGAGTGCCTCAAGTGGTCGGCAGGAGAAATGCTCGAGGGCGCAAAGGCTGAAACTTCTCCCGCAATGAACTGGCCTATGTGGTGGCTCTATGCGTGCGGGCTGTTCGGTTTCTGCCTCGCAACTCTCAGGGCAGTTCAGATGTTCTTCGTTCACCTTGCAAACTTCAACGTCAAGGAACTCACCACGCTTGAGCAGACGCAGTTAGACGCAAAAGCAGAACTTGAAGCAGCACAGGCAGCAGAGGGGGCAAAGTAAGCTATGGCAGCATTATTAGTGTTCGTAGTATTCCTTGTAGCAATTATTCTCTCGATACCTATCGGGGTAAGCATGATTCTCGGCTCGGTCGCTCCTATCCTCATGATGGCACGCGGCGGAGTCATTCCGCAGATCGTTGACAACACATTATCCGGCGCAAACTCTACGCCTATTCTTGCCGTCCCGCTGTTCATTCTCGGCGGAGTCATCATGGCTGAAGGCGGAATCTCAAAGAAGCTCTTCAACTTCTTCTCCTACTTCGTCGGCAGATTCACGGGCGGAGTTCCCTGCGCAGTCGTTCTCACCTGCTTGTTCTACGGAGCAATCTCCGGCTCAGGCCCAGCAACTACCGCAGCAGTCGGCGCAATGTGCGTTCCGTTCATGGTTGACTTGGGCTACAACAAGACATGGGCAGCAGGATTAATCGCAGTCGCTGGAGGCTTAGGAGTCATCATTCCTCCTTCGATACCGTTCGTTCTGTACTCACTGGCTACGGGCGTATCAACAGGAAAATTATTTTTGGGAGGAGTTTTCCCGGGCATCCTTATCGGACTTTTCCTGATGGCCTATGCAGTGTTCTACTGCGCAACTAAGGGCGAGGACAAAGCAAAGATTAAGGCGCGTCTTGACGAGATAAGCAAAGACGGATTCTGGCCGCTGTTCAAGGATTCGTTCTGGGCGTTGATGTGCCCGATCATCATTCTCGGCGGAATCTACACCGGATTCTTCACGCCTACAGAAGCAGCCGTTGTGTCAGTGTTCTACGCAATCATCGTGTGCCTGTTCATCGAGCGCACAATCAGCTTCAGCGAGCTTCCCGGCTTCCTCATCAGCTCAGTGAAGACCTACGGCGGACTCGCGTTCGTGCTTGCGTTCGCTACGGCGTTCGGCAGAGTGTTATCACTGACTCACGCGACCTCAGCAGTTCAGGACTTCATCGTCAACAACTTCCACAGCTCAGTAGCAGTCCTCAGCGTCTGCACGATCATCTTCCTGATTCTGGGTATGATCATGGACACAGGCCCCGCAATCATCATCCTTGCTCCTGTGCTTCTGCCTGCGGTTAAGCTGCTCGGCGTTGATGAAGTTCACTTCGGCGTTGTGCTCGTCTGCTGCCTGTCAATCGGACTCGCGACTCCTCCGTTCGGACTCGACCTCTTCGTCGCCGGCAATATCTCTCAGGATAACCCTATGGATGTTGCAGCCCGCGCGTTCCCGTTCATCGTTGCGTTCCTGCTGTCGCTGGCTCTGATCGTCTACCTGCCTGCAATCAGCACGTGGCTTGTGTATTAGGAGGGTGAAGACTATGAAGAAATTTATCATTGCCCTGTTAGTGTGCGTTATGGCTCTGAGTTCCTGCGCTTTCGGAGCTTCAGAGTTTGAGGAAACTTGGCTCGTTACCGCTGACACCACAGCTAAGGGAGCTGCAGGACAGGTATTCGTCCAGCTCGTGCAGGAGAAAGTCAAGGCTGCTAATTCCGGACTCGTCATCGACTACTTCCCGAACGGCGAGCTTGGAGGCGACGCAGACCTTCTCCGTCAGGCACAGAAGGGCTACATTGCTATCATGCTCTGCCAGACTGCTCCGGTCGTGTCATTCATTCCTGAAGTCGCAGTGTTCGACCTGCCGATGGTGTTCGCACGCTATGACGGCGATACTATCGATAAAGTTCTCAACGGAGATTCTATGTTCCATCAGAAGATGGCAGAGGCATACGAGAAGGCAGGGCTTCATCTGCTCGGCTTCATGCAGAATGCTACCTACAGGCTTACGACAGCAAACAGAGACCTTCAGACTTTGACGGACTTCAAAGGCCTTCAGGTTCGTACAATGGAGAACAAGAACCACATGGATTTCTGGATGGCAATCGGAGCAGAGCCTACACCGCTTCCTTGGGCAGAGCTTTACATTTCCCTGCAGAACGGAACGGTCAACGCTCAGGAGAATGCGGCTGATACATGCGTCGGAGCACACTTTGAGGAAGTCCAGAATTTCTTGGCCTGCACGAATCACATTCTCTACTGCAACCAGATATGCATCAACGACAAGCTCTACAAGGCACTTAAGCCCGAGCACAGAGCAGTACTTGATAAGGCTGTAGCTGAGGCATTGCAGGAGATGCGCCCGAGACTTGAGGAGATCGACAAGAGCAACAAGGAGATTCTCATCAAGGGCAACATGAAGATGATCGAGTACGATAACTCATTCTTCAGTGATGTGCTTGACATTCAGGGTGTGAAAGACCTCTACAAGAGAATAGACACAGCCACAAACGGACTCGCTAACGTTCTGGTAGACAGTCTTGCGGCGGCGGCCAGACAGTCAGCACCGGCAGAAGCTCCTGCACCTGCTGAGACACCGGCAGAAGCTACCACAGCAGCAGAATAGTTAATTACGAATCAGAAATTACCCGGTCGTGCCCCAAAACATGGCCGGGCTTTATCATAAGGAGGCGTAAACATGAAGAAAATATTAGCTGCAGCATTAGTAATGATTATGGCGTTATGTTTCTCCGCTGAGGCCTACACACCGGGCACGTATTCAGCGAAGGCAACAGGCAACAATGTAAACGTTCCCATTGAAGTAGAAGTTACGTTTGACGCGGACAAGATTACGGACGTTAAGGTCGTCAGGCATGAGGAAACTCCCGGACTCGGGGATAAGGCGTTCGAGAAGATGATTCCCGCAATCCTTGAGGCACAGAGCACAAAAGTTGACGGCATGACCGGAGCGACGATGTCCTCAAACGCGCTGAGAGAGGCAGTAGATTCATGCATAGCTCAGGCATCAGGAGCAAAGGCCGAAGTTGTCAGCACCTTCAAGCCCGGAACGTACACAGCGACAGTAACCGGACACAACGGCCCGCTTACGGTAACTATGACGTTCACGGAGGACAAGATAACTGACCTTAAGGCCGACAACATCGAGTCTCCCGGAATCGGCACGGCAGCGATCGAGATTCTGACGAAGGAGATTCTCGGGAATCAGTCCCTTGCGTGCGATGCGGTCAGCGGTGCGACAGTTACGAGCGGAGCATTCCTCGCAGCAGTGCGCGAGTGCATCAAGCAGACTGGCATAACTGCATCAGTCCTTGAGGCGCGCGAGATAGCTTACCCTGCAAAGAGCGATAAGCCCATCGAGATGGAGGCTGACGTAATCATCATAGGTGCAGGCGGAGCAGGATTCGCAGCAGCAACAGAAGCCCTCGAGAACGGCGCAACAGTGATTATCCTTGAGAAGAACGAGATGATAGGCGGAAACACAGCGCGTGCAGGCGGAACACTCAACGCTCCCGACCCTGAGCGTCAGAGCAAGATGAATCCTCCTGTTGAGGACAGCGTCGAACTCTTCATCAAGAACACCCTAGAGGCCGGAGACTTCAAGGCTGATCCTGAACTCGTGCGTGTACTCTGCAGTCATGCGCTCGAGGCGAGACACTGGCTCACGGATCACGGCACGAAGTGGACTGAGATGGTCTACCAGACGATAGGCGGACTGTGGCCGAGAAGCCTCGATGAGAAGGACAAGATAGCCTACAACGGCTTCATTGCTCCGTTAGCTAAGAGAGTTAATGAGCTGGGCGGAAAAGTTGTGCTGAACTGCAAGGCCGAGAGCCTCATAGCGAACGATGCAGGACGCGTGAATCAGGTTGCCGCGGTTGACACGAAGAACGGCCAGGAGTACAAGTTCACGGCGAAGAAGGCAGTGATTCTTGCTACGGGTGGCTATGCTGCGAGTGCGGAACTCGTCAAGAAGTATAACGGGCTTTCAGGACTCCCGACATCTAACGCTCCGACATCGACCGGCGACGGCATCACTATGGGCGTGAAGGCTGGAGCTGCACTTGAGGGCATGGACTATATACAGATTCATCCGCACGGCAACCCTGTAACCGGAGGACTGCAGAGCCACTTTGCCGGCGTGATAAAGAACTCAATCTACGTGAACAAGGAAGGCAAACGCTTTGTTGAGGAGAGCGGACGCAGGGACGTAATCTCGAACGCTACGATTGCGCAGACCGGGCAGATAATGTACTCGATTTTCGACAGCGAGGGCGGATTCTACGCGGGCGTTAAGGAGCTTCCTCCTGCAGAGCTTGCAAACCTCACGAGCAAAGGCTACCTGTACGTGGGCGACTCGCTCGAGGACTTGGCCAAGAAGGCAGGAATTGACCCTGAAGGCCTGAAGGCGACAGTTGCGCGCTACAACGAGCTTGTTGCTGCAGGCAAGGATACGGACTTTGAGAAGGACGAGGTCGAGCTTCCGATAGGCAAAGCACCTTTCTACTGCGTGCCGTTATCCCCGACGCTTCATCACACTATGGGCGGACTGAAGATAAACACGGAGGCTCAGGTGCTAAGAGAGGACGGCTCGGTGATTCCGGGACTGTACGCGGCTGGCGAGGTTACCGGAGGCATTCACGGGTCAAACAGAGTCGGCGGAAATGCATTGACTGACGGAGTGGTCTTCGGACGCATCGCAGGAAAGAACGCCGCAATGGGCAAGTAAGAATTTATAGATAATCCCGGCTTCTGTGAATCCTCCTGAGCCGGGATTTTTCATGAGTAATGCTTCGTGATTGAGTGCGCATAATTCCTGAATACGCGTTCTGTGCTGTTAATGAAGTCATTCACGTAGTTCGGCAGGTTGTAGTCCGACCTGTACACAAGATACGTCTCGTTCGTGTCGATGTCCTCAAGCAGCGGAAACGTGCAGAGCTTCTCACCGTCAGGCAACGTATCATTGCGGTGCTGGTAAAGCGTTATCGGTGAGAGCAGCCCGACCCCGAGTCCAGTCTTCGCAGTGTCATAAATTAATCCCTGTTCATCACATTCAAGGATGTAGTACGGCTTCTTTCTGTGCGCAAGGAATCTATCGAGGGACTCGCGCAGCCTGTTTCCCTGCCTGAGGGTAATTACCGGCATGTTAGTTATCTTCATGATGTCTGCTCCTCCAGCAAACGACTTCAGGACTTCAGCGTAATCATTGGGGTAGCATTCACGTATCAGCCCCTCCGTGAAGCAGCAATGAAGGTTCTCCGTAGCGAGCAGAGTCTTGTGCTGGTTTAGGCTGTTCGGAACGTCTATGCCAACATAGAGGTCTATCTTGCCGTCCATCAACAGCTCATCAAGATAGCTGCTCTTGCCGTCGACAAGCTCAATCGATATGTTAGGGTGCGACGGCTTGAACAGTCCCCATATCAGCGGGAAGAATACGCTGCTCCTCAAGCGGGAGATGCCGAAATTCAGGGTAGCTTTTGCATTAACGGTGATGTCAGAGAATGCTGAACGTATCGCTGCTTCTGCCTCCATTATCTGCCTGCCGTAAAACACTAACTGCTTCCCTGCGTCTGTGAGTCTGAACGACGGCCTCCTGTCGAAGAGCTGGACGCTGTACTCCTCCTCAAGCCGCCTTATGTGTCCGCTGAGTGCCTGCTGGCTGATGTGCAGGTGCTCGGCCGTGCGGGTAATATTCATCTCTTCAGCTACCGCCAAAAAGTACTCTATGCTCTTAAGATTCATACATATACCTCACTTGTGATACACAATAATTTTGTTGTCGGTACGTGAAAACTTAAACTGTTTGTGATTGTCATTGACGTAGATTATAGTACACCTATCCACAGAACATACAGCATATTTTACGGAAAAGGTGATGACTCTTTATGGGCGTTACGTTAATGGACTGCACCCTCAGAGACGGCGCAAACATCGTCGGGAAAGGGTTTGACGCGGAAATTACGGATATGGTACTTGACGGCCTTACTTTGTGCAATGTGCCGGTTATCGAGTTCGGGAATGCCGGAGGTATCGGCGCGTATGAGGTCGCAGGGTTCACTCAGGCACTCACTGACAGCGAGTATCTCAGCATCGCGCAGAAATACTTAACACGCGGCTCTGAGCTGGGAATGTTCCTCAACGCGAAACGTTACCGTGAGGACTATGTAGCACTCGCCAGAGAGAACGGACTCTCGTTCCTGAGAGTGGGCGCGGACGCAGGAGAGCTTGAAATCTCCATAGCTCCCATCAAGTGCGTGAAGAAGTACGGCCTCAAAGCCTTTTACTCATTGATGAAGGCGTATATCCTCAGTGCTGACGAACTCGCCGAAGAAGCAAAGGCTCTTGAGGATGCCGGACTCGACCAGATTACCATCATGGACTCCGCAGGGACGATGTTTCCCGATCAGGTCGCGGAGTACACCAGCAAGCTCGTGAATGCCGTATCAATTCCTGTAGCTTTCCACTGCCACAATAATTTGGGTCTGTCGTCAGCTAATGCTCTCGCTGCATGGCAGAACGGCGCAAAGATTCTCGACTGCGGGCTAATGGGCATGGCAAGAAGCGCGGGCAACCTCCCCACCGAAGTATGCGTGGGAATGATGCAGCGTTACGGAGAGATGAAGAGTATCGACCTCTACAAGATGCTTGACTTCATCGAAAAGCGGTTGATGCCAGCAATGGAGAAACACAGCTATCACAACTCAATCACGCCTCTTGACCTCACGCTCGGAATCTCCGGCTGCCACTCGAGTTTCGTGAAGACGTTCAAGACCGTAGCTCAGGAAAAGAATGTGAATCTCTTCCGGCTGATTGTCGAGGTCTCAGCGCAGAACCGCAAGAACCCTTCAGAGTCGCTCATCCGTGAAGTCGCAGAGAGGTTAGCATGATGAAGATTACTCTTGCAGGGAAATATCCCGCTCACACTTTCGAGAAGCTGAGAGAGATTCTTCCGGCCGACAGGTTCCCGCTCGTCGAGGTGAATACGCAGGAAGCATACGACGCAATGACAGACGCAGAAGTGATGATACTGCGCATCTTCAAAGCTCCCCGCGAAGTCATCGAGCGCAACAAGAACCTCAAGATGATAATGCGCTGGGGTGCGGGCTTCGACTCTGTAGACATTGAGGCAGCGGGCGAACATGGAGTCCTTGTAACCAACACTCCGGGCGCGAATGCCGGTGCGGTGTCCGAACTTGCTGTGCTCCTGATGCTAGCGGTCGGCAGAAAGCTGCTGTGCCATGAGGACAGCCTGAGACGCGGAGAGTGGAGCAAGAACACGTACATCAACAGCTCCTACACGCTCAACAACAAGGTAGTCGGCATCGTGGGAGCAGGGAACATCGGGAGGCAGGTTGCGCGGAAAGTTCAGGCCTTCGGAGCAGCGACTCAGTACTACGACCCCTACAGGCTCAAGCCGGAGATGGAGGAGAAATTTGCGCTGACGTTCCGGCCTCTCGACGAGGTGCTGAAGACTTCGGACATCATTACGCTTCATGTGCCGCTGACTGATGAGAACTATCACATGATTGACGCAGAGAGAATCAAGGGCATGAAGGACGGAGCAATCATTATCAACACTGCACGCGGCGGGCTGATTGATGATCACGCACTGTGCGAGGCTGTGAGGAGCGGCAAGCTGTCAGGTGCAGGACTCGACGGTGTAGAGCATGAGCCTCTGGCATCAGATGATGAACTCCTCAGCACGCCGAACATCATCGTTACACCCCACGTAGGGGGCGGGACAGCGGACATCGGCGACGTGATTATCCCGATGCTTGCGAAGGACATCACCGACTTTGCAGACGGAAAAGACGTTCAGCATGTCGTGAACAAACAGTACATGAAGTAACTCAAAAGGGGGAGAAAATTATGACGGTAGCAAGTTTTATCAGTGATACGCTCGTTATTGCGGTGTTCATGTTGGCGGGGTTCTTTATCCGCGAGATCGTGAAGCCGGTGCAGAGGCTGTTTCTTCCGTCGTCGTTAATCGGCGGACTCGTGCTGCTCATTCTTGGGCCTCAGCTGTTGAACTGGGTAGAAGTTCCTGCGAGCTGCGGAAAACTTCCCAACGTGCTAATAGATATAGTTATGGCCTCGCTGGTCTTCGGCGTGAACTTCGACAAGGACAAGATAATGTCGTACCTCGACTACGTGTGCGTGCCGATGCCAATCTACGGAATCCAGATGGCACTAGGCGTATGGCTCGGGTACATACTCCAGCAGACTTGGCCCGGACTTCCTACAGGCTGGGGAGTAATGGGAGTGTTCTCGTTCCACGGCGGACACGGTACGGCTGCCGCTGCTGCGTCGACATTTGAGAAGCTCGGCGTTGCGGGCAACATGTCGGTCGGAATGGTTCTCTCGACTGTGGGACTGATTGTCGCAATGGCTGTAGGTATGGTCATCGTCAACGTCGGAGTCAGAAGAGGATGGGCATCATACGTGAAGGAACCCAAAGCCCAGCCGCCCTACTTCTACGGAGGCGTTCTTCCTGAAGAGAAACGCGCATCAATCGGTCGGACAGTTACAACGAGCATCAGCATCAATCATCTTGCGCTTCAGGCTGCGTGGCTGCTCTCTGCACTGTATTTAGGGCGCGTGCTGTTCAAGACTGTGGGAGCATATATCCCGTTTGTTGCGACACTGCCCAGCGTCCTGCGCGGAGTTTTCGGCGGTGCAGTCCTCTGGAAGCTGATACAGATATTCAAGCTCGAAAAGTATGTTGACCTGAAGACGATACATCTTATCAGCGGTTTCCTGCTTGAGGTCGTAGTCTTTACGGCGATGGCGACTCTGGATATAGACTTCATCTCGTCGTACATCATCCCGATAATCATTTACTCGGTCGTCATGGTGGCGGTAACTGTGCCTACGGTGCTTTTCTGCGCAAAGAGGTTCTGCCGGAGCGAGTGGTTCGAGAAGGCGGTTATGGCGTTCGGAGCAGCGACGGGCAACACCTCGACGGGACTCGCTCTTGTGCGTGCAGTTGACCCCGAGTCGCAGTCGTCGGCGGGAGACACTCACGGAGTTTACACGACGCTGACTGCGTGGAAGGACGCGTTTGTGGGATTTGCTCCTGCGTGGCTGATGAGCGGAATTGCGGTTACTGTCGGGACGGGAGCGGCAATATGTGTAGCTTTCCTTGTGCTGGGATTCTTATTCTTCGACACCAAGCGCAGGAAGTCCGCATAACGGAAGAAAATACATCCCGGTCGGTTCATGGCCGGGAATTTTTGTGTCTACTTTTTGGCAGTGATGACAAGCCACGAGTGAGAAGGATGATGCTCAGTGTGTATCTCGCTGAAGCCCGCAGAAGCAAGCGCGGACTCGATGTCGTCGGCGGTGTAGGTCTTCATCTCGTCGATCACGCTCTCGAACCACAGGCTCGGTTTGTCCCTTCCGTCTGACTCGCTCACGATCACGAAGTATCCTCCTGCCTTGAGGACTCTTCTGACCTCAGCAAAGCACTTCACTAGTCCCGGCCAGAAATATATTGTCTCGAATGCCGTCGCAAGGTCAAATTTTCCGTCCTCAAACTTTAACGCAGACACATCACCTTCAACTACTTCACATCTTCCTGAAGCTATCATGTCCTTGTTATAGGCACGTGCTTTCTCAAGAGATAACGGCGAATAGTCAACTCCTGTAACGTGTGAGTGAGGATACTTCATCAGCAAATCCCGTATATTTTTGCCTCCTCCGCAGCCCAGTTCTGCAATCTCCAGCGGTTCAGGAATATTCATGCGCGACATTCCCCAATGAGCAACTTTAGCGTGAAAGATATTCATTCCAGCAATCATGACCTTGCCAAGAAAGCCGGAAGGTTTTGCGGCATTGCTGAAGAATTTTTTTGCCAGTCCCATTTTGATGCATACCTCCTAAAAAGTTTTGTGCACCAAATTATAGCAGAGAAAGAATCACATCATCCCCAAGCTATGAAGCCCGAACGTCCATATGAATATCGTGAACACTGATAATATCGTCGTTACGCAAACTAGCTGACCTGCGAGCTGGCCATCCGCACCCATAGCTACAGCCATCGGGTAAGACGCAACAGCAGACGGAGCAGCGAACACTACCATCATTGCGCAGAGGCTCTGTTCACGGAATCCGACCAAGACAGATAACGGCATGAACACCAGAGGCACTATTACCATACGCAGGAACACTCCCCAGAGCAGTAATCTTTTGTCATTAAGAGCCTGTGCCATGTCCAGCCCTACACCTAGAGATATGAAGCTGATTGTCGTTGTGGAGTTAGCTATATTCCTGATGACGTACCAGACAGGAGCAGGAATAGTTACCCCTAAGCCCTTGACTATGAAGCCCATAATCGCGCCTATAATCATTGGGTTCTTGAAGATGGCAAGAAATAGCTGCAGAATATTAGCCTGTTTTGACCTTCCGGCCTCAAGAATTATTGCTGAGAATATATTTATTGCAGGAATCACAAGCACCCCGAGCATCACGACCATTCCAGTATTGCCTTCACCGTAAAGTGCCTCACACACCGCTATTCCGAAAAGTATATAATTGCCCCTCACAGTAGCCTGGCCGATAACAGAATACTTTCTGCCGTCCTTAGTGAGCAGCTTCGGAAAAGTCATGCTGAACGCAAAATTTATCATCAGACACACAGCCACAAAGATTAATTCTTTCCATGCGAGGCCGTGTGAATAATCCATGTCATAAATATTCTTGAACAGCAGCACGGGCATGAATACTTTGAAGATTATGCGGTCGTATGTCTTCATTGTCGGGCGGTCAATCCATTTTCTGACTCTTGAGAACCAGCCGACAGCCATTAACAGCATGAGGGGTGTAACAACTCTTACAGCAGCATAAAAACTTTCACTCATAATAATTACTCCTTGTGTATAACTTCATGTGCTTTGCGGGCAATTGGGAATGATAAATTATACTTCACTGGCAGCTCTTCAGGCGTGAGCTTCTCCGCCTCGTCAATGGGAATGTATGTTATGTCGTTGTCTTCATGCACTCTTCATGACGCACTCCCACTCGCAAGCCTTCAGCCTCCCGTCCTTGCTCATGCCTACGAACCTCTCAGAAACTACCTGACATTGTGCATAACTTCATATGCCTTGCTGGCAATAGGAGGAAGTAAATTATGCTTCATGGCCAGCTCTTCAGGCGTGAGCTTCTCCGCCTCGTCAATGAGAATGTATGTTATGTCGTTGTCTTCATACTTCTTAGGCGCACTCTTCATGACGCACTCCCACGCACAGGCCTTCAGCCTCCCGTCCTCACTCATGCCCTCAAGATTCCTGCGCACCTTCAGAATCTCCCTGACCTTCCCGGCAATTCCCGAGACTCCCACGAACACAGCCATCGGCCCAATCACTCGCAGAGCACTCATCACATCACGCAGACTCAGAGTCAGAGTCATCACAAGCCCGGCCAAGACCAGTCCCCCGAATCCCGAACAAGCCCGCAGTATTCTTCCTGCAGGAAAAAGTGAAGCCCGCATCTCCTCAGAGACACAGGCCGCACAAACGCTCAATACTTTTTCTTCACCCAACGCCTGAATCAGCTTCTCGCCGTCAAAGTCCCTCACATGAAGGGTGTGAACTTCAAGCACTCTGAAGCTGTACTCAGGATCAGGTCTATCACAGCATAAGCACTTCACTCTACAGCATACTTCCTAACGTTGAGAGCATTAACGATCCCATGATGAGAATGATTGCTCCGCCGAGACGTGAAGAAATCTGCGCAAACGGCATAAGCTCCATCCTGTGTGCCGCAGACAGAACCGCAACGTCGCCTGTACCGCCCATGTTCGACATGCATAATCCTGCAGTGATGCCCGCCTCGACAGGGTAGAACCCCACGAACGCGCCTACAAGCCCCGCACCGATGAATGCTCCGATGCATGCCAAGAAGCACATCAACAGGTACATCAGCGAGAAGCTCTCTATGACGACATCAAGGCTCAGGTAGCACAGGCCTATTCCGACCATGAGCATTGAGGTGAGGTTCTTCATGACGAACTGGAACCACTGGTAGCAGTTGACCTCGATAAATTCCGGCAGAAGGTTGAAGATTTTGCAGATAGCCACCGAGATAATCATCCATGCATAGGCGTGAATATTGACCGACGGCACTAACTTAATCCACACGCCCGCAACGATATATCCCCATGCGAAGAATGACGTAGAGACGAGAAGCCCTATGCCCAAATTCGTAACAGTAACCTTGTCGCGCTTGGCCTGCATCTCCGGTGAAATCTCGAACTCCGAAGGGTCATCACCTGCTCCGGCCTTCATGAGTGCTCCCTGACCGTTGAGGAACTTTCCGACGAGAATTTTTGTGAGGATGCCCGCGAGGACTATTGACGTTGCGTTGCCTATAGCGACTGCAGGGTTCATGATTGAGATTGCCTGTTCAGCGGTCATTGTGCCCGACGACTCGAAAATCTTGCTCAGAGGGACAGCTCCCGCCCCCATGCCTCCGCCCATGATAGGCAGTGCAATTAACAAGATGGCCTTCACGACTCCGAAACCGCTCATCTGTCCTGCGATGGCTACAAGTCCGAACGATACGGCGATTGCTCCGAAGATTGCTGGGAAGTAGCGTGCAGCAGCCTTCACGAGTAACTTTCTGTTCATGCCGAGGATTGAGCCGGTGATGAGTGCAGCGATGTAGAAGTCGAGGAACGCTCCGGTCGGCTTGAAGAATGTATCAATATTCTTCATGAGGGTAGCTGTGAAGCCCGGCTTGGCGATGAGTCCCGAGATCACGTCGAAGACTCCGAAGAAGTTCATGTAGCGCAGGTAGCCCATCCCGAAGATGATTACGACAGGCCCGCCTCCCAAGAACGTGTTGACGATGGGCAGGTGGTCGCCGAGTTCCTGAAGGATAGCTCCGCACACGATCATGAATGCGAAGCAGCCGGCCATACCTGCAGGAAGTACTCCGAGCATTGCGGACAGAAGGACTATAACCGCAAACGCAATGAAGTACTTCGGGGGCATGCTGAAGATTCTGAATCCCTTGTAC
This sequence comes from Synergistaceae bacterium, assembly GCA_017445405.1. GTDB lineage: Bacteria > Synergistota > Synergistia > Synergistales > Aminobacteriaceae > JAFUXM01. Next base: position 43,732 of record JAFSUD010000017.1, read on the forward strand.
TCTTCTGACATTGTGAATTTTTCCTCCTTTAAGTGGTGGGGGTACAGTTTAGCAGTGCCATGCTGAGAAATTTTTGCTTTGCTCTATGGGCTTCTTCGCGGGTGGCGTAAATTATCTCCTGTCCGTTGTGATAGACAGTCCGGAAGCGTAAGTCCATCAGCCTGACTACTTCGTCAACTTCGTCGGTGTTCATCTCTCGTTAATGGCACTGCAAGAATAATCCAGCCTCAGCTTAGAGTCTCGCTACTCCTGACTTCCTCGCTGCCTCAGCAACTGCCTTTGAGACTGCCGGTCCGACTCTCGGGTCAAACGCTGCAGGAATGATGTAGTCGGGGCTGAGTTTGTCAGGCTCTACCAATGAGGCGAGTGCGTTAGATGCAGCAACCTTCATTGCCTCGTTGATGTCGCTTGCTCTCACGTCAAACGTTCCTCTGAAGATGCCCGGGAAAGCTAACACGTTGTTGATCTGGTTCGGGAAATCGCTTCTGCCTGTGGAGATGACTTTTGCTCCTGCTGCCTTTGCCTCATCAGGGAAGATTTCCGGTGTCGGGTTGGCGCAAGCAAAGATGATGGGATCTTTCGCCATGCTCTTGACCATGTCCTGAGTAACTGAGCCGGGAGCTGATACTCCGATGAAGACATCTGCGCCCTTCATTGCGTCCGCTAGCGAACCCTTGAGGCCTTCGGGGTTAGTTACTTCGGCCATCTCGGACTTGATCCAGTTCATGCCCTTTTCGCGTCCCTTGTAGACTATGCCTGTCCTGTCGCAGAGGGTTACGTTCTTCACGCCAGCGGAGATTAACAGCTTAGTGATGGCGATTGCTGCTGCACCTGCACCGTTTACGGCAATCTTGATCTTGTTGATGTCCTTGCCTACAACCTTGAGGGCGTTAATCATTCCTGCGAGGGTGATTACTGCTGTTCCGTGCTGGTCATCGTGGAAAATAGGGATGTCGCAGCGTTCCTTGAGCTTCTTCTCGATCTCGAAGCAGCGGGGGGCGGCAATGTCCTCGAGGTTGATTCCGCCGAATGAGCCGGAAATGTTGTAGACGGTCTCGACGAATGCATCAACGTCTTTAGTCTTGACGCACAGAGGGAACGCGTCGACTCCGCCGAACGCCTTGAACAGGACGCACTTGCCTTCCATGACGGGCATACCTGCTTCAGGGCCGATGTCCCCGAGTCCGAGGACTGCGCTGCCGTCTGTTACGACGAGGCAGAGATTGTGGCGGCGTGTGAGGTCGTAGCTCCTGCCGATGTCCTTCTGGATGGCGAGGCAAGGCTCGGCGACTCCGGGTGTGTACGCGAGCGAGAGATCGTCCTTAGTGGCGACGGGGACGGTGGCTATGACCTCGATCTTGCCCTTCCACTGCTCATGAAGCCTGAGTGATTCTTTTGCGTAATCCATAAATAGATTTACCGTTACAGAAGACTTATAAAAAGTTGTTCGCTTTTCTGCTCCCTTCCTCGTTCACTGCGTCCGCTTTCACGATATTACTGCTACTTGCGTTTGGTGTAACGCTCCGGAGGCTTGGCTGCATAGCGCGCGCAGCTTTTCCCGGCTAACGTACCGGTACATAGTTTTCTCTACGCATCGATAAGGCTGGATATTTTACAGGCAGAACCACAATACAGCTTGTCTCTCGCTTCTTTTTTCTCTGCCCAACCCGCAAATATACAGTTCTCAATGAGACACCAATCAGCGCGGATATATCACATGTCAGCCAGAAATCTCTTAATCCTTCTGTAACGGCATACCTCCTTCCTATAAGATAATTAAGATTGTTATAGCAATTTACAGCTTATTACTAGCTGTTGCTTTGCCTCCTCATGAAACTTGTATATCAACCGCGGCACAGCGATCAGTGCCGTTAAGTCCTTAATGGTAAATATTTGTGGTACTTATGAAAAATTATTTGTGAATGAGGTAATTATACAGGCTGACTCATGATTATTGCAACGTTAAAGCGTCCCTCAGTGCCTCAAGATATGCATACCCGTAACGTTCATCAGGCTCAAGATATGCACCTTCTCCCCATTCATTCCAAGCGTTGATGAATATGTAAGGGCTTGAGTATTCCTGCCTCACTTTTTGGATTAGTCTGCGCATGTAAATCTTGAATTTTCCGGGAGTCGCTCCTGACATTACGCTGCTTCCTTTCTTCTTTCTCGGAGTGTTATCAAAGTCTACAAATGCACCTGCGATTATTCTCTTATCTTCAACGTGTGATGATAAAATTTCTTCCCAGATCGCATCATAATCATCAATACTGCAGCCGGTCTTTAGGCTCTCGACATTCGATTTGATTTTCTTAGCAAACCTAACCAGACTGAATTTATAAGATAATAAACTTATCAATGTTTCTCTAAGTTTGAACATGAGCTTTTGCAAGAAAGAAGAGTGGCTTACGCTGTAGCTCATTCTGCCGAAATTAGGTTCATACTGAATATAAGCATCAGCTCCGAAGTCCTGACATTTCCCCGAAATAAAATCGAACCATGCGGTGTGCTGCGCGTAAATTAAGATGCCCGGAAAACCGTTAGCTTTTACCCTCTCACGCACATATTGAAACCTTTCATTAACACGCGGGATGATATTAGGATTATATACTATGAAAATAGGTTTGCCGTCTTCTTTCATGTAACGTGAATCAGCAAAGAATTCGCACAAGTAATCATGCCGGTCAAGATTCTCTTTATCCGAAAAATCCTGAGATGCTATTATTTCGTTGCTTCCCTTCCCGGCGTCCCAAAATTTTTTCGACCATTCGTGGTTATCCCAAGATAAGCAGAACGGTATATCAATATTAGGATTTTTCAGCATACGTTCTAGGGGCTGCTCAAGCAATTTTTTGCCTTTAGCGAACCAGTAATGATAGTAGCAGAAACCGTAAACACCGTATGTCTTGGCCATTTCCGCCTGAACCTCCATAACTCCATCGTCAAGCAGACAGTAATAATTTCCGTTAAGCGGTACTCTTGGCTGATAGTGCCCCTCAAACAGCGGGACAGCCTTCTTGACATTTGTCCATTCGGTGAAGCCCTCGCCCCATGCTTTATCGTTTTCAGGGATAGTGTGAAATTGCGGAAGATAATACGCTATTACTTTAACGTCCGAAGTGCGTGAATGACTGTGAGCTGTGAATTATACGCAGATTTTGCTGACATTGTCAACGTCCCTTTCATGTAAATTTGTCCTAACCTCCGTAATACTTGATGAGCGTTTGTGTTCCGTTCTCGCTGAAACCGTTTTTCGCAAGATTATTGCAGTGATTCATGACTGTAGCCAGAACGTCAAGATTCAGGTGCTCTTTCTGTGCCTCGTCAATGGCCAGAAGCATATCTTTCACGAAATGCTTTATGCTGAAGCCCGCCGTAAAATCCCGGTCGAGAATCTTCGGCCCTGCACTGTCGAGCTGTTTTGACCCTGCTCCTCCTGTAGAGACCGCCCGCAGAAACTTCATCATGTCCAAGCCGTGATTTCTGGCGTAAGTCATGCCCTCGCACACTCCTGCAAGAGTACCGGCAATGATTATCTGGTTCGCAAGTTTAGTGTGTTGGCCCATTCCTGCTTCTCCCATGTAATTTATGTTCGCAGCTATTGCCCTGAAAAGCGGAAGGCATGCACGGTAATCATCTTCATCACCGCCGACCATGATAGAGAGTTTAGCGTCCTTTGCTGCCTTCTCCCCTCCAGAGACTGGGGCATCTAGGACGTGCAGTCCTCTTCGAACGCCTTCTGTGTAAATAATTTTTGCCTGAGCCGGACTCGTCGTGGTCATGTCAATAACATACGAGCCTTCCTGCGCGCTTTCCAGTATTTTGCCCGAACCGAAATACACTTCTTCAACGTCTTTCGGGAAGCCCACCATAGTTATTATTACTTCGCAATCCTTCACGCAGTCATTTATAGTGTTATGGAATCTTGCTCCGTTGCTGATAATGTCATAGACTTTCATTATTGAGCGGGCGTAAACATGAACATCAAAGCCTAATTTCACTAAGTTTCGGATTATAGGCTTACCCATTCTGCCTGCACCTATAAAAGCTATTTTCTTCATGAACTAAAATTCTGCCTTCCTGCGTTGGATTATTGCGGAATTATACCAGAATGCAAGCCTACATGTTGAGCTATAATCTGCTCATTCTTAAGCAAAGGAGCGCACATTCATGAAGTACAGCAAGGTTAATGTGTCAGGAATAAATATCTTTTACCGTGAAACTGGCACTGCAGACAAACCGGCAATGCTTCTCTTTCACGGCTTCCCCTCAGCTAGCCACATGTTCAGAGACCTGATGCCCATGCTCGCGGACAAATTCCGCCTCATAGCTCCGGATTATCCCGGATTCGGGCAGTCGGACATTCCTTCACGCAGGGACTTCACTTACTCCTTCGATAATATCGCCGAAGTGATAGACGGCTTCATCTCTGCACTTGGCCTCACGAAATTTTACATGTATGTGTTTGACTACGGAGCACCGATAGGCTTCCGCATTGCAATGAAGCATCCTGACTCTGTGCTCGGTATAGTGAGCCAGAACGGCAACGTCTACTCTGAAGGCTTAGGCAAGAAGTGGGAAGCCCGAGCAGAATACTGGAGACATCCTACGCCCGAACTTCGGGAGAGCTACAAGTCAGCATTTGCACCGGAGACCATCATCGGCCAGTACACTTTCGGCACAGCACCCGGCAGCGTCTCACCGGACGGCTACACTCTTGACATTCACTACACGCAGCGTTCCGAATACGCAGAGATTCAGTCAGACCTGATATTTGACTACCAGAATAACGTGAAGCTCTACCCTGCCTTTCAGGAATACTTGAGGAAGTATCAGCCCAAACTGTTAGCTGTGTGGGGGAAAAACGACCCTTCATTTGTTCCTGCAGGAGCGGAGGCCTTCAGGCGGGATCTGGCAGATGCGGAGATTCACTTAGTTGACAGCGGGCATTTTGCATTGGAGTCCTGCTGTGAGGAGATAGCCTCATTAATCCGCAAAGTATTCTGAGTCTGTATAATAGGCCTCACTATGACTAAGAGAGAAGGATAAACATCATTGATTAATCTTTTTCCTGCGGGAATGTGCCTGTACCGTTCCTGCGTAAATACATTCTTTGCATTGGGAGGCCTAAGTTTTCTGAAGCGCAAGTATTCTGACATCACAGAACGCGCCGGCCAAGTCTCAGACGTTCCGGAAAATGCATTATGGATTCATGCTGTCTCAGTTGGAGAAGTGCAGTCAGCAAGCTCATTGATTCGGCGCATAAAGAGCCGGAGTCCCTACCCGTGCATACTCTCAACGGTAACGCCTACAGGCCGTGATATGGCTCATAATTTGCTGGACGGCCTCGTTGACAAGATGATCTACAGCCCGTTTGATTCGCGAAAATATGTCTGCCGAGCACTGGACGCAATCAAGCCCGCAGCGTATATAGCTATGGAGACGGAGTTATGGCCCGAGATGCTGGCCCAGCTCAAGGCACGGAAAATCCCTGCATTTTTGGCTAACGGCAGGATTTCAGATAAGAGTTTCCGGCGCATGAGACGCACAAAATATTTCTGGCACGGAGTCTTTGACTGCATAGATAGATTTATGGTGCGCTTTGAGAACGACCGCGATAAATTCCTTGCACTGGGAGTTCCAGAAGATAAACTGATAATAACGGGAGATTGTAAGGTAGATGCTCTTCTTGACCGCCGGAAGAACACCAGCCCTGAAAAATGGCAGTGGCTCAAGAACGGCGATGCTCCGTTAATAGCGGCAGGGAGCACGCATCCCGGCGAGGACGACATAGTGATTTCTGCGTTTCGCCTTCTGCGTGAGGACTGCCCGAATGCAAGGCTGGTTATTGTCCCCCGTCATCCTGAACGTGCATTGATGACGATAGCCTCAGCCCTGCCGTACCCTGAGCTTCATGCGGAGCTTCTCTCTCATGTTGACCGCGACAGCGTAAATGCAGATATTATTGTGGTTGACAGGATAGGCGTATTGTTTGAGCTGTATGCTGCGTGTGATGCTGTATTCATCGGCGGGAGTCTTATTGACAAGGGAGGGCAGAATCCGTTCGAGCCTGCATTGTTCGGACTGCCTGCGATACACGGGCCGAGCATGACAGATTTTCCGGACACTCCCCGCATGGACTCAATGGGAGCAGCGGAGAACGTGAACAGTGCTTCAGATCTTGCGCGTGCATGGAGGGAATCGCTGAAGCCTTCTGCGCGGAAGAAGGCGTTGAAGGATTGCAGTGCATATTTTGCGACGCTTGGAGGAGCAGCGGAGCGGACATGGGCAGAAATAGAGTCGTACATGCTTGACAGAAAAAGGGGTAAAGAGTAAAATTTCTTTCGTTGTTTCGCAGGGCGGATAGTTCAGCGGTAGAACACCTGCTTTACACGCAGGGGGTCGTAGGTTCGAACCCTGCTTCGCCCACCAGAGATTTAGACCAATGCGGGGTCGTAGCTCAGTCGGTTTAGAGTGTCGGCCTGTCACGCCGAAGGTCGCGAGTTCAAGTCTCGTCGGCCCCGCCATTAGTAAAATCGCTGGTGAAAGCAAAGAGGCGGGATAGCTCAGATGGTAGAGCAATGGACTGAAAATCCATGTGTCCCCGGTTCGATTCTGGGTCCCGCCACCAGTAATAAGAAGATAAATGCGGAAGTAGCTCAGGGGTAGAGCACAACCTTGCCAAGGTTGGGGTCGCGGGTTCAAATCCCGTCTTCCGCTCCAATAATGACAATAGCAGGCCTTAAGGTTAAATCCTTGAGGCTTTATTCATAGCAAAGGGTGAGTGTTATGCGCAAATTAATGAGTATATGGCTTCTGGTGATGGTGATGTGCGCTGCAGTGTGCTTGTCCGGAGGATGCGGAGGGAGCGCGGACTCGTCGGACACCAGCGGAGACACGAGCATTCCCAATGATGAGCCGGATACGTATAACACTCAGAACGTCCTCAACGGAACATGGGTAGTAATAGATCAGGAAGAGATAAGCATTACCGTTGACTACGGAGAGAATACCCTCGATATGCTGCTGGTTACCGCGAGCATGACTTTCTCAAACACGAACATTGAAGGCTCAAGCGGAGTAGGCTTCATAACAAGCCACGAGACTTGGCACGCATTCCTCAACTCAGGCACAAGGTCTTATCTGGGAATCAAGACACTCAATATTGACGATCAGGTCATGAGCATGAAACAGAGCGGAGCGGATCAATGGAGGTGCGAGCTTTACGACCAGTACAGGACTGTAATGTACATCACAGTGCTATCACAGAATATCATTCAGGTATCCGAGCACAGAATAGCCGACATTGATGATAACGCAGGGATTGATTATGAAGTTACGTTTACTATGAAGAAGCAGAATTAGAGCGTCTTTAAACGCCGTTCACTTTTCGTAGAGATATATTAATGCTTCATCGGCAGGTATCACGTCCTGCACGCTGTCAGGTGATGTTATGTAAGGCAGCTCTGCAGGGATAGTCGGATTCTCAAGTAGGAATAAGGCAGTCTGCAAACTCATCAAACATATTCTCAAGCGGTGAAGCAGGAAGCAAGCCGTTCACTTTTCGTATAGTTCTATCAATGCTTCGTCGGAAGGTATCACGTCCTGCACGCTGTCAGGTAATGTTACGTAAGGCAGCTCTGCAGGGATAGCCGGATTCTCAAGTAGGAATAAAGCAGTTCGCAAACTCATCAAACATACTCTCAAGCGGTGAAGCAGGAAGCAAGCCGTTCACTTTTCGTATAGTTCTATCAATGCTTCGTCGGAAGGTATCACGTCCTGCACGCTGTCAGGTGATGTTATGTAAGGCAGCTCTGCAGGAATCGCCGGATTCTCAAGGCTGCACCAATATCTGAATACACACTCTCCGCATGCCTCTAAATCTCCCGTCCTGTGCTCAAAGTCTATTTCCTGAATCTTGCTCACTACAGCATCAAAGCCCTTCACTACTTCTTCAGCCCTGCTCTCGTCATAGGGATACACTATCTCAGGAACATTCCACTCTTCGCCCGTGTAGTACAGCTTCATCCTCGCAACCTTAAGCCCCAGTGCATGAACAGCCAGATACGCATACACGTTTACCTGCCTCCTGCAGTTCTCCAGCCTCTCGCGGTCGCTGCTGATGTTCATATTGGGCTTCGTCCCGCTCTTGAAGTCTATTATCTCCGTCTCGCCGTCCCTGATTCTCACAAGGTCTATTTTCCCCTCAAGGATATATTCATCGCGCACAAGATTCACTTCTGCTTCTGCCATCGCTATTCCAGACCAGTCATTGCCCTGAAGGTGCACGTAATGCATCACCTGACTAAACGCCGTCTTCCTTGAGGCCTCGCTCAAATAGGCTAGGTCAGTACGCGAGAGCTTCTCATAGTTCGCCGCAAACCACTCCGCAATGTTAGGCTCGGTGATATTGTGCTCCTCGTGATTAATCGCTGCACGGTGAATGTCCTCAATCGTCGTGTGCACAAGTTTTCCCAAAAATGTAGTCTGCGATAACCCCATAGGGAACTCAAGCTCACGGAAGAACTTATACTGCATAGGGCATGTCTCGTAAGTCAGTATGTGCGACGTGAAGGAGTACGTTTTCCGCAGCCCCGAGTCTCTGGGCGCATCAAGTTCAACCTCTGAGGGCGCAAATATGTCGTCCGTGTCCTCGAGCGTGTTATATGCTGCCTCGAGATACTTGCTCGGAGTCTTGGCGTTCTCGTTGCATGTCAGCACCAGCATATTCTGCGCACGCGTGAACGCAACGTAATACATCCTCCAGAAATCGAACAGCTTTATTGATTCACGAGGCTCAAACTCAGGACGGCGTGAGTGCTTCTCCGTGATGCTGCTTATAAGCTCATTGTTCCAGTCCTGACGCAGTGCCGGATCCGGTTCCGCCCACAGCGAGTCAACGAACACTACCGGAAACTCCCTGCCCTTCGCCTGATGAATCGTCATGAACGCTACATGCCCTGAAGGTATGCTCTCGTAATCGCTCTCGTACTCGTCGAGGCCTTCATCAATCCTGAAGCGCAGGTAGATATTCATCATCATCTCAAACTGTTTCGGCAGGTTGTCAGCCTTGATGTTGTTGATGCCGTAGCTCCGCTCGTAGTCCCTGAAGACCTGCACAAGCCGGGCAAGATTTCTGGACGGCCGAAGCTCCTTCACGCCTCCGTCAATGCGGACGCTCAGTGCATGAGAGAAAGGCTCGTAAGCGAACAGCTCATAAAGCAAATCCGTATATATGTAGTGCGTGTATCCGGCCTTGAGGCTTCCGTGATATCTGCGTCTCCTGAGCAGGTGCTTCTTCAGCCCGGCAAAGTTCGGCCTGCTGATGTACCTCGCTACAACCTGAAGGCAGCCTTTGTAGTAGTCTATTGCGTCATTGTCCCTGAACGATCCGGACTCTAAGTCCTTCAGGTACGAGGGGAACATTGAGATGAGGCAGCCCACCGCAAAACGTATCTCCATTCTTGTGAAGAACAGGTTAGAGCGCGGAGAGTAAACGTTGATGCTGTTTGCCTCGAGGAAGTGAGCGAGTTTCTGCACGCCTTCAGCACGCACCGACCTGAAGAGAAATGCTATCTGGCTGTAGTCCTTCAGAGTCCCAGAGTCGCGCAGTGAATTGATGAACGATAATATCTTCTCGCGCCAGCCCTCCTCGTCGCCGATACCTGCGAGCCTCATCACTGAAGGATATTTACTCGCAGGCCTGAAGGCTTCGAGCTTCTTCGCGTGCCTGAAGTTCTCCCACGAGAAGAACTCGTCCGTACTGTCCATCCACCGTGAGGCAAAGTTCAGTATTTCCGGAGATGACCTGTAGTTCAGCATGAGCCGGACTATCTTGCACTCGCTCTTTCCCCACTTGTCAGGAAACTCGAGAATATTTCTCACTGTCGCACCCCTGAACCTGTAGAGACTCTGGTCATCATCGCCTACTACGCATATATTTCTGCTCTCCGCACCTATCAGGAAGACTAACTGCTCCTGAACATAATTTGTGTCCTGGTACTCATCAATCATGATGTAGTTAATCTTGCGCTGGAGGCTCTCCAGAATCTCCGGGTTGTCGCGCAATAGCCTGTACGTCTCAACAAGCAATGATGAGTAGCTCATGCAGTTTCTCTCCTTGAGGAGCTTTGCGTGTACCTGCATTGCCTGACCGAGTGCTGACGCTGCAGGGTCGGGATCGCGGACGAGTTCCTCCGGGTCGGTGAGTTCTTCAGAGAGCTTGCTGATGTAGTCGCGGAGTTCGCATGACCGCCTCCACTTGCCGGGAAACCTGAAGACTCCTTCAATGCCGGGAATTACCGAAAAACGCTTGAAGTACTGCATAATCATGTTGGCATGTCCGAACTCGTCAAGTATCCTGAAAGTCTTTCCGAGTCCTGTGAACTCTGAATATTCCCTGAGAATACGCGAGCATATTACGTGAAAAGTCCCTGCATACATTGAGCCGGTGTCAGCAAGAATATTCCGTGATGATAGTGCTTCGGATATGCGGGTGATGAGTTCCTGCGCTGCCTTGTCCGTGAACGTCGCCATCATGATGCTTGAGGGCTTCACGCGCTTCTTCTGAATCAGGAACACCGCACGCTGAACAAGAGTGTACGTCTTGCCTGTGCCCGGTCCCGCAATTATCAGCATCGGGCCGTTCGACGCTGTGATGGCTTCCTTCTGTGCCTCGTTCGCTGTCCCGAAATCGAAATCCGAGAAATCTTCCGCCTTCAGTTCTTCGGGCTGGGGCTGTTCAGGCTGGGATGAGTACTTCTCCTCTTGGCCGAGATACTCGAGCATGTAGTCTTTGGGCTTCTTGGCCGAGCAGAATTTCACGATGGACTTATCAGCAGCTAGGAGGTCTTTTCGGGAGACGAGGATAACGCATTCAGACTTTGAGCCGTCGAGTCCTGCAGGAGCAATCTCTTCTGAGTAAGCGGCCAGATTCTCGGGAAGGTCATAGTGAATCACGAAGCGTATATCCTTGCGCGTTATCTGACGGTGAAGGCGTGAAGGGAGTATCTCTATGTAATCGTCAAGATTCGGGTAATCACGCAGAATTTCCCGGAGTCTCCAGACTGATTCAGGAGTCGAGCAGTAGATAACTCCGTGCTGTCCTGTCTTGTCTGCGAGCAAGTCCTGAAGTGCGGAAGCCCGGTTGTCTGTGCGCAGTATCTTCATTGAGGCATCGGGTTTGATGAAGCCGGAGACGATTCTGACCGGAGACCGCAGGTATTTGTAGGCCTCCTGACGGTCTGCCGGACTCGTGGAGTGCACAAAGATTCCCCTAGCTATGCGCTTCCTGCTGAGGGACTCGAGAAATGCCGTGCAGCCTTTGAGGGAACTCGTGAGCATGACGGCAAAAGACACCTCGCACTTGCCGAGTGATGCTCTCGTGTCGTCCTGTGAGAGCAGATCCAGAGCAGCATAGAGTACCTTGACGATTCCCCCCTTGACCTTGCGGAAGAGTTCACGCTTCTTTGCGGGAGTCGCTGATGCAGAGAGAGCCTCCGAGTGAGAGTCAATCTCCGGGTAATCATGTTCCGAGTCTGTGATGACGAGAGTAACTCCGGGCATGAGCAGGGCAGAAAGCCGGAAACATATGCTGCTCCCTGAGTGTCCGGGCATTGAGCAGAAGACATCACGTCCCGAGAGGATCGCCTCGACGATCTCCTCCTGGCCGGGCATGAACGAGTCGAGTCCGAAGTGCTGGCGCAGGAGCGAGACGAGGTAGCTGGGCTTCTGGGGCTTGGGAGTCTCGGGCTGAGGGAGCGGAGAAGGCAGCATGACAGGAGCAGGCTCGGGGCGGGACTTGAGGCCGTCGATTTCTGCCTGAAGCGATGCGGTGAGCTTTTGGGCTTCGCCGAGCTGAGTCCGTAAGGAGGCTAACTCTTGTTCCTTGCCTGCGAGCTGCGCATTAAGAGACGCGAGCTGTTCATCCTGCTGTGCGATCCGCTCGTTCAGCAGCTTAGTCCTTAAATTCAGTATGTCCTGTACCTGTTTCTGCTCTTCTGGTGTCAATGTACCCTGTCCTCTCCGCGCAATTTATCACTTCACTAACGGCTTCCACCAATCTTCATTCTTGAGATACCACGCTATAGTTTTCTTTATTCCCTCTGCAAACCTCGTCTCAGGCAGCCACCCCAGACGCAGATATATCTTTGTCGGATCAATAGCGTAGCGCAGATCATGGCCTTTCCTGTCAGTAACAAAATTAATCAGGCTCTCGGGCTTGCCGAGTTCGCGGCATATCAGCTTCACAATGTCAATATTCCTCATCTCGTTATGCCCGCCTATGTTGTAGATTTCCCCCGCAGAGTCAGCGTCGTGAATAATCATGTCTATTGCTCTGCAGTGATCCTCAACATACAGCCAGTCCCGCACATTAATTCCTTCGCCGTAAACTGGCAGCGGCTTATCATGAAGTGCATTGATGATCATTAACGGAATTAGCTTCTCGGGGAAATGATAAGGCCCGTAATTATTCGAGCAGCGGGAGATACTCACAGGAAGGTTATACGTTCTGTGATACGCGAGCACAAGCATATCTGCTCCTGCCTTTGATGCAGAATAAGGCGATGATGTGCGTATAGGCGTTGTCTCCGTGAAGAACATATCCGGACGGTCGAGGGGCAAATCTCCGTAAACTTCATCAGTGCTGACCTGATGATAACGCGTTATGCCGAACTTCACGCACGCATCTAGCAATACGCCAGTTCCCAGAGTGTTGGTGAAGAGAAATATTCCCGGGTCGTTGATGGAGCGGTCAACATGGGACTCAGCTGCAAAGTTCACCACAACGTCAGGCTTCTCACGTTCAAACAATGCATATACTCTCTCCCTGTCGCATATATCCATGTGGAAGAACGATATTTTGTCCTGCGCAATGATGTCCTTCAAGGTGTTGATGTTCCCGGCATAAGTGAGCTTGTCGATGCATATTATTCTGTCTTCCGGATGAGCCTTCAGCATGTGAAATATAAAGTTGCTCCCGATAAAGCCGGCTCCCCCTGTAACGATTATCTTCATGGAAGTACAGCCTCCTTCAGTGATGGCAGCTTCGAGTCCTTGTCCGAGAGATTCAGCGGTGCATCAACTTTCGGCCAAGCAATGTTGATGTCGGGGTCGTTCCAGATAATTCCGCCCTCGTCGTTGGGATGCCAGAAATCATCGCACTTGTAGCAGAACTCCGCAAAGTCTGACAGCACAATAAATCCGTGTGCGAATCCTCTCGGAATCAATAGCTGCCTGTGATTCTCCTCAGTCAGAATGACTCCGTGATACTTCCCGAAAGTCGGGCTGCCTCTGCGAATGTCAACAGCGACATCATAGACTGCTCCGCGAATCACCCTCACTAACTTAGCCTGCGGATAATTTATCTGATAGTGAAGTCCCCGCAGGACTCCTTTAGTGCTGCTGCTCTGGTTGTCCTGAACAAACACGATGTCTATTCCCGCTTCCTGCATGTCGCGCAAGTTATACGTCTCGGAAAAATACCCCCGCTTGTCGCCGTGAACCGCAGGAGTGATTACGCAGAGTCCGGAAATTCCCCCTGCGTTGTGCTCAACCTTAATTTGTCCCATTAGCTAAATACCTCCTCAATGCGTCTCTCCAGTCAGGCAAGGGAGTGAAGCCCGCTGTGATGAGTTTTCTCTTGTCCAGCCGTGAGTTACCGGGCCGTCTGGCTAAGGTTATACGTCTCGGAAAAATACCCCCGCTTGTCGCCGTGAACCGCAGGAGTGATGACGCAGAGTCCTGAAATTCCCCCTGCGTCGTGCTCAACCTTAATTTGTCCCATTAGCTAAATACCTCCTCAGTGCGTCTCTCCAGTCAGGCAAGGGAGTGAAGCCCGCTGTGATGAGCTTGCTCTTGTCTAGGCGCGAGTTGCCGGGGCGTTTGGCCTTCGAGAGTCCGTACTCCGCTGTAGTAACAGGAATCACGTTTACGTTCACGCCTGCCTGAGAGAATATCTCACGTGCGAAATCATACCAGCTTATGAAGCCTCCCTCGTTCGTCGCGTGATAGATGCCGAACTTCTCCGTCGCGTTCATGTCCGCAAGAAGCCGTGATAAATCCGGCGTGTAGGTCGGCGTGCCTATCTGGTCATTGACAACGCGGAGTGTGTCATGAGTCTTTGCGAGCTTGAGCATTGTGCGGACAAAGTTATTCCCGTTAGCTCCGAACACCCACGCAATACGTACTATGAAGTAATCACGCAAATACTTCTTCACGGCTAACTCTCCCTGCAGCTTGGTGAAGCCGTAATAGTTCAAGGGTGAGTAATTCTCGTCGTCAGGCTGCCACGCCCGAGTCCCTGTGCCGTCAAAAATGTAGTCCGTGCTTATGTATGTCATCACCGCATTTATCTCTGCACATGCCTTCGCAATGTTCTCTGTACCTGTAACGTTCACGGCGTAAACTTTCTCACGGTTAGCCTCGTCTTCGGCGGAGTCTACTGCTGTCCACGCTGCACAGTGTATGACTCTGCCGGGCCTCGCTGACGAGAGAGCTGCATTCACAGCTTCAGAGTTTGTGATGTCGAGCTGGAGATATTCGCACTGTTCATCACCTGCATACTTTTCCTGAATGTCTGACGCAATGCACTGAACGCCCCGTGATGTGAGTTCATGCATCAAGTCCCGGCCAAGCTGACCGTTTGCTCCTGTGATTAATACTTTATGCATCTATGTACTTCCCTTCCAGAACGTCGCGCAGATACTGCCCGTATTGATTCTTGCTGAGTTTCTCTGCTGTGTTCATGACCTGTTCACGTGATACCCAGCCGTTAAGATACGCTATTTCCTCAAGGCACGCAATCTTTCTGTGCTGGTGTGTCTCGAGAGTCCGGACAAAGTTAGTAGCGTCTGCGAGGCTCTCATGAGTCCCGGTGTCCAGCCATGAGAATCCCTGCCCCAGAAGCTCGACGTTAAGCTCTCCGCGTTCAAGGTAGATTCTGTTGAGGTCGGTAATCTCGAGTTCACCGCGCTTTGAGGGCCTGAGTCCTTCAGCGAACTTCACGACTCTGTTGTCGTAGAAATAGAGGCCGGTTACGCAGTAGTTGCTCTTGGGGTGCTCGGGCTTTTCCTCGATGGAGACAGCATGGCCGTGTGAGTCGAACTCGACGATGCCGAAGCGTTCCGGGTCATCGACGTAGTAGCCGAAGATAGTTGCTCCTTTGCCGGTGAGTGCGTTAGTTGTGGCCTCGCGGAGTCGCTTTACGAGTCCGTGTCCCGCAAAAATGTTGTCGCCGAGAATCATCGCGACCGAGTCGTCAGCAATAAACTCTTTGCCGATGATGAAGGCTTGTGCGAGTCCGTCAGGCGAAGGCTGCTCTGCGTAGGAGAACTTCACGCCGAACTGCGATCCCGAGCTGAGCAGTTTTTCGAATCGCGGGAGATCATCAGGCGTTGAGATAATGAGTATGTCCTGAATCTTGGCCTGCATGAGGATAGATACAGGGTAGTAAATCATCGGCTTATCATAGACCGGCAGTAACTGTTTAGATGTAACCAGAGTCAGAGGGTAAAGACGTGTCCCGCTGCCTCCTGCAAGAACTATACCCTTCATGATTTATGTGTGTGTCCTCTCTTTATGTGTAATGGAATTGTTGGTGTGGTTTATGGTGCGGAGGAGGGGACTTGAACCCCTATATCTTGCGATACCAGATCCTAAGTCTGGCGCGTCTGCCAATTCCGCCACCCCCGCGAAATGTTCACTATTTTACCATGAACATTATTTTACTTGTACACTTTGCTTCAGTGTCCTATCTTCACGACTTCGATAACCAGAACGTTATCATGAATGGAGCATATCAGCCGGTAATCTCCCACAGAATAACGCCACAGCCCGGAATACTGGCCTCTTAATGCCTTGCCTATGTCGCGCGGATTGGGGTAATCAGGCAGACGGTCAACGAACTGCTCAATGATTAATCGCACTGAGTTATCAAGTTTACGAAGCTGTTTTTCCGCCTGATGCGAATACTTAACTTCCCACTGCTGCAAGTTCCTCAAGCTCCTTGTGTACTATGCTGGCTGGGGTTGTCCCCATCTTTCCTGCCTGAATGAGTGCCTCCAATCTGTCAGCATCATCACAGTCATCAAAGTATTCATCAAGCAGCTCAACAATAAGTTCTTCACCCGGTCTGCCGGATTTCACAGCCCAGTCATCTACTCTCGCCTCAAGCTCCGGGCTGAGTTTCAGCTCCATTCTCACGACGTTCACCTCCATTAACCGGGACTTCCATCGGGTAATTGCCGTCAAAGCACGCCTTGCAGTACACATCCTCTCCGCAGACATCACGCAGACTCTCCTCGCTCAGGTACGTAACTGAATCAGCTCCTAAGTACTCGCATATCTCTTCACGGGACTTCTGCACAGCAATTAATTTCTCCCTGTGAGGCGTATCTATCCCGAAGTAGCACGAATACCTGACTTCAGGAGAGGCAGCACACACATGAATCTCTTTTGCGCCCTCATCACGCAGGAGCTTCACTATTCTGCGTAACGTCGTCCCGCGAACGATCGAGTCGTCCACGAGCACGAGCCTCTTGCCTTCAATGTTGTGCTTTATCGTCGCGAGCTTGATTCGGACTGCTGCATCGCGCTGTTCCTGATCCGGCAGAATAAACGTCCTCCCCATGTACTTATTCTTGATGAGTCCTTCGCCATACGGAATCCCTGAAGCCTCAGCGTAACCTATTGCCGCAGGAATCCCAGAATCAGGGACAGCCATAACCACATCAGCATCTATCTTTCCCTGCTGTGCTAGCTTCATTCCGCAGCGTCTACGGAACTCATATACGCTCACTCCGTCAACTATGCTGTCAGGCCTTGCAAAGTACACCAGCTCGAACACGCACAGATTCTTTCTGCACCACCGGGACGGCTCTATGCTGTGCAGTCCTTCACGGTCAATAATCACGATCTCTCCGGGCAGAACGTCCCGCACAAACTCCGCGTCGAGTGCCTCAAGTGCGCATGTCTCTGACGCAAGAACATAGCCCTCTTCATTCTTGAGGCTGCCTATACACATGGGGTGAAGGCCGTAGGGGTCGCGAACTCCTATCAGCTTATCCCCGATCGTAATCACTAGCACGTATGCTCCCTTGATGAGGCTCATTGCGTTTTTGATGCCTGACTCGATTCCTCGTGTTCCGTGCTGGCAAATCAGGTTGAGTATTGACTCCGAGTCCGTAGTCGAGTGGAAGATGACCCCCTCGTCAGTGAGCATCTCTCTCAGGCTGTCGGCATTGACTAAATTTCCGTTGTGGGCGAGCGCGAGTTCTCCGAGCCTGCAGATTCCCGCTAAGGGCTGGGCACTCCTGACGCTCTGGTCTCCGGCTGTCGAGTAGCGTACATGTCCGATCGCTATGTTGCCGTTAAGGCCGCCGAGCTTCTCAGTCCTGAAGACTTCCCCGACGAGTCCGAGTCCCTTCTTGAGAGTGATTGAGCCGTTATTGTTGCTGGCTATTCCTGCGGATTCCTGGCCTCTGTGCTGCAATGCGTAAAGTCCATAATAAACGAGGGGAGCAGCATTTTTCCCCTCATCATTGCGGTAAATTCCTATCACTCCGCACTCCTCGTGTAGTTCAGACATTACTTCTTGCCGGTGATGCGCCCGAATATTTCATGATAGGCCTCTTCAACGCGTCCCATGTCCCGGCGGAATCTGTCCTTGTCGAGCTTCTCGTTAGTCTTTGCGTCCCAGAAGCGGCACGTGTCAGGAGAGATCTCATCAGCAAGAATGATTGTTCCGTCGGGAAGTCTTCCGGCCTCGATCTTGAAGTCTATCAGCTTCACTCCGATTGACGCGAAAAATTCCTTGAGAGCATCATTGACTCCGTAGGCGAGCTTGCGGATCTGCTCTAACTCTTTCTCCGTCGCAACACCTAACGCGATAATGTGGCTGTCATTGATGAGCGGGTCATTCAGTGCGTCATCCTTGAGGGAGAACTCGAGAGTCGGGCACTTCAGCTCTCTTCCTTCCTCGACACCGTAACGCTTTGAGAACGAGCCTGCTGCCACATTCCTGATGATGATTTCCAGCGGAACTATCTTTACTGCACGCACAACGGTCTCGCGGTCGCTTAACTCCTCGACAAAATGAGTCTTTATGCCCTTGCCCTCAAGCATCCGGAACATGATATTGCTCATCTTGTTGTTGATTACGCCCTTGCCGGTGATTGTGCCTTTCTTGAGGCCATTGAAGGCGGTCGCGTCGTCCTTGTATTCCACTATGTAATATGCAGGGTCAGATGTAGCGTAAACTTTCTTGGCCTTGCCCTCGTATATCTGGTTCAGCTTGGTGATGTTCATGAAGTTCACTAAATCCTTTCGCGTGAAAATGTGCATATTATAGTTCAAGCAGGGATAATTTACCCGTTTATGCCTTACTCCCGCTGTCGCCGTCATAGTCGAAGAAATCTTTGCGTTTCCAGTACCACAGGCCGAGAGCAGCACACAAATTCACTAAATCCTTTCGCGTGAGAATGTGCATAGTTCAGCAGGGATAATTTACCCGTTTATGACTTACTCCCGCTGTCGTCGTCATAGTCGAAGAAGTCTTTGCGTTTCCAGTACCGCAGGCCGAGAGCAGCACACAAATTCACTAAATCCTTTCGCGTGAGAATGTGCATAGTTCAAACCCGTTTATGCCTCACTTTGCGCTGTCATCGTCATAGTCGAAGAAGTCTTTGCGTTTCCAGTACCACAGGCCTAGAGCAAGCCCGGCACACAAGAATCCTCCGGCAAGTCCGCCGATCACATAATCCATCTTTACCGGATTGCCGAGAAGTGAAGTCCCGTAACCTGCCAGCGCATACCCGAAAGCTATCATGCTCAAGAGTGATAATGTCGTGATGAACAGTCTCATAAATTTTTCTGCCTCCTTAATAGACTTTGATGCATACTATAACAAATTGCAGCGTTTACGCCGATAATTATTTATTCACACAATCTTATTACACAAAGGAGCTGTTAAGTTATGCGTAGGTTTTTCCTGCTTATGCTGCTTGCTGTCATTATGTCCGTGAGCTTCTATGCGCATCCTTCATATTCAGAAGATAATTACCTGCAGCCGGTATCTGCTGATTTACAGAAGGAACACTTGAACGGGAATAATGATAGTGCTTATGTCCGAGAGATTCCGGGAGCCGGGATTTCAAGGAACAAAGTTACCCCGTCTGATAGTTATTATGACATGAGGCAAGACCCGAACAGAGGAGGAGGAAATTTTGTTACGGGTGTCAAGAATCAGAACTCCTACAATACCAGCTGGGCATTTGCAGCTATGGGAGCAATCGAGTCTAACTACCTCATTCAAAGCGGGAAAACTCTTGATCTCTCGGAAATGTATTTAGCGTACTTCTCGCTTCTGAATCCTGACAAATCAAAAGCGTTTGCCAATGTCAGCTCATTTTCTGACGCGATGAATCACGGCGGAAATGCATTCTATGCTGCAGCACTATTCTCAAGGCTTGACGGCCCGGTACTTGAGAGCGATTTTCCCTACAGCCAGACTGCACCCTCTAAGTCATCACCGGAAAGCTATAAACGAGTCCTGAGAGTGAGGGATGCGCTTTCACTGCGCGTTGCAACAACAACAGACGAGAATTTATTATATGGCTTCACAGTGAACGCCGGCGACTCGAGCCGCACATCGGCTAAGGCAAGAATACTTCAGTTCGGAGGAATTGTCGCAGCTTATTACGACGACGATAATGACTACAAGAAGACTGCCTCAAACGGGACATCTTTCTACAGCACTACCAGAAACTATAACCCTGACGGCTCGCCTAATACTTCCAAGACACCTAACCGTGATGTACTGCTTGTAGGCTGGGACGATAATTATTCACGCACGAACTTCAAGACACAGCCTCCTATGGATGGTGCATGGCTCGCAAAGAACTCGCGCGGTACGTCTTGGGGAGATAACGGCTATTTCTGGATTTCCTACAATAACTATCTCAGGGACGGCACATCATTTGTAGTTGAAGAAGTCAGCCCTGACATGAAGGCATATTATTATGATGCTTTGGGAGCATGTTCTGCTTGGGGCTGGCAGACTTTACCGCTTTATGCCGCAAATGTCTTCAAGGCCGAACGGGGACGATGAAAAACTTGTTGAGATAGGCCTATACACTCTCGGCCAGGACGAACCGGAAATCACGATATATACAGGTCTCGGGACATCAATGCCTGCTTCTCCTGCTGAAGGCACAAAAATACTCACTCAGTCATCAAATACCCGCGAAACCTATTATTCCACCATCTATTATTCTGGTTATCACACTGTCAGACTTGAGCGGCCTGTATCTCTCAGGAAAGGTGAATATTTCTCTGTCGTGGTCAAGTATCCTAAATACTACCTGATGCCCGTAGAGACAAAGATACCCGGCTTTTCCGATAACGCAGTCATAGAACCGGGCAGCTTCTTTTCATCGAACGGCGAAGTCTGGTATCCCGGTGAATCACTGTACTTCTCGCCGGATGTCAAGGGAATGAACGCAACCATCAAGGCATTCACCATCACGGCAGAAGAGACGGGTGAAGAGCCTGCAGTGATAGCTGTGCCTCCGGAGATAACAACAACAGTTCTTCCTGCAGGAACTCCGGGCGTAGCTTACTCCGCATCACTTTCTGCCTCAGGGACGGCTCCCATGACGTGGAGCATTGTCCGAGATTCACTTCCTGCCGGACTCTCGCTCGATGCCTCATCAGGAGTAATTTCCGGGACTCCTGAATCCAACGGTAGCTATACTTTCTGGGTTCGGGCAGAAAACACGAAGGCTAACGACACGAAGAGTTTCACTATAAATATAACCTCATTGCCTGCCATAACGACAGTAGCATTTGATTTCTACAAGGGCTATGAAGTCTCAGAAAGAATGAAGCTGAATACTAACCAGTCTGCTAAATGGAGTGCCGGGAATCTGCCGTTATCCCTAAAGCTGAACGAGACGACCGGAGCAATAACCGGAAAGCCCAAAACGCCCGGAGTTTACACGATAGACTTTACTGCGGAGACTTCTGCGGGAAAATCGAACTCGCATGTGATAATTACTGTTCACGATAAGCCGGTCAAGCCTAAGATAAAGACATCATCACTTCATCAGGTAACTTTCGGTGAAGCTGTGAACGAGGTGCTGAACATTACGGGGACAGAGCCTATAACTGTGTCCGTTACTGAGGGAATGCCGAAAGGACTTCACTTCAGCCCTGCGACTTACACATTCTACGGGACACCTTCGGAAACCGGGACGTTCTCAATGAAGGTTACAGCAACCAACATTGCGAACACGATCAACAAGAGCAAGGCAACGGAGAAAAAAGTTAAGCTGGTGGTAAAGGCTGAAGCTCCGAAGATAGCTGCTCCCGAGAAACTGCCTGATGGGATCGCAGGGCAAACATATTCCGGCTACACAGTGAGCATCTCAGAGGGGACAGCTCCCGAAAAGTGGACTGCGTCAGGTCTGCCCAAAGGATTAACTATAGACGCTAAGTCAGGGACGATCTCCGGAACTCCCCAGAAGGCCGGCAAGTTCAAGGTAGCCATAAAGGCACAGAATAACGGCGGGAAAGATGCTACAGATAAAATTCCGCTGACGGTTTACGAGAAGCCTGAAATAACGGTGAAGAAGCTCAAGGACGGCAAGACAGACAAGCCTTATTCAGCAAAAATTGCGGTCAAGGGCAATCCTGAAACAGTCGAGATTTCCGGCCTTCCTTCAGGACTTGCGCAGAGCACTGACAAGAAAGGTAATGCTGTCATCACCGGAACGCCTGCAGTTGTCGGAAGTTACAGCGTGGTGATAGCTGCCTCCAATGATGCGGGCATGGCAAGCAAAACGTTTACCCTTAAGATTAATGGAGTTCCTCCGAAAATTAAGGCCTCGCTCCCTAAAGGAACAGCCGGAAGTGATTACGACGGAACTATCACTGTAACGGGGACAAAGCCTCTCACGATAAGCTATGACATTCAGAAGGCAGACCGGACTAAATACGGAATAAGCAGCCTTGAAGAACTTGGCCTGACTTTCACGGCAAGCACAGCAGGAACAGCAAAAATTACCGGAACTCCTACATGCTCAGTTAAGGGGCTGCCTGTATATATCAGTGCCATTAATCCAGCAGTGAAATCGCCGGTAACTAAGAAAACCCCGCTCAAGATTTCAGGAACAAAGCCGCAGTTTACTTCACCTTCTGACGGGACATTGAGTTTTCCTGCGAAAAGCGCGGTCAATATTGACATCTCTGTAACCGGAACAGAAAAGATAACCTTCACAATGAAGGGGGCAAACGGATTTAAGCTGACTCAGACAGGAACGCACACCGCGAGCCTGACAGGTACAGCTCCTGCGCAGAATGCGAAGCCCGTAAAGCTGACAATCACGGCCCAAAACGCAGACGGCAAAGCATCGAAGAAACTTGTGCTTCAGGCTCAGGAAGCATCAGTTAATAAGAACACTGACTCTCTTGAAGAACAGGACTCCGAAGATACAGTTTCCCCCGAGACTCCGGCTGAACAGACGGTAACGTTCGGAGAGTCCCGGATTCTGACTCCCGAAGAGTCGGCAAAGCTGGCACGTGAAGGCCTGATGATTGCTGCCGTGCTTCCTGAACTCACAGTGAACAAGAGCGGAATGTATGACCTCAGCGTTTCTCTGAATCCTGAGGCTGAGACGGGAGCGAAATTGTTCTGGCTGGCAGGAGCGAGACCTCCTTCGGATGATGACAGTATCGCAGAGTTCTATGATTCTGAAGGCGGGGAGACGGAGTCAGTTCCGGAGTCGCATGAAATCACTGTGTCGGTCTGGCTGAATGCTGAAACTGTCTACAGGCCTGTAATTGCTGTGATGACAGGGCAATAAATATTAGCCGTCATTGCACCGAAAATAAATTAATCACAAAAATTTTATTGCAAAGGAGTAATCATTATGCGCAGACATTCAAGCCTCACGCTGTTGTTCGTGATTATGGCTATAGCTCTCTTCGCTGTGCCTGCTTTCTCTGGTGAAGACGATTCCGTTGAAGCTCCGTTATCGCCTCAATATCTCGAGTGGCTCTCTCAGCGTCAGAGCGGAGATACACGGCCGGGCGGACATATTCCGTTTCCTGCGGATCTGTCTCATCTGGCAGATAACCCTCCCGACGAATCGCTGCTCGGCACATGGGGCAGGAACAAGGACGGAGAGATTCCTTCTACTTACGACCTCCGGAGCGTCGGCGGCAAGAGCTACGTAACGAGCATCAAGAATCAGAATCCTTACGGTACATGCTGGGCACATGCAGCAATAGGCGCAATGGAGTCTAATTTCCTCATGCAGGGAGGAGACATCCTCGACCTCTCGGAAATGCACTTGGCCTACTTCACGTTCATCAATGCGGACAAGTCGAAGGCGTTTGACAACATCACCCTCAACGGCAGAAATTACAGGAGCGAATCTCTTTCTTCGCTGCTTGATGAAGGAGGACACTCATTTTTCCCTGCTGCACTCTACAGCAGACTTGACGGCCCGGTCTTGGAGTCCGAAGTGCCTTATCCTGCAAGGCCATCAAGCAATAACCCGGCAGATTACACCCGAGTACTGAGGCTGCGTGAGGTGTATTACCTGAACTTCGAGAACGCAATAGTGAACGTGAACGCCAGCGAAACTCAGCGCAACATAGTCAAGCGCAGGATCATGAACACCGGAGCAGTGGTCGCGAATTACTGGGACGCAGATGAAGGCTACAGTTCAAACATGCACGCCTATTACCGCAGGTCATCGAGCACAGCAACAAATCACGCAGTCCAGATAATAGGCTGGGATGATAATTACCTGAGCAGCAATTTCAAGACTAATCCCGGCATGAACGGAGCATGGCTTATCAAGAACTCTTGGGGAGCTAATTTTGCTGATAACGGCTACATGTGGATCTCATATGCAAACTATCTCAATGAAGGTTCTGCATTTATCGTTGAGAAGCCTAACCCCCAGATGAAGGCATACTGCAATGATCCGTTAGGCTGGACAGGAGGACAGAGAGGCTGGGGCGGCCCTGATGTCTATATCGCAAACGCCTTCAAGTCCGAACGTGCCGGTGAAGTGCTAACAGAAGTGGGCTTCTACACGTTCGACAACAACCAGAATTACGAGGTCAGAGTCTACACGGGACTCGGAGCAACAATGCCGTCATCGCCGGTTTCCGGGACTCAGGCAGCAGCAGCAACAACATCCGGCACGATTCCCTTTGCGGGCTACCACACTGTTACTCTGAGCAGTCCTGTAGCACTCACGCAAAATCAATACTTCTCCGTTGTCCTGAAGTACACGGGAAAAGCTATGGCTCCGACTTCCAGCAAGATAGCGGGAATGTCCGACAACTTCTCTCTCAGGGATGGGAGTTTCTTTTCGCAGAACGGCTCATCATGGACGAAGGGCAGCGAGTGGAAAGTCAATGCACCGCTGAAGGCATTTACCATTGTCGGCGGAGAGGACGGATCGCTCCCGCAAATAGTAACCTCGAGTCTGGCTTCTGCAGTGATGAACTCGTCCTACACTGCCATGCTCTCGGCTTACGGCGAATACCCTATAACCTGGAGTCTCGCGTCAGGCAGTTCGCTTCCCGACGGACTCTCGCTCAACTCCTCAATGGGCATGATTTCCGGCACTCCTACGACGAAGGGCAGCTACACGTTCACAGTGATAGCAACAAATGAGAACGGCACGGACAGCAAGACTCTCAGCCTGACAGTCTCAGACGTTCCGGAGATAACGACTACATCATTCACCGGCTACGTAGGCTACGATATGCCTGATGCAAAGCTCGAACTCAGCAACGGAGCTTCGGCCAAGTGGTCAGTTACAGGCGACCTCCCGAAGAAACTCAGCCTCAATGCATCAACAGGTGAGATAACCGGCAAGCCCAAGACTGCTGGAACTTACAGCGTAACTGTCAATGCGGAGACGGCAGCGGGGACATCGACAGGGATAGTTACATTCACGATAAACGAAAAGCCTGTGAAGGCAACAATCAAGACTTCATCGCTGACTCCGGTAACAGTTTATGAGACAGTGAATCAGGCCTTGCAACTGACGGGAACAGAGCCTATAACAATAAACGTTATTGAAGGAATGCCTGAGGGTATGGCTTTCGACTACACAACTAACTCATTCACGGGAAGCCCTGTGAAGTCAGGAAAGTACTCCATCAAGCTGGAAGTCTCAAATATCGTGAACAGTCTGACCGGCAAAGACCCCGCCGGCAAGAAAGTGAAGCTGACAGTTAACGGTATAACTCCCAAGATAAACGCACCGGAAGAACTCCCGTCCGGAATACTCGGCAGAAAGTATCCCGGATACACTGTTGATTACGACGGCTCTGCGCCTGAGAAGTGGACAGCGTCGGGACTGCCTAAGGGACTCAGCATTGACGCATCAGGTTACATCGGAGGCATTCCCCAGAAATCCGGAGCATTTGGCGTGAAGATAACGGCCAAGAACAACGCGGGCAAAGACGCGACGGACAAAATACCGCTGGTGATTTATGCGAAGCCGGAGATACGCACAAAGAAGCTGAAGGACGGTACGACAGACAAAGCATATTCTGTGAAGCTGTCTATCAAGAATGAACCTGAAACTGTGAATATTTCCGGCAATCCTTCAACGCTTGCACTTAGCAAAGACGAGAAAGGTAATTACACGCTGAACGGGACACCTGTCGAGGCAGGAAGCTATAAGGTATACATCTATGCAGAAAATCCTGCAGGCTCGAGCGACGTAACACTGCCGCTTGTCATCAAGGGAGTAGCTCCTAAGCTGAAGGTCTCATTGCCGAAGGGGACGACAGGAGCAGAATACTCCGGAACTATCACGATAACGGGAAGCAAGCCGATGACGATAAGCTGCGACATACTTGCTGCGGACGCGAAGAAGTTCGGAATAGCGAGTCTTGATGAGTTAGGCCTTACGTTCTCTGCGAATGCGTCAACAGGAATTATCACTGTCTCCGGAACGCCCAAGTATTCAGTTAAGGGACTTCCTGTGTACATTACGGCCAAGAACTCTGTCGGGAGCATCACTAAGGCAGTGAAGCTGAAGATTTCCGGGACTAAGCCGTCATTCACCAAGCCTTCAGGCGATACTCTGACCTTTGCGGCAAGACAGGCATTCAGCATAGATATTGAGGTAAGCGGAAGTGAAAAGATGACGTTTACTCTTAAGGGAGCTAACGGTTTCAAGCTGACGCAGACGGGAGGGCTGACTGCATGGCTGACAGGAACAGCACCGGCAGCAGGAAGCAATGTGAAGCTCACGATAACGGCTCAGAATGCAGACGGCAAGGCAAGCAAGAAGATAACGATTGAGGGACAGGCTAACGGAAGCTCAAGGAACAATTCGGCCGATGAAGAGTCTGATAACGCGCTGTCTGACGAACTAGACGGGCAGGAAAGTGAACAGGCTCATGAAGAGGCAGAATCAGAAGAGCAGGTAATAACCTTTGGGAAAGTCCGCGATGTTTCAGGGCTAACTCGGAGCGAGCGTGAACGACTCGAGCTTTCGGGGTACGAGATTGCTGCGGTTCTGCCTGAAGTGTCAGTTGATGTCAGCGGAATGTATGACCTCGAGGCGGAGCTTGATGAAGACGTGAGGACAGGAGCAGAGATGATCTGGCTTGCGTTCCCGAGAAATGCAGACGAGTCGGAGGATGACGGGATTGCGGAGTTCTTTGACGAGGACGGGCAGGAGATTACAGAAGTTCCGGAATCTCATTCGGTGAAGGTGTCTGTGTGGCTGAATGAAGGAGTGATTTACGCGCCGGTGATTGCGGTAAAGTGATAGTGATTGATGTGATGCCTCCTGCTGTTATGGCGGGGGGCTTTATTCTTGCGTCCAGTCATTACAGCACAAAAATAACTCCCCCCATTTTCAGGAGGGAGCGATAATTTTTCTGTCTGTCTCTACAGCTCGAACGGCTTTATCTCTCGCACAACGTCAAGTATCGTCCCGTCGCGCGCCTCAAGAATCGCCACTACCTTATCCTTCCACTGCAGGTCGTCCGGCTTCCCAACAAGCGAGTATGCCTTCTCCTGAAGTTCTTTGATGGGTACGTGCTTGATGCCTGCCTTGTCAAGTGCCTCGATGATGTCCTTGCGTGCAGGATTCACCGCAGTGCCGTAGTCAGTAACCACAACGTCCACGCAGTCGCCCGGTGTCGTTACCGTAACGACATGCTCGCAGATCGTCGCCATCCTGCCTCTCGTCAGCGGGGTAACGATAACGCAGCACTTCGCACCTTCCGCAGTGTCAGGGTGTCCGCCGGGTGCTCCTCTGAGGACTCCGTCTGAACCGGTGATGACGTTGACGTTGAAGTCGATATCCACCTCGAGCGCGGCCAAGACCACGAAGTCCAGCTTATTCACGAACGCTCCCTTGTTCGCAGGGTTCGCGTACTCGCTCGCCGTCATCTCGAAGTGGTTCGGGTTCGTCCTGATGTCCTCGATTGCTCCGGTGTCAAAGTCCTGAACGTCAATTATCTTCCCGACTTTGCCCTTGCGCTGGAGCTCGCAGATCGCCGAAGTGATTCCGCCGATTGCCCACGCCATTTTGATTCCGCGCTCGTCCATGAACGGCTCAAGAAATCTGTTCACCGCCAATGAAGGCCCGCCTGCACCTGTCTGGAAGCTGAAGCCCTCCTTGAACCACGGGCACGCTGCAATGACCTTCGCCGTGTTCTCGGCCATCATGAGGTCTCTCGGGTTCTGGGTCATTCTCGCTGCTGCACTGGCTATCTTCTTCGGGTTGCCGATCTCGTCGACCTTCACCACGTAATCTACATTGACTCCGTGAATGCTGGGCGGGAAATTCGGGTAAGGAACGAGAGTATCTGTGATGACTACGACCTTGTCAGCGTACTCTGAATCGGGAACTGCATAGCTCAGGACTCCGCAGTCGCCTTTTCCGCCGAGTGCTCTTGCGTTGCCGTATTCGTCAGATGTAGGTGCTCCGATGAACGCTACATCAATGTGTACGTCGCCTTCCTCGATTGCCCTGACGCGTCCGCCGTGTGAGCGCAGGATTGCCGGTGTCTTCAGCTTGCCGTGAGACACAACGTCGCCCATCTTTCCGCGAATGCCTGATGTCTGAATACCCGTTACTATGCCCTGCTCAATGTATGCCGCTATGGGGTCGTGAGCATCTCCGAGACTCGAGGCCGCAATCGTGATGTCCTTGATGCCTAAGTCTACGATTTCCTTCATCACCATGTTGACGATGTAGTCGCCGTTCCTGAAGTGATGGTGGAAGGATACCGTCATTCCGTCCTTGATTCCGCACGCGATAACTGCATCACGGATTGACGGAAGGAGCTTGCTTTCCTGCGGGTTCTCGCAAATCTTGCTGGTCGGCCCGGCCTTCTTTATGTACTTGCCGTCGCGGTAGCCCTTGCCCTGATAGGGTTCGTACTTCCTGCCGTTCTTGAGCTGTACTGCTAATGCTTCTTCGGGTATCTCTCTGCCTACTGCGTTCTTCATCTTTAAAGATCCCCCTCGTATATTCCGCTGGCCTTCGCTAGCCTGATTACGCGTTCTGCGCCGGGCACAAAGGCTATATCTATCATCTTGCCGTTGTCGAGCGTGAAGACTCCGACTCCCTTGTCTGCCTGCTCACGGAATGCACGTACTATCTTCTCTGCCTCCGCAATTTCCTTCTGGGTGGGAGCAAGCATCTCATGAACTATGCGAATCTGCTTCGGGTTGATGAGCGACTTTCCGTCAAAGCCCATCTCCACGTTCTGCTTCACTTCTGCCTTGAAGCCCTCGTCGTCGTTGAGGTTCGTGAACACTGTATCGAAGCACTGAATCCCTGCTGCTCTTGCTGCGTTGAGCATGAAGCCTCGTGCAAAAAGCATCTCGATTCCGCCGGGGATGACCTTGACCTGCATGCACTTGCGGTAGTCTCCGCCTGACAGTGCAACGCCGAAAAGTCTCGGGGAAGCTGCGCAGATCTCTACAGCGTTAAGGACTCCCTTCGGACTCTCGAGTGCTGCCATGAGGAGGGTACGTCCTACCTCAACGCCGAACTCTTTCTCTGCCTCGGTTACTGCCTCGTCGACTATCTGTACGTCCTTTGCGCTCTCGGTCTTCGCGATTCTGATGCCGTCTGCTCCGCCCGCAACGCACACGCGGATGTCTTCCTTCCAGTGGGGAGTGTCGAGGCCGTTGATACGCACGATTACTTCAGTGTCGCCGTAATCTATTTCCTTCAGCGCGTGATACAGCGAGAATCTTGCGCTGTCCTTCTGGTTCTCAGCTACTGCGTCCTCAAGGTCAAGCATTATGCTGTCCGCACCGTAAATGTATGCGTCCTTGATGAGGCCGGGCTTCTGAGCGTTCATGAACATCATTGTCCTGCGGAGACGGAATCTCTCCGGCTTTGGTCTCGGTATACTCATTAGCGAATCACTCCTCCCCAGTCAAACTTGCCGTCCATGTCGATGCCGCACCCTCTGTAGAATGCGCACTCTACGCGGGCCTTGATCGTGCAGCCGAGTGCACCGTGATCATTGACGATGACCTTTGCGTTCTTCACGCCTAAACGTTCCAGTGATGCCAGCACTTCAGCCTTTATCTGCCGGCCATACTGATTGAGTACAGAGCTTTCCAGCGACAAATCTATTCCGCCGCTCTGGGTAGGTTCAAGCGTTACCATTACGTCGCTCGACTCCAGAGTTCCGGCAGTTCCGACCGCTTTTAACTCCATGTGTGAACACACCTCCTGCGAAAATCTTAATGAATGTTAATTGTTGTGGGATTTAATGACACAGATTTTATCACAAGCCCTTGAAATGAGAATAGGCGTATTGCACGGATAATATGTTTCAAATGTTGCCTGAAGCGCAAGAAGCATCAACGCCTCCTGCACTTGCCTAAATTCCGCTATGAGGCCTAATGTTCTCCTTAACAGCAAAATACCTCCCCCGAACAGCTCAGAGGAGGCACTAAATATACTGCTATTAATCCTTGTTGCGCTTGAAGAGTCCCGACACGATGGGCCAGAGCAGAAGCACAATGCTAACAGCCATTAATGTTCCGGCGACAGGACGCGAGAACATCGCAACGAGATTCGCCCTCGAGATAGTGTAGGCTCTGCTGAAGTTCCCCTCGCAGATTACCCCGAGCACGAGTCCGAGAATCAATGCTGCGCTGTTGAAGTGGCACGCAGAGATCACAAGACCGATAACTCCCGCAATGGCCATAATCTTTACATCTGCAATGCTCATGTTAGTTGCGTATGAGCCGATTATCGCGAGCATGATAATTATCGGGCCGAGATATGAGTACGGCACTGCAAGAATCTGCGCAAACACCTTAGCTATCCCTATTGCGACAATGACCATCAGAATATTAGTTACGACCATTGAGGCAAACGTCGCGCTCAAGTACTGAGGCTGATTCACGAGAAGCAGAGGCCCTAACTGCACACCCTTCAGGACAAGAGCACTCATCATGACAGCAGCAGCATTACCGCCGGGGATTCCCAGCGAGAGCAAAGGCACCATAGCTCCGCCCGTTGCGGCATTGTTCGCAGTCTCGGAGGCAGCTACTCCGTCGATGATTCCAGTCCCGAACTTCTCGGGGTGCTTTGAGAGCTTCGTCTCCGTCGAGTAGCACAGGAAAGAGGCTATAGTTGCCCCGGCTCCGGGAAGTATGCCGATGATTGTTCCGATGACTGAGCACCTAGCTAACAGCCACTTGATACCCCACCACTCACGGAATGACGGCATCTTGGTGTTCACACTGGCGTTGCTTTCGTCGCTGGTGAGCTTGTCGCGCTTCTTGGTCTGCTTGAGGACTTCACTCACTGCGAAGATACCTATCAGGACAGGAATCATCTCGAGGCCTGCAATGAGTTCACCGCTTCCGAAGGTGAGCCTCTGGACTGCATACATAGGGTCTTGGCCGACACACGCGAGCAGGAGTCCGAGCAATCCCGAAATCAGAGTGCGGAGAATATTTTTGCTGTCTAAGCATGTGAGTATTGACAGCCCCATGAATGTTACTGCGAACAAGTCCGACGGGCTGAAGGATAACGCTGCCTGTGTGAGCTGAGGCGAGAGAGTGAGCATTGCCAGAGCTGAGACGAGTCCGCCTATTGCCGAGCTGCCTAACGCAATGCCGAGAGCTTTTCCTGCTTCTCCGCGCTGTGCCATCGGGTAGCCGTCAAATGTCGTAGGTGCACTCGAGGGAACGCCGGGAATCTTGAAGAGTATTGCTGTGATGCTCCCTCCGGTGATTGACGAGCAGTAGACCGCAACCAAGAAGACTATTGCCGGGATGGGCTGCATCGAGTAAGTGAACGGAAGGCCGAGTGCAACCGCCATTGTCGCGCTGACTCCGGGCAGTGCTCCGAAGATAGTACCTACAACGATTGCGAACACAACCATCATGAACGTGTAGGGATCCATGAGGACGCTGAAACCGTTAGTGAATAATTCCCATGTAGTCATAATTTCTTCAGCCTCCTCTACATTATTGCTGACTTCACGGACGCAACGATACCCTCAACATAGAGCGAGAAGTTCCGCAGCTCCGGGATTGTGCCTCTCGGGAGGTTGACCGACAGCAGGACGCTGAACACCACGTAGAGCAGGAGAGTAACCAGCACCGAGAATATTGCGAGCCTGAAGACGTGAGTCTGCCCGAGCAGGAGTCCGTAGAAGAAGAGGACGAGGACGCACGTAACCATGTAGCCGAGCGGCTCAAGTACGAAACTTGCCCCGACTACTAACGCTATGCCGATGCAGAGTCTCGCGCGTATGCTCATCAGTGCATCAAGGCTGAAGTCAGGGTTATTCCTGTTCTTGCGTATTATGTTGATGATATTGATTGCTATGCAGATAAGCAGCAGGATGATTATTGCTTTCGGCCACACGTCCGGCTTAAGAGTGTAGGGATTTCTGGCCGTCCTGTCAGGAATGGGAGCTTCAAGAACGTTGAAGAAGTATGCGTAAAGAAGCCCGAGCCAAAGAAGTACATTGCAGATTAACTCAAACACGTATATATCACCTCATAGATGAAAAAATGGGGCAGTAATGCATTGCCCCGTAAGTCTTGCGCGCAATTATTTCGCGTAATAATCCTTCTTCATAACGCCTTCAGCCTTCAGGTAATCGCTGAGGAGCTTATAGTCAGTCTCGCAAGCTGCTGCGTACTCTGCCGGGCCTGCGAATCCCGGTCTCTCGTCATAGCAGCCCTGTACGAGGAACGACTGCCACGAAGGATCTTTTGAGGCCTGCTCGATTGCGGCAACTAATGCGTCGATGGCTTCCTGTGGCGTGCCCTTCTTTGCGAAGATTCCGCGTGCCGGGCCAAGCACTGAATTGATGCCGAGTTCGACTGAGCACTCAACATCAGGGTAACGCTTCATTCTGTTCTCGCACAGTGCAAGCAGAGGTACAACGTCTCCCGCAGCGATAAGTCCCTCTATCTCGTCAGTGCCGGTAACCATGATGTCAATGTGTCCGCCGACGAGTGCCGAGTTCATCTCAGAGCCTGAAGGGTAGGATACGTCAAGGATGTCGAGTCCCTCGAGAGCCTGCTTGAGTGATGCTCCGTCGAGTCCTGTGCTGGTGAGCATTCCGACGCTGACCTCGAAGGGGTTCTTCTGGACGTACTCCCTCATCTCGGAGAATGACTTATAGCCTTTCTTGTCCATTGCCTTCTTTGAGGCGGTGATTACGTTGATGGCGTGGACGAGACGCGCTACAGGGATGAACTCCTCCTTGAAGTTCATTGACGTAGTGCCCTGAATGTCCTGCATGAAGAGGCTCTGAGTCCCGAGCATGAAGGTGTAGCCGTCTGCAGGCTGCTTGTAGACGTACTCAATTGCTGTAACGCCGTTTCCGCCGGTTACGTTGACGACCTCGACCTCCTGGCCGAGAATGGGCTTGAGGAGAGTCGCCATAGGACGGAGAGTCGAGTCAGCTCCTCCGCCGACACCCCAAGGGCAGACGATAGAGATCTTGCGCTCGAACTTGAACTCTGCCGACGCTGCGGACACAGCACAGAGGGCGAGCATGACAGCGAGAACTGCACACATAAATCTTTTCACGAAAATACCTCCCTGAATGTAGATATTAATATGATGAAACAGTCTGCAGATTGTAGCATAGGTAAATGAAACCAGAATATAGGTAAATTACTTGTGCTTAATTAAGGAAATATACAATATAAGTGAGTATAGATATTTTAATGTGTTGATGGGAAAATATGGCCACACTAATTTTTAACAAGTTATGGAGGAATCAATCTATGAGACGTATTGTCATGTTGTCTCTCGCACTAACATTGATGCTTACCTCTTCAGCTTCCTTCGCATCGGTACAGAACTTTTCCCGTTTTTCCTGCAATGTTCCGGACGGCTGGACGTTCAACGAACAGAGTGCAGGTTCAGCAGTAACGTTCGACAAGGACGGCACAACCAACATTGTGGTGGAATTGTCCAAACAATCAGCTAACTCAACGCCGCGTACACTTGAGGAAAGCGCAAATTCTGTGTGCACCAGCCGCAACGGCACAAACCTTGTG
Organism: Synergistaceae bacterium; assembly: GCA_017445405.1. GTDB lineage: Bacteria > Synergistota > Synergistia > Synergistales > Aminobacteriaceae > JAFUXM01. The sequence continues at coordinate 77,294 of JAFSUD010000017.1, forward strand.
AGAAATCCAGACGGCAGCTATACGTTCATCTATTACTTTGCCACTCTGAGATGCACTGCAACTTTGTATGACAACCAGACAGACCCGGATTTCCCTGAAGGAGTCTCCTGCCTCTTCACGAAAGCTGACATATGCGATGATGCAGATGCAAACATGATTCGGAACTCTATAGTCATCAACAGTGAGTGGGCAGGCGAAAGAACCGGCACAGAGCAGAAGTTCACCCGAGCAACAGTAAAAGTTCCCAGCGGCTGGACAGGCTCGGAAGACGTTTCCGGAAATATCTACATCCGCAAGAATGACAGCAATGCAAGAATAGGCTTGCAGATTCTGAAGATGGGCACAAGAACAGTCCAAAATATGGCAGCTCAAGCCTATAGCACATTCAACGGGACGGGAGACATGAGAGACGGACGCTTCGGAATATATTTCTACACCTCTTCAGGCAACGTTATCTTTGTCTTTGACAACCAGATTCATGATGAGACTCACCCCGGCATTCCTGATGGTGTATGCGTGGTTATGCATTTGGAAGGCGGCCTGTACATGGACGAGACAGATATGGTGTTCGAGTCAATTGTTGTAGATGAGGACTGGGCTAACGGCAGAACTCCAGCGACACCTTCAGGCGAAGGCACACTGCAGAAGTTCACGCGTATATCTGCGAAAGTCCCTGACGGCTGGACGGGAAGCGAGAGCACTTCAGGAGCTAATGTTTACATCACTAACAACGATAATTCCTCGATGAGATTCTCGATTCAGGTAGTCAACAAGTACGAAAGAACGCTTGAAGCGATGGCAAACGAGGCATTCTCCACATACGGCGGAACAGGAGAAATTGAGCATCCTAGAGCAGGTGTCTACTTGTTCAGCCTGACAAGAGGAGGCAACATTATCGTCTTTGACAATGAATATTCGTCGAATATACGTGAAGGCTGGTGCTGTGTTGTGTATGGAACAGCAATGACAGTCCCAGTAGAAGTCCTGAACATGATTCTTGATTCGGTTACCATTAACGAGGAATATATCTACAATCAGAGACTTGACAACGACTCTAAGGACGGGACGGTGCAGACGTTTACGAGAGTTACTGTGAAGATTCCTGACGGCTGGACAGGCAGCGAGAACAACACCGGCGACATAATCTACATAACCAGAAACGGCACGCCAGCCTCAAGAATAGCCCTCCAGCTTATGGAGACAGAAGGGCGGACTCTTCAGGCTATAGCGGAAGAGAGATTCACAGCACTCAACGGCAAGGGTGAACTGCAGGAACAGAGCGGCGTGTACATGTTCCAGACAGAGGACGACGGGGCAGTATTCATATTTGATGACAAGCACTCTAAGCTGCCTGAAGGATTCTGCTGCCTCATGCTCATAACCGGCCAGAATCCCGGAGCTGACCTCACCACAGTCCAGAACTCCATCACGATTAATCAGAGCTGGCTTGACAACAGGAATAACGGCGGCAACACCAGCGGCGACATTGGCGGTAATAATGGAAATAACACCAGCGGCGACGTAAGTGGCAACACCAGCGGCAACTCTGGCGGCAACTCTGGGAGCACCAGCGGCGACATCGGCGGCAATATCAGCGAAGACCTCGCGGACACCGGCTCGGGCGGAGGAGGCGGAGGATGCAGCTCGGGACTTCCCGCAATATCGCTCATTCTTTACGGGCTAGCATTCCTCAGGAAGAAGTAACGTACTCTTAACGGCAGCAAAAGCTCTCCGGGATAACCGGGGGGCTTCTCTTCATTAACAATCACAGAAAGGATGATACTAATGAAAAGATTTCTATGCGTAATTCTGTTCTTATGCATGATGTGTTCATGTGCTTGTGCAGATGTCAGCATCAACGCAGACAATTTCCCGGATCAGGCGTTCCGAAATGCAGTCATACTCTATGAGGTCTCGCAGGGCAACGGGGACAAAGTATTTACCGACAGCGAATTAGCTTCTCTGCAGTCTGTGATAGTCAACAGCTACGGCATCAGGTCGCTCAAGGGCATTGAATACCTCACTGGCATAACTAGGCTTGAGTGCAGAAGCAACGAACTTACAGAACTTGACGTTAGCAGCAACGCAAAACTTGTTTATCTTGACTGCAGCAATAATCAGATCACAGACCTCAAGCTAAACAGCAGCCTTCAGGAATTAGACTGTAAGAAAAATAAGCTGGCAGAACTTGACCTGCGGGGATGCCAAGAACTTATGCGTCTGCAGTGCAGCGAGAACAGCTCTTTAATGCGCCTAGATGTCAGTGAATGCAGAAAGCTGGAGACCTTGTACTGCGTCTCTTCGACATTTCTTCCCGAACTCAGCGTGAACGGATTAACTTCTCTTGTGACTCTGGACTGCAGCTACTGCCCGTTCATGACCAGCCTCGATGTCTCAGGATGCACCAGCCTAGAATCTCTCAGCTGCTATAACACTATGGCTCGCAACGGCATGATCTCAGAACTTGACGTGAGCAGCTGCACGAAATTACGGCGGCTTTTGTGTGCGGCTAACACATTGACGAAACTGGCTCTCGGAGACAAGACAGAGCTTGTGTACCTTGACTGCAGGCATAACAGCATATCCGAGCTTGACGTGAAAAGAAGCGCGAACCTTAAGACTCTTTACTGCCAGAACAACCAGATTGCAGAACTTGACCTTAGCGAGTGCAAGGAACTTACAGACCTTGACTGCAGCTGGAACTGGCTTACCGAGCTTGACGTGAGCAGCAACAGAAAATTAGTCAGCCTCTATTGCACAGATAACAGCCTCACAGAACTTAACCTGAACAGCAATACCAGCCTTAGATTCGTTGACTTTGGCAATAACCAGTTTGCAGCAATTGACCTTAACGGCCTTCTTACTATGAATCCTCAAGTAGGAGATATTGGCGGACAGAGAATAGGCCATCTCGTTGTTGAGCACCAGTCCGACGGCAATACTTCATACCCGTATTACGTGGACTTCACGCGCTACATGACCTCAAGCCAAGCAAGTAATATCATCGCCTCAAGCGTCAGGGGCTTCGATGAGGATAACGCAGAAATAGCGACTGCCTACAGCAACGGCACAGCACATTTTTCTTCTGCACCGTCGATAGTCAGGTACAGCTACAGCACAGGTTACAGCAACGTGAGCTTTGATGCAGCCGTCATAGAGAACGATTATCTTTCCATGAGCCTTAACAACCATGTTTACCGCATATTCCCCCGCGGCATGAGGTGGACGAACGCAAAGGAGTACTGCGAATCTCTCGGCGGGCATCTGGTTACCATATCCAGCAGAGAGGAACGCGACCTTGTTATGAGACTGTGCATAAGGGCTAATGAAATCTTGGCCTATGCTTGGCCTACATTCTGGACAGGAGGCGAAAAGGTAGGTTATGGTAGCACAGTGAACAGGTGGCGATGGATTACCGGCGAGTCTTTCACTGAAACAGTTTCGGAGGACATCTCAAGGCTGGCAGAAGACGGCGTTAGAGATATTGCGACGGAGACCAGATATTCAGAGAGGTATTACCGTAATCTAGGAATGAATACAGGAGGCGCGTTGATTCCGCGTTACAGCATTGCACCATACGGCTTTATCTGTGAGTGGGAACCAGAAGCTGCGGACTTTGCCCCATACTCTGAAGAATACCGAAGATACCTCGCCGACCCCGCCTCGTACTTCACGGAAGACAGCTTCAGAGGCTCGCTTCCTGAACCTGTGGACTACTCGCACCTTGCATCAAACCCTCCCGTCTTCAGCAATGCAGAGTTCTCCGCGTCTGCACTTGAGGCCGTGTACGATCCCAGAAACAGAGGCACGATCTCGCCTGTGAGAAACCAGACTCACGCTTATCGTACATGCTGGACGTTTGCGGCACTCGGGACTCTCGAGACGAGCTACCTTCATCAGGGATACGGCACATCTGTTCCCGACTTGTCGGAACTCCACATGGCTTGGTATACGTACATGGATCCGCGCACTGAGTACAGGGAAACTCTGTTTTCCGCAGACAGGACAATACTCAATCAGGGCGGGAATAACACTTATGCTGTAGCTTTCATGTCGAGGGCAGGAGTAGCGGCAGAGAATGACATGCCTTACAGCACCACCGCAGAAATAGGCTCGCTTTATTCAGGAGACACATTCCCTGACAGGAGATTTCCTGAAGAATATTCGCATCCTCTGAGGCTGAAGGAGGCCTACGTGTTCGGAGACATTACTGCGGACAACAGGGAGACAGTAAAGAATCTGATCAAGCGTTACGGAGCAGTGAGCATAAACTACGACGCAGAGCATCACGGTGATTCGCTGAAGGCTTACTACTATGATTCCATTAAGAGCTACGGACATGCTGTATCTGTTGTTGGCTGGGACGATAACTATTCGCGCGAGAACTTCACAGGCTATGACATGCCCCAAACAGACGGTGCGTGGCTGGCCAAGAACTCATACGGCGAAGAAGCAGGAGACGGCGGGTATTTCTGGCTGTCCTATGAGCAGAAGATAGGAGGAGCAGCAGTTTACGTTGCAGCAGACAGCAGAGTGAATAAGCTCTACGGGCACGACACTATTGCAGCAAAGGACACGATACCTCACAACTGGGCAGCAGTAATTCTCAGGGCAGAAGATGATGAAGCCTTCAGTGAAGTATCCTTCCACACTAGGAATAATAACGTCAGGTATGCACTGTACATTAATAAGCTGGGGAGTGATGAAGAGCCTTCGAAGCCAGGCATTCCCGGAACTGCTGCAGCATCGGGCACGATTGAGTTAGCGGGCTATCACACAGTTACGCTGAACACACCGCTTGAAGTGAAGGAGGGTGAATATTTCTCGGTCATGCTTAAGCTCGAGGACGATTCCGAGTACGGATATATCAGCGCGGTTGAAGATACCGGCGTATTCAGGAGTTCCCGGACGATAACGGTAGCAGGCAAGAGCTATTTTGCGGACATATCGTCTGATGCAATGCCTAAGCTGTCAGACTGGAAGGACGGAAAGCAGCTCTACGAAGAGGGGACAGTGCGGGATGCCTCATGCGGAGCGTGCATAAAGATATTTGCGTCCGGCGGAGGTACAAATCCAACCAGGCCTAACGATGATGACCCAAGCAACAACGATAACCCGAACAACAACAACAATGACCCGAACAACAACAATAACGGCAACGAAGACTCTTCGGGAAATTCTGGAGGAGGAGGAAGCGGAGGCTGCAGCACAGGAATATCTGTCTTGGCAATAACTGCCTCAGTGCTTGCGCTTCTCATGAAGAAATCACGAAATATGCTGTCATGAGCAGCCTGTGAGTTATGCGACTCATGATAAACATGCTACAATTCCGGCATCACATAATTATCAAGTGAAGGGAGAAATTTTCTCAATGGCAATTAACTTTATGGATCTGCTCGGCTCGGTCGTTCAGGGCAACATAGCATCATCACCTGCCGCAAGCTCCAGAATGTCCAACGCAGGCAGCAGCATTCAGGATCTCTTAGGCTCGCTCATGGGAGCAGGACAGACCGTCAAGGACAAAGTCGGCGGAGACAACCTCGCAGCAGGAGGCATCGGAGCACTTCTCGGAGCACTGATGGGCGGATCACAGAGCACGACAGCTAACACTCTCGGCGGAGGAATGATGGGGCTTCTCGGGATGATGGCTTACAAAGCACTGCGCAACTCTATGGGCGGAACTTCAGGAGCAAAGGCTTCTGCATCAGTGCCTCAGACTTACACTCAGCCCTCGCCTCAGCAGCAGGCTAATGACGCAGAGATAATCATCACTGCAATGATCGACGCAGCGAAAGCAGACGGACAGGTTGACGCTGACGAGTTCCAGAGAATCACGAGCAGCCTCCAGAAGAACGGACTCGGCCAAGAGGGCATGAATTACGTTATCAAGAAGCTGCAGGGTCCTATGGAGACAGCAAAAATTGTTGCGGCAGTTAAGGGCCGTCCTGAACTCGCGGCTCAGGTGTATTCCGCCTCGCTGATGGCAATTAACGTTGACACAGACGCAGAACGCAAATATCTCACTAAGCTAGGAAAAGCTATGGGCTTGAGCAATGAGGTCATGCAGAACGTCGAGCAGCTCACGACTAACACCGGCTCTCAGGATTTCGTGTGCTAGTTCTGCTGTGATTCAGCATTAATCTGCCGTCTTCGGTGAATCAGATTCTCTACGAGCTGCTGGAAAAGTTCGTAGCCTCTTTCAGTAGGGGGAAGCTCGATCCTTGTGCCTTCCCCCTCAAACACCAACATTCCGTTGCTGGCCTCATGCGCAGGAAGAAGAACTGATGCCTTGTTCATCTCGTACTTGTCGCCCTCGTTCACTATTTCTTCAGGCGAAATGTGCAGGATATTGGCAAGCTCGATAATTCTTGTCCCTGTTGGTGCAGTCTCTCCAGCTTCCCAACGTCTCAGTGTCGCGATAGATACTCCTAATTTTTCTGCAAGCTCAATCTGCGTGAGTCCCGCTTTCTTTCTCTGATGCCTCAGGTTAGCAGCAAGTGCCATGATGCATACACACTCCTTGACTTCATAAAAGATTGATATGCAGATTATACCCGTAAAGCTATTCTTTCTGTAATGTGGGTATCACGTATCATACGTATCTTTCTGCTATGTATATCATTGTCAACTGCAGGTAAATTCATCAGTTTACGGATTAGTCATAGTGTGCTATAAATACGGCCATCATGAAGACTAAACTATTGCATTATCTTGAAAGCAGACGGGGAGAATTTGTGTCAGGCGAATCCATTGCTGAAGAGTTCGGAGTAACGAGAGCCGGAGTGTGGAAAGCTGTAGACTCGCTCAGGAAGGAAGGCCACGTAATCAGAGCTGCGACAAACAGGGGGTATTCACTTGTCCGGTCAAGCGATGTGCTGACTGCTGAGGGCATACGCGCAAACCTTAAGCCTGATACACGGGTATCAAAGGTACTCTGCCTCTCCGAAGTCGACTCGACCAACAACTACGCAAAGAGGCTCGCACTCTCCGGAGCATCTCACGGGACTCTGATTGCTGCGAATCACCAGACCTCCGGACGGGGGAGGCACGGACACACTTTCGAGTCTCCGGCAGGAACAGGACTCTACATGTCGCTTATCCTCAAGCCAAATGTTGATGTTGAACGCTTCCAGATGATCACGATTGCTGATGCCGTAGCTGTGTGCCTGGCAGTTGAGGAACTTTACCCTGAGTCCCGGGGGCATCTCGGTATAAAGTGGGTCAATGATATTCACTTCAATGGCAGAAAGATAACAGGCATATTGACGGAAGCAGTGAGCAATTTTGAGTCCGGAGAGATTGAGAGCGTAGTTACCGGAATAGGGATTAATGTAACGACGAAGAAATTTCCTGCGGAGTTTGCGGAGAGGGCGGGAGCAATCTTTGATGGAGATGATTACGCATTCGGACGTGATGAACTCTGCGCACATGTTGCAGATTACATCATGGACTTTGCGGAGAATCTCGGCTCGCCCGGACTCATCAATGCTTACCGTGAACGCTCGATATTGACCGGCCAAGACATCACCTACATGAAGAACGATGTGAAGTCTTCCGGACATGTTGAGGGCATAGACGACTCGGGAGGGCTTGTTGTGGTGAACGATGCCGGAGAGATTGAGACTCTGAGGAGCGGAGAGGTCTTCATGGTGAGACAGAAGGAAAGGATCTAGATACTTCATGACTGCAACCAGACGACTGACACTCTGCGCATTGTTCGCAGCACTTATCGCTATTGGAACGCACATAAAGATTCCAACGCCGTTATTGCCGCTGACGCTTCAGACGCTTTTCGTTGTGCTGTCTGGACTCGTGCTAGGGAAAAAGTACGGTGCTGCAGCTGTATGCGTTTACGTCGCTGCAGGACTTATCGGGCTTCCTGTGTTCACCGGCTCGGCACTTAACCCTACATTCGGATATATTCTCGGCTTCATTCCGGGGGCATGGCTTGCGGGGTATGTCGCTGAGAAGTTCAGGCCGTGTTACGTTACTTGGACGGCAGGAGCTTTGGCTGGAATAGCTGTGATCTATACGATCGGGATTCCGTACTACTATGTGATGTCGAAATACTATCTCGGCAATGAGCTGGGAGCTAAGACGCTGTTAATGTATTTCGTGTTAATGCCTATGCCGGGAGACATTGTGAAGAGCTTATGCGCAGGGCTGATTGTGCAGAGGCTCGCGGTGTTCTTTCCGGACAGCTTCACATGGAGGAGGTAAGTTATTGCCCCCTGAAGCAGATTCGGGGGGCTTTGCTTTATGCGTCAATCCTGCTCAAGAACTCCTCCCCTAACTCCTGAAGTTCCCTCACTATCCGCTTTGCTGTCAAACTGAACTTCGGACGCGTAAGTACTGCCGGAACTCCATCTTTCGGTGCTCCGCCAAATACTGAGCCGCTGTCTCTCCTCCCGCGAAAATATCGCCCCCTGAAGCATCCTCCAGAGGGCATAATCACATTCTCTGCTAGATATACACTTCCGCGCTGCCGTCGTACTCGTCAAACTTCATGACGCACCTCATCGGGTCAATTATCTGATCCGGATACATCACCTGCCAGAAAGTGTCCCGCTCGTCATTCAGCACGTAGAACTTGTAGCGTTCCTTGTCGCACTCCTCGAAGTCCTCCCTCAGAACCCGGGCATCTATCTCGTCTCTGCTTATTCCGCTTACTGCCCCGAGAATCTGATTCCACATCGGCTTTCTCTTCTCGGGCAGCATATCTAACACCGACTGCTTGATGCCTTCCTCGTAGTCCCCGAGAGTCCGGACTGTATACACCGGCTCCGGCTTCTCCTCAGGAATATCCAGCGGCTCGGACGGCTCGGGAATCTCCGGCACGCTCTCCGGCTCGGGCACGCTCTCCATAACTTCAGGCACGCTCTCCGGCTCGGGAGTCTCGATAACACCCACGCTCTCCTCAATCACGCTCAAGCTCTCCTCAGCTTCAGGGACATTCTCCGGCTCGGGAACAGCAGCAGGCTTCCCGGCCTCTTCATGTGTCATCCTGAGCTTGTCAAGCAGTTCACGCGCAACGTCCCGGTAACACTCCGCACCTTTCGACTTCGGCGAATACTCGAAAATTGACATACCCATGCTAGACGCTTCAACAAGGCTGATATTCTGGCGCACGCAGTTCTTGAACACAACAGATCCGAACGTCCTGCAGACCTCATCGTAAACCTGACGCGCAATATAGAGTCTCGGGTTATAGTTCGTCATCAGGATACCCTTTATCTCAAGCTCAGGGTTAAGCCTCTCGCGGAAAACCGGCATAGCTCCGTTAAGCAGACGCAGCCCGAACAAGCTGTAAAATCCGCCGTCCATCGGCACAATGATTTTGCTGCACGCGGCCAGGACATTACGAGTGAATATCCCAAGCTGCGGAGGACTGTCCAGCAAAATATAGTCGTACCTGTCCCCGTCAATCCGCTTCAGGGCATCGCGCAGAACTGTATCCTGACTCACCGGGCCTGTGTGATTCAGTTCCGCCATCACCAGATTCAGCGAACTCGGGATAATGTCTACTCCCTCTTTCGTGCAGACTATGTCGTCCCACGTCGCTCCTCCGGACAAGAGGTCGAACACCTGCGGGTCTGTCTCCGACGGCGTAACTCCGAACCCTGCGCTTAGGTTGCTCTGCGGATCCATGTCTATAACGGCGACTCTGTGTCCCATCTTCGCGAGAGCTACGGCTATGTTCTGACAGGCTGTAGTCTTCCCGACTCCTCCTTTGAGGTTGCAGAATCCTATTGTTATCACGCTAATTCCCCTGCCTTCTGATAAACTCTTCTATTTCTGCATTCCTGTGCGTCTTCAGGCTCTCCCGGTAAAGGTCTAACGCTTCCTTCACCTTGCCGGCCTTGTAGAGTGCGTTAGCTTGGGCTATCTGCCTGTTTGCTGCATCAACAGCTTCATTTTCCTTGAGCTGTGCGTCGAGTTTGGCGACCCAGTTTCTCATCTCGTTTGTTGGCGCGATGGTCAGAGCCTTTCTGTAGAGTGCGACTGCTCCGGCAAGATTACCCTGCGAATAAAGCTCGTCGGCTTCGTTCACCATCTTCTGAGCGTCGATCCTTGTGCCGATACCGAAATCTTCAGGCCCGCGAATAACTGTGTCGGGAGCGAGCCTTACGCTTCTGCTTAACTGCCGGACTCTCTGGCTGGCGTTCTCGTTGTCCCAGACGTTCACGCTCTCCATGTAACGCCTCAATGCCTCCTGATTCTGGTTGCGCCTCTGCAGATCTTGGCCTTCACGGTAAAGCGCATTGGCCTGACGTTCACGCCTCGAGATGACGTTCTGGAGTTCCTCTATGTGCTGGCGGAGAGTCGCGTCGGGGTTGCTCTGGACACTCGCAGCATAATGATTCAATGCCTCCTGAAGTTTGCCCTCGCGCTCTAACGTGTTGCCTTCTCCGGCGTACTTGTCTGCGTCAGCTATCAGGGACAGACGGTTGCGTATCCTGTCCATCCTGTCCTTAACTGCATCGCTCGACATTACGGCTATGCTCTTCGCGTAGTACTCTAATGCGTCCTCGTACATGTTTTCGTTGTCGTAGGCACTCGCTGTGTCGCGCAGCCAGTTCGCTTCCTGCTGACGAAGCCTAAGCTCATTGACTCTCTGCTCGGCCTCGCGGATCTCTTCTGCTCCGGAGTCGATGGGCCAGATGACCTGAGCAGCACGCAGGCTCTTCAAAGCGTCGTCGTAGAGTTCACGGTTGGTGAAGCTCTCGGCGTCATCACGTAATTTCTGGGCGCGGGTGTAGCGTGAATAGTTCGTGTTGACGGCACGGAGTCCTTCAGATATTTCGCTGTCTCTGGGAGATAAGGCACTCGCCCGAGTTGCAAGCTCCACAGCTTCGGCATAGTTGCGCGATTCCCACAAGGCAACTGCTCTCTGCCATGTCTGCCAAGCCTCACGCTCAGTTGCTGAGTTGTCGTAGGTCGAGACAGGAAGAGTGATATTGACTCTGCTTTCTCCGCTGCCGAGCTTTACGCCTGATGAGTTGTAGGCTGTAACAGTAATTTCGCTCTCTCCGACTGCTCCGCGCCTGATGTATATATCATCGTTATCCTGGCTCATAAGGGCTGTTGCTGCGTCGCCCTCCCACTTGAAGCTGTGCTGTCCCTTGAATGCAGGGCTTAGTGAGGCACGTATGCGTATGGGAGTTCCGGCCATGAGGACATCAGGACTCAGGGCATAGTTTGAGCGGCTCGACGAGTCCCAGAGAGTCAGAGGACGTTCGACCACTACGGCAACGTTAATCATGAACTCTTTCGGCGTGATGAGGGTCTCGGTGCTCGAGATAACGTCTCCGTCCCTGTTGACGAAAGAAGCAGTTACCTTGATGGGGTGAGTGTCGAGCGGAGTGAAGGCGCATTCCCGGCCTCCTGACCTGAGGGAGATTCTGTCGGGGTTTTGGCCTGTAGTCGGACTCACCGACCACTCGACCGAGCCGTTAGCAGGAATGCCCGAGTTATCGACCGCGAGTATTACTTGTTCTCCTACGTGGGCATCATCATTAGCTATGATTCTTGGTGAGGCAGCAAATGATGCCGTGCACGTGAAGGACAGTATTACCGTGATTAAGAATGCATGTGAAAAGTTTATGCGCATTAAGAGTATTTCCTCCTTCATGAATAATAATTGTGAGATGAATTTTTTCTGTATTGTCTGTATTTGTGATTATACCTTAAATTCACGCGCCCTGTATCTGCAATGCTATAATACCTTTTCAGTTCGCAAAATCTTTCACATAAAGGAGCTTGACACAATGAGCGCAAAACGTGTACAATCACGCATCACGCATCACGCATCACCACTATTGTTGCTTTCTGACAGGTAATTTCTGCGGGGTATCCTCCCTCACTGAACGGAGGAATGCCCGATGACCTTCAACAGTTACGAGTTCATCTTCATCTTTCTTCCGGTTGCAATCACAGTTTTTTACTCACTATCACGGCGAAACACAAACCTTGCTGTCTTGTGGCTGATTACGGCCTCGTTAATCTTCTATGGGAGTCTGAGTCTGCGAACGCTGCCCCTGCTGATTCTGTCAGTCCTCGTGAATTACTTTATGAGTCTCAGGATTGCTCACTCTTCCGCAAAAAGACTCTGGCTCATTCTTGGCTTTACTCTGAATTTCGGTGTGCTGTCATACTTCAAGCTCTCGGGGACTCTTCCTCTGGGAATATCCTTCTACACCTTCACGCAGAGCGCGTATCTATTTGACGTGTACAGGGGATGTGATGCATGCGGCATTCTTGATTACGCTAGACACATCACATTTTTCGGGTGCATAGCTTCCGGCCCTATTGCCCGCATCAATGACACTCAGCCTTCATTTTCTCCTGACTATGACGCAATAGCTAAGGGCTTGACGTTATTCATGATCGGGCTGTTCAAGAAGGTATACATTGCTGACGGACTAGCTAGGACAGTGAACACACTCTTTGCAGTATCAGGAACTCTAAATTTTACCGAAGCATGGCTCGCAGCTCTGGGCTATGCATTGCAGCTTTACTATGACTTCTCAGGGTATAGCGATATGGCTATCGGTGTGGGCTTGATGTTCGGAATGAGGCTGCCTCAGAATTTCAGCTCGCCGTATAAATCATTGAGCATTATAGATTTTTGGCGCAGGTGGCACATGAGTCTCGGGGCATGGATTCGTGATTATGTGTATATTCCGCTCGGAGGCAGCAGAGAAGGAGAACTGAAGAGGACTCGCAACGTCATGCTCGCGATGCTGTTCACGGGACTGTGGCACGGCTTAGGGTGGACGTTCATAGTGTGGGGAGGGCTTCATGGAGTTCTGCTTGCTGTGAATCACTGGTGGAGGAAGCACGGCGTGAAGCTGCCCTCTGTGCTGTCGTGGCTGCTGACGTTCATTAGTGTGCTGATTCTGTGGGTAGTGTTCAGGAGTGAGAGTCTGAGTGATGCAGGGAAGATGATTGCTGCGATGACGTATGTGAAGAATATTGCTCTGCCCTTGCCGTATAGCCGCTACTTGGGATTTCTCGGGAAGCTGGGAATAGCCTTCATGCCGTCAGTATTGGGAGGTAAAGCCTTCGGCCTTGCTGTAATAACAATATTTATCATGCTTCTTGCAGCTCTGCTCATGCCAAACACACAGCAGGTGATAGAGGGCTTCCGGCCGGGCAAACTATGGGTAACTGTGAGTGTCGCTCTGGCTGTCGCAGCGTTCGTAAATTTTTCGGGAGTCTCGGACTTCCTGTATTTCCAGTTCTAGAGGGGGATTAACTTTGACCAGCAAGAAATATATTCTGTGCGTTATGTCAGTGCTGTACGTATTAATGCTTGCAAACCTTGCTCTGTGGCACGGAACAGTAAAGACAACTTTTCGGCAGAGAGACCTTAACCGTCTGGGGAGCATGGCGACTACAGCTCCTCTCACTGAGGATGTGCACTATGCCGAACATCATGCAGAACTTAGAGACTACATAGCTTCAGGAACGCATGAATCGTTCGACATTCTGACGATCGGGGCTTCGTTCACGAACGGCAGAGACGGAGGAAGTTACCCGGACTACCTCGTGAATTATTACGGCCTGCGGGTTCTGAATGCACACATAAGAGGATATGAGTGTATAACGACTCTGTATATGCTAGCTGAATCGGGACTGCTCGACGAAATCTCCCCGCGGGTCGTGATTCTCGAGAGCGTAGAACGTAGTGTGCAGGACAGATTCGGAGTGAATATTCTTGCGCCTGTGAAGTCAGACAGACAAACAATAGAGAAACTTTCGGGAAGTCCAGAAGCCGGAGCTGGTTTGTCGGACGGACTCATGCCGCCGATAATGACTCTGTCAAACATGAAGCACGTATTTCACAAGCTCTATCACTTCATGAAACCGGAACAGCTCAGTCCTGAAGTCTGCATCACACAGCTTGACCGCCCATTCTTCACGAACCCCGGCCAAGAACGCACCCTGCTGTATTACTATGATGATCTGCTCTACCTGACGCGTCCTCTCAATGCTGAAATTGTGAATCAGAATCTCAACAACGCTGCCCGCCTCCTGAAGGCTAAGGGAATCAAGCTGATATTCTTTGCAGCTGCAGATAAGTACGACCTCTATTACCCCTACATCACCGACAAGAGAGGCCGTCCTGAAAATCCCTTCTTCATGAAGATGCGTGAAGTTCCCGGCAAAGAATACGTGTTTGCTGACGCGATGAAACCTTTGCGTGAGGCACTCGGACGCGGAGAACAGGACGTTTACTGGCTGAATGACACGCACTGGTCTCACAAGGGAATCAAAATTTTCTGTGATGAACTCGTTAGATATATCCTGCCTGAATCGCGCTAAATACGATACAATTTACACACGCAATTCAATTCACAATTTATTCATTGAAGGAGGCAAAATATTAATGGCCGGATCAATACGTCATGGAGTATCGCCCATCAGCGACTATGATATTTTCCTGTTCAAGCAGGGCACGCATTACCACCTGTACGAGAAAATGGGAGCACAGAAATTCACTGACCCCGCAGACAATGCACAAGGTGTAGCCTTCAGTGTGTGGGCACCCAACGCTCAGGCAGTAAGTGTCGTCGGCAACTTCAACGGCTGGAATCCTGAATCACACCCCTTAGCAGCACGCTGGGACGGCTCCGGAATCTGGGAGGGCTTCATTCCCGGCATCGAGAAGTGGGAGCTGTACAAGTTCCACATCAGGAACTCACACGGCGAGGTCAAGGAAAAGATGGATCCTTTCTCCCGCGCATTCGAGCTTCCGCCCAGAACGTCATCAATAGTTCACTGGTCAGACTACGAGTGGGGCGACGGCGAGTGGCTCGCACACAGGGGCGAGAAAATGAACCTCGCTGCACCGATGAGCGTCTACGAAGTACATCTCGGATCATGGCGCAGACACTGGGACGACGGACTCTCGCTCTCGTACCGTGAGATGGCTGAAGAGCTGCCGGGATACTGCGAGGATATGGGCTTTACTGCTGTAGAGTTCCTGCCTGTCATGGAGCACCCGTTCTATGGCTCATGGGGTTATCAGACTCTCGGGTACTTTGCGCCGACCGCACGCTACGGAACTCCGGAGGACTTGATGTACCTCATTGACAGCCTGCACAAGAAGGGTATTGCTGTGATTCTGGACTTCGTGCCGAGCCACTTCCCGACCGACGACTTCGGACTCGCACGCTACGACGGAAC
Organism: Synergistaceae bacterium; assembly: GCA_017445405.1. Classification (GTDB taxonomy): domain Bacteria; phylum Synergistota; class Synergistia; order Synergistales; family Aminobacteriaceae; genus JAFUXM01. The sequence continues at coordinate 92,486 of JAFSUD010000017.1, forward strand.
AGCACTCTACGAACATGAAGACCCGCGCAAGGGCTATCATCCTGACTGGGGAAGCTACATCTTCAACTACGGACGCAACGAAGTACGCAGCTATCTCATCTCCAGCGCGGCATTCTGGATTGACATCTTCCACGCTGACGGCCTCAGAATCGACGCGGTGGCCTCGATGCTGTATCTCGATTACTCACGCAAGAACGGCGAGTGGGTGCCCAACATCTACGGCGGACGCGAGAACCTCGAGGCAATATCACTCCTGCGCGACATGAACAGCGAGCTCTTCGGGAGGTTCGGGACGATTCAGACCATCGCTGAAGAGTCCACAGACTGGCCGATGGTTACGCGCCCTGTGTTCTTGGGAGGCTTAGGGTTCGGCATGAAGTGGAACATGGGCTGGATGCACGACACGCTCGACTACATGAGTCTTGAGCCGATTTATCGTTCATGGCACCAGAACCAGTTGACGTTCTCGATATGGTACGCGTTCAGCGAGAACTTCATGCTTCCGCTGTCTCACGACGAGGTTGTACACGGCAAGGGGTCAATCATCAACAAGATGTCGGGCGACTGGTGGCAGAAGCGCGCGAACTTGAGGCTGCTCTACGGCTACATGTGGGCGCACCCGGGCAAGAAGCTGCTCTTCATGGGGAGCGAGTTCGGGCAGGGACTCGAGTGGAATCACGACTCTGCGCTCGAGTGGCATTTGCTGCAGAAGGACGACTTCAGGGGGATTCAGGACTGGGTGAGAGACCTGAACCATGCGCTGAAGGAGTATGCGCCGCTTCACGAGCTGGACTTCACGCCGGACGGGTTCAAGTGGATAGACTGTTCGGACTGGCAGGAGAGCATAGTAGTGTGGCTGAGGAAGGGCAAGAGCGACGACGAGTACGTGCTCTGCGCTGCGAACTTCACACCTGTACCGCGCTACGGGTATCGTATCGGTGTGCCGCGTTCTGGTTTCTGGAAGGAGATTCTGAACAGCGACGCGACGAAGTACGGCGGAGGCGGAATAGGGAACTGCGGAGGCATGGAGGCCGATATGATTGGCAGCCATGGGTATCCGTATTCGCTGCCGTTGTCGATACCGCCGTTAGGGATAGTGATGTTCCACTTTAACGCGAAGAACGAGCAGCAGTAACAGAGAGACGAGAAAGACTATGTGCCCCCCTTTTAGTGAGGGGGGTAATTTCAGGAGGGGATTCCTATGACAGAACGCGAAGAACTGAGAATGATTGTTGATTATGTGCCTGATGACAAATTGGGTGATGCGATAGTGGCGATAGAGGATCTTTTAGAGTTCAACAAGGAAACAGAAGAAGCACTGGATGAGGCTCTGAGAGGAGAGAATCTCATAGGGCCGTTCAACACTCCCGAAGAGATGATGCAGGCTGTTCTTGCCGGTGATGATGACGATTATGATTAAGAAGTACAGATACACAATTGAGATGTCCTCCCGTTACAGGAAAGAGCTTAGAAAAATGCTCCGTAGGGGAAAGAATGAGGACGATATTTTAGAGGTTATTGGTATGCTGGCTTCCGACACCCCCTTACCTAAGCATAACAAGGACCACCCGCTGTTCGGCAAGTGGGAAGGTATGCGGGAATGTCATATCGACCCTGACTGGCTGCTTATCTACAAGAAATACAAGGATACGTTAATATTGCTTCTCAGCAGGACAGGTACTCACTCTGACCTGTTGGACATGTGAATAATTGACAGTGAAGCAAATGTCCCTTTTTTGCGGGGACAAATTTTGAGGAGGTAATCATTATGGCGGAAGTAACAGAGTATGAAGAAGGCGGACTCGGTACACCTGAAGAATTACGCAATGAGATTAAGTTAGTGGTTGACTACATACCTGAGAGAAAACTTAGCGATGCCCTAATCATGCTTGAGGACATGCTGGAGTTCAACAAAGAGACTCTGGAAGCAATCGACGATGTTATGAATAACAGGAATCTCATCGGCCCGTTTTACTCCGCTGAAGAAATGGTTCGTGCTGTCATGGCTGGCGATGACGATGATGATGACTAAGCGCAAGTACACAGTCGAGGCATCCTCACGCTACAAAAAGGAACTCCGAAAGATGCTGAAACGAGGAGCAGATGAGAGCAAAATAATTTACGTTATTGATGTTCTCGCCTCAGGAGAAAGCCTGCCTCCGCGCTATGAAGACCACCCGCTTCACGGCATGTTTCAGGGCTTGAGAGAATGCCACATTACGCCTGACTGGGTGCTGGTCTACAGGATTGACGGTAACAGGCTGATACTCGCTCTTACCCGCACAGGCACACACGCAGGACATCTTCGGAATGTGATTTCCTGCTCCCCCTTCATCAGCGAGGGGGATATTTTTTTGCGGAAATTTTGTGCTACAATTCACCGCAAATTCACACGGTGCATTCAGCGCACCCGTAAGAGGCAATATCTATGCACAAGCTGAAACTATCACTCTTGCTGCTGTGTCTGGGAATCATCTCCGCATTCCCCGCTCACGGCGCACAAATCGGCGGAAAGGCTCTCGGCGATGTCGATGATGTCGTCAAGGAAGCCACTCACGGCTCACTCGAAATCCCCAAGCACTCAGTAATGTTACTCAGGGGGGGGGGCATTAGTTAGAGAGTTATCCCCTTATACCAACCAATACGACAACTATCTGTACGCCTACCTTCAGCCCAACATCATAACCTTTAATAGTGTCGGCAGCACTGCAATGAAGACAGTGCAACTCCACAAGGAACTGAAACGCTTGGATTCCCGATTGCTCATGAATGTAGCACCGATCATCTCACGCAAGAGCTACAATGGCAAGAAAGTCATCATGAACAGCATATCATCACCGATCACAATCAAGACATATTTTGCGGCTCTACAAAACAGCAGGACTGAAACTACGGAAACTCCTCAAGAGCTAGTCAACGCTTTATCAGCATCCTCAATCGGCGAGCCCTATGTAACAGAACTTCAAAATTACTTTGCTCATACGTTTGGAGGCCTCGTGCTTCACGTCAAGGGCTACGACGGAGAGGTCTTCGTTAATGTATACGCGGACGAAAAACGGCCAGCTTCGTGGTCAAACAACCCATCATCGTTTAAGTTGTGTATGAACTTTTTCGGCGTTCATGCTGATGCTTCAGGAGAGCCTGTGCACACGAAGTTAGACCTGTCCTCAACAATGGACTTTCCTGCTGTCAGTCCGAGAATTGTCTCAATGGCCGCAACTGACATTGACGACGACGGCTACATTGATGATTTCGCGGTGCTGGTCAACAGCAATCTCGATGTCAGGCTCTACTTCTACAAGGTCGTGTACGAGAACGGCACATTCAAGCTGAAAAGGCACGGCAGCAGCGAGTACAAGCTCTACACCGCACCCGAACCATACGGAGCAACTCCAAGCACTGAGCCTTCATCTGCCCTCGTTGCAGGAGACTTTGACGGCGATGGGAAGTTCGAGATTGCGGCTCTCTACAAGAAGATTAAGCGCGTCAAGCACAGCGACAACAAATATCACTCTGACGGAGAGATTGTCGGTGATGTGTGCGTCCACGTCTTCAAGTGGGACTTCAGCAAAGGAACGTTTGAGTCTCAGAGCAGCACGAAGGAGTACAGCCACAACAGAATTAAAATAATTGGATACCTCGACCAGCTCAAGGGTGAACACCACCATGAAGAATTTTGGAGCGGTGTTGCAGGATTGAAGGCGGCGGCTGACCTCGACGGAGACGGAAAGGACGAGATAGTTACCCTGCTTATCGGTAAGGATGCCAACAGCCAATGGGATCCCAGCTTTAAGCAAGGTTATTTGTGTAATTATGAATTTCATATGTACCCGTATCTTGCCGTGTGGTCGTGTCCTCGCGGATTGATAACTCCCCAGCATGACGAAAGCCACGTAAAGGGTCAGGGTATTCAAGAAGGGCCTCTTGCGGATTACGGCAAAAATCAGAGCAAACTGTTAGGCGAATCCCTGTGGTACTACGAAAGCAAATATCTCATGGAGTCTTACTTTGGAGTCAAAAAGACACCAGAAACAAGCGTTAACGGCAGACAGGAGCCAGCACTGGACGCAGGTTACGTCCCCAGCTATTTCTCACTGGCAACCGGCCCGTTCACCGGCACATTGGGCGTGGGGAAAACTGTTGATGATGTCGTCGTGTCGTGGAATTACGGCTGGGACTGCGACGGCAAGATAAACGTCTACCTGTTCAAGACCAATGTCAGCAACGGCTCATTCTCCGGCTTCTCAGACGCAAGCAAGATACAGGAGATTCCGGCAGCACCTCCGAGTGAAGTGAATGCTGAATCATCATCAGGCAAAATCTGGCATGGACTCCTTGCGGCGGACTTTGCGGGCGAGGGCGTGGAGCTTGATGTTCCTGTTCACGTAAAGGACGAGGGCGACAGAAGCTATATCGCTATCCTGAATGCTCCTCCTTATCACGTCGACACGGTCAGCGCGGACGGAAATTCCCTCCAGACTGCCCCGCACAACTTCACCTACAGCGGGGGCGGAGACGGTAGCATGAGAGTCTTCTACGACAACACTACGGCAGACGAGAACACCAAAGCCGTAACGTTCGACATGAGCAACTCGGTCGAGACAATCCTCATGGTTGACAGCGAGACTACCCGCTCAATCTTCGGCCCGGCCAAGAAGGGCATCAGCTTTGTGTCGAGTTTCATCTTTGAGCGTCATGCATGGGACGGAACTACTTGGGTTGATGCTGCACTTGGTGCTATCACCGACAAGGTAGACACCACTGATGAGACCGTGAAGACCAGCTCGAAGACTATCACCCTCAACGATGATCTTCAGGCCAGCACCAGAGACAGCATAATCTTCTACAACGCTGACCGTCATATCTGGCGTTACCCTGTGCTGACTGAGCCTGTCCCCGAATGGTTACTTAGCGGAAAAAGAATCGACTCCACTTCCGGCGACATTACGGACTTCACTGGCACACCGTACCATTTTGTTACGTTCGCAATGTATGACGACGGCACAAAGTACGTGAGGGACTCATTGACTGACACGGAATACCAGCCCATTCATGAGGAAGGGAATTTGTTCTCGTACCCGCCTCTTATTGCCGCGAATGAGGGCTACATAGCCGGAGCGACTCTTACGACTCCTACAAAGTGGTCATTCGGAACATCGGCCTTCACCAGTTCTGCGGAATTTAAGGACGTATCAGCGGACGAACGCCAGACAGACCAGAAGGTCGAGCGCAGTGCAGTAACTCAGATTGTGGAAGGCATCAACAGTTTCTTCCAGGACGATAACGCAGCGTCATATACGCCTCAGACGGACAACCCGCAGAAGTTCTCGAAGTCCTACAGCAAGGAGGAGAAGATAGGCTTTGCTCTCAAGGGCAGGAATGACCTAGTGAACAGGGGCGCGGGCAACGAGTTAGCGTTCTAGGCGTACACGGGCAAGGAAGGAGCGATGACCCTTGCGACGGCGGTAACTCTCGCGGCGACAGCCCCGCAGAATTTCCTGTGGAGGGACAGCCTCTACACGGGCAAGGCGGACCCGGCACTGCTTCTGCCGTTCAAGTTCATCGAGCAGGGCAATGATTTTGTCGCCAACACCGACAACAAGGCGGCCATGCAGTTACGCGGGATGAGATATTATCTGCCTGAACTCTTGAGCTTCACGGACAACAGACTCATTTGCGGGCTGGATTATCAGATTCATGTTCCTGTGTACAACGCGAGCTTCAAGACAACGGGGAACTTCACGGCGCGTCTGTCCTACTCGACGGGCAATGACCCTGCTTCATCAAAGACTGCATTAGCCACGACGACAATATCCCTCAACGGCTGGAGCAACGACCGCAACAACAACAAGGGCTGGCTGGTGTTCAACGTGCCCGGCTCGGCGACACGGAGCATTGCGAGCGGGAACTATTTATTACCTGTGGGTTGAGCTTGACACGACGAGCGCAGTAGATGAGGTTCACGAGGCGAGGATGGCAGCGGACAACAGGACGGTGCGCGATTACGGAGGGAACAACACGGGGTATTCATCGATTGTGTTTGTGAACATGAACAGCAGCAATCTCTTGACGAAGAACGGCAGCGGAGTAAAGGCCAGCTTCAGTTCAGCGGGCTTCATGGCTTCAGCGTCTGGTGATGTGAGCGGGAACAGGACGACAATCACCACGAGCCTCACCATGAACGGAATGCACAACCTGCCCGACCTTGATACGTTCCTGAACTCGCAGGAGGATCATTCCGTGCGTATCCCTGTGCTTTGCGAGATAACCTATGACGGCGAGTACGTGATACCTTACGCGTCAATGGCGGGCTATCACGTCAGCAATGCGAACGAGAAGCTGGCGGAGTACAGCTATGCTCTGGAGAACATCCCGAAGAGCGAGAAGGAGGAGTTTGCTTACGCGACGTTTGCGATGATTCCGGGACAGACGAGCAGGTTCACGCTTATGCTGTGCGCGGACGACATGAGGCATCCTGCGGACGATGACAGCGACACGATGACGTACTTCGAGATAGCGATTCCGGGCTTCGACGTGAACTTCAACTGGGCGAGTGAGGGTGCTGTAGACATTCTGCTCGGCGATGACTCAGTGGAGGACGTGTACGCGTACCTTGAGGACGTTGCGGCGGAGATTTCTGCGGACGCTCCTGCGGTGAGTGCCGATGTAGTTACGGTGATGGAGAGCAGGGACTTCACGCTGACGAAATCTTCAGCAGTTCTGTGGAGGATTGCTGATGTGAAGCTGCGCGGCTCATCGGACACGGACTACGTACTCGAGGCTGGCATTAGCAGGACGCACTTGGTGGACTTGGCCGGAATGGAGACATCTTTTGACGAGGACGTAGACATGACGGAAGTGTACGCGATGTTCACGCCGGAGATTATGCCGGACGATGAGGTTGTTGTGTCTGTGAGGTCAGTACCGTACGTTACGAAGAAGGGCGTGTATGAGATTCGTGTGCAGACGTCGGAGGGGAAGGTGTCTGCTGACGGAGACGGCGAAGATGACGCTGAAGAGACATGGACGGACGAAGCGATGTTAGTGTTTGAGGTGTCAGGGAGCTCACAGGGGGCGACGGCTGACGGAGGGAATACATCTTCATCATCAGGAGGAGGATGTGATTCGGGCGTAGGCGTTGCGGGTATGCTTGTGTTAGCAGTGATGGTTCTCAAGCGCAGAAGCTAGGATATAGAGTTTTGACGCGATGGCAGCTTCTCTCAGTTTTGGGGGAGGCTGTCAATTTTATTGTCGTGTATAATTGCTGGGACGAGAGGAGGAACGAAAACATGACAAGTGCAGATAACACACTGGACATGACGAAACTCGAGCTGTTATTGCGTGAACATTTTGCGCGTACGGAGAAGCAGCTTTCTGACATGAGGAAGGATAATGCAGATTTCCGTGCACTAATGCTCAAGGAGTTCAACGCGTTCGAGGAGAAGATTAACACGAGGCTCGACAACTTCGAGGCAAAAATCAACGCTAGGATAGATGCTTTCGAGGTAAAGATTAACGCAAAAATTGACAACCTCGAGGCAAAGACTAACGAGAGGTTCGACAAGCTGGAGGCTCGTGTAGAAGTCATGCAGAACGACATCACAGGTCTTAAGCACGATGTTGCAGGACTGTATCACTGGGATTACTGGCTGCTGTCAATAATACTTGTGGTGTTCGCGATGCCGCAGATAGTTGCAGGAATCAAATCCTTGTTCACAGCAATAGCGGAAGGTATATCGTTAGTAGTAAATGCTTTCCGTCAAGGTGACAAAACACAGTAAACAAAATCCCTCCCCGTTGTGAGGAGGGACAATGTTTTAGCCGCCGAGATATGCAGCTCTCACCTTCGGGTTGTTCAGCAGCTCCGCTCCCGTCCCGGAAAGCCCGACAGCACCAACTTCAAGCACATACGCTTTGTGAGCAACTTTGAGTGCAGCAAACGCATTCTGTTCAACTAGAAGTATCGTCCGTCCCTGAGAGTTTATCTCCCTGATTATCCCGAACACCTCGTCAACCAGAATCGGCGCAAGCCCCAAGCTCGGCTCGTCCAGCATCAGCAAATCAGGCCGACTCATCAATGCCCTTCCCACAGCAAGCATCTGCTGCTCTCCTCCGGATAACGTGCTCCCCTTCTGCCTGTGTCTCTCCTTCAGGCGCGGGAACAGCGAGTACACATACTCCACATCCTCAGCGATACCCTGAGCATCATTGCGGGTGTACGCTCCGAGCGCAAGATTCTCCTCCACCGTCAACTGCGGAAGTATCCTCCTGCCTTCCGGGCTGAGTGCGATCCCTAACTTCACATGTTCCTCTGCAGGACGGCCGAGTATGTTTACGGTATTGTTGTCGCGTGGTGATGTGTAGGTCATCTCGTCAGCCTTCGCCTTCACAAGTCCCATGATTGCACGGATAACGCTCGACTTCCCGGCTCCGTTCGCACCTATCAGCGTAACTATTTCGCCCTTGTTGATGCTCAACGACACATCACGCACCGCATGTATCGCTCCGTAATTCACATTCAGCTTCTCGACTTTGAGCATTGACTCCATTTACGCTGCCCCCTTTCCTAGGTATGCCTCAATGACGCGCGGGTTAGCCTTTATCTCGTCGGGTGTCCCCTGCGCAATGTGTACGCCCTGATCCAGCACGTGAATGTAATCGCACACGTTCATCACTACCTTCATGTCATGCTCAATGAGAAGAATTGTGAGGTCGAACTCGTCCCTCAGCCTCCGGATGAACTGCAATAATTCCTCTGACTCTTGGGGGTTCATTCCGGCGGCAGGCTCATCAAGCAGCAGGAACTTCGGACGCGTCGCAAGTGCCCTCGCAATCTCGAGCCTCCTCTGTGCACCGTACGGCAGACTCGAGGCCTGCTCCTCCGCAAACTCCGCGAGTCCCAACTGCCCCAAAAGATCTAGTGCCTGTGCCCTCACTGCAGCGTCCTCACGCAAGACATCAGTGAACACGAACGGCAATAACGACATCCACCAGTGATAGCCCTGACGTATACGCGCACCCGTCATGACGTTCTGAAGCACCGTCTCATGCCCGAAGAGCCGGATATTCTGGAATGTCCTGCTCATTCCGGCCTTGCACACTTCATCAGGACTCAGCCCTCCGATCGACCGGCCAAGAAACTTTATGCTCCCTGATGTGGGCTTGTAGAACCCGCTGATGACGTTGAAGGCTGAAGTTTTCCCAGCTCCGTTAGGCCCGATGAGTCCCATAATCTGCCCGTGCTTGATGTCGAAGCTCAGAGTGTCTATCGCTGTGAGGCCTCCGAACTTCAGCATGACATCACGGACTTCAAGGACTGTGTCGGATTCGTGAGGCTCTGCTTTGGGCTTGGCCTTTGCTTGCGGGAAGAATATATCCCAAGAGAACTCGCGCATCCCCATGATGCCCTCGCGCCTGAAGATGATTACGATGATTAACAGGAGGGAGAAGATGACCATGCGCATACCGGGAATACCCGGAATGTTGATGCTCCCGATCGTGATGGGGTTCTCGACGATACGTAACCACTCAAGCATTGTCGTAACTAACACCGAGCCAATCAGCGAGCCTGTTACGCTCCCGAGTCCTCCGACGACAATAATCATGAGTATGTTGTACGTCTGCGTAATCATGAACATTCTAGGGTCAATCGTCGTTATCAGGTTGCCCATCAGCGCACCGCCCAGTCCTCCGCCGAAGCAGCCCAGCGTGAACGCAATCACCTTCACCTTGAACGTGTTGATGCCCATCATCCGGGCCGCTACCTCGTCATCACGCACAGCCCTCAAGACTCCGCCGAAGTTGCTCCGTAACATGCAGACCATGCACAGAAGCACAACTCCCAAGCATCCCCAGCTCATGAAAAGCGTAGTGTGTGCAGGAATACCCTTCAGGCCGAGCGAGCCATTCGTGAGCCTCGCAGTGTTGGTGATGAGAATCCTGATGATTTCTGCAAAGCCGAGAGTCGCTATTCCGAGATAGTCCCCTCCGAGCCTGAGCACCGGCAGAGCAACAAGCAACCCGAAGAACGCAGCTATCACTCCCGCAATCACCAGCGACACCACGAACGGAGCGTTGACGTTCAGAAGCCACGGGTAGATGTCCTCGAGAATCCACATAGCATTTTTCTGCGCAGGAGTCAGGACGAGCAGAGCGGACACATACGCACCTATCGCCATAAATCCCGCGTGGCCGAGCGAGAACATGCCCGTGATTCCGTAAATCAGGTTCAGGCTCAGAGCCAAGATTGCGTTGATGGCTATCAAGTTCAGGATTCTCTGCCAGTAGCCGTTGAGGATGTCAGGGGCTTTATCGAGGAAGAACGCAAACAGTACAACAGCAATAATTGTGAGGATGAGATTTCTTACTCTATGCATCAGATTTTGTCCTCCAGTTTCTCGCCTAATAGTCCCGTCGGCCGGAACAGCAATATCATGATTAACAGCAGGAACGCAAACGCATCTTTATACCCTGAAAGCGTCGGGAAGAATGCCACTGACATTATCTCCACGAAGCCGAGAATCAGTCCGCCGATCATCGCTCCGGGAACGCTCCCGATTCCTCCGAACACTGCAGCAATGAACGCCTTGATGCCCGGGGTCATCCCCATGAACGGTTCAACGCGAGGATAGCGTAACGCCCACATGATTCCTGCTACAGCAGCAAGCGCAGACCCCAGACCGAACGCGAGGGCAATAATCTTGTTGACGGATACGCCCATCATGCGGGTAGCCTCAATGTCGAACGATATTGCCCGCATTGCGAGGCCGGGCTTCGTCCTGTAGAGCAGCCACAATAACGCTCCCACGAGCACGAACGACACCACAGGCACGAGAATCCCCAGCGGAATCAGCCTCACTCCTCCTGAAAGCTCAATAGGCTTCATGAGTATGGGGGGCTGGACGACCGGGCGGGGCATTCCGGTGAAGACGACGACCGCGAAGTTCTCGATGAAGAACGAGACTCCGATTGCGCTGATGAGTGCGGAGATTCTGGGAGCTTCACGCAGGGGCTTGTAGGCTATGCGGTCAACAAGAAGCCCGCAGATTGTCGTGAGGATGATTGCGGTAACTACACCGACTGCCCAAGGGAGCTTGTAGACTATCGTCGCGAAGTAGACGAAGTACGCTCCGAGCATGAAAATATCACCATGAGCAAAGTTTATGAGCCTGAGTATTCCGTAAACCATCGTATAGCCGACAGCAACCAGCCCGTAAAGCGAGCCTAGACTCAAAGCGTTAATGAAGTGCTGAATAAATATGTTGAGATTCAAACATTCTCAACCCTTCCGATTATAGATTTATGATTTGAGGTTAATTGTAGCATTCCCACAGCAAAAAAAGCAGGACAGGAGAATTTTACTTCATCCCGCCCTGCTCCTTCCCTAGAAGATGTTCGGACTATAAGTACCAAAATTACGAACTGGGGTCTGAGTGTCGCTTGTCCTTATTACGTCAACAGCCTCAAAGATAATCACTTCGGCCTCAAGCTCTGTGTATTCCTCTTTCATGGCAGCACCTCCTCTCCATCAGTCCTTGTAGCCTCTGGCTTTCCTGTATGCCATAGTCGCGTCGTAGTAGTTATACAATGCAGTTACAGCGTCGCAGTCGCCGTTCGTGTCCTTGCTGTAATCGCTCATGTATTCCGTCAGCGTCGCATTCACGTATGACAGCGCAGAAACCTTAACCTCAAAAGTTTGTGCAGCCTCAAGCCTCACCGTGTAGGTTTTGCCGAGTTTGTGCGCCGAGATGTTATTAATCACAACCTTGTAGCGGTTATCATTGTAGTGTGAGAAATCCACTTCTTCCCCGTCAATGTAAGCCTTCCATGAGGAGACATCCGCCGTGCTCTCAACGTCAAAGTAGAGATTGATTGCTGTGCTCGAATCTAGGTTCAGGCTCTGCATTACTGCGCTTACCCCCGAGCCGGAGACGTTGCCGTTCACGATGGCGTACTCGTCCGTGCTGACTCTCACCTTCCCGTAGTCCGAAGCGTCGAATGAGGACTCTCCGTCCATCACAGCGTAAGAGTTATCATCATCGCCGAGAGTGAAGCCGTGTTCGTTCTTGAGCATGATCTGTGCGTAGTGCCCGTAATCCTTAACCGCAGCTATCAGCTTCTCATCAACGCCATAGTTCTCAGGGTCAGCCTCAGCCAGAAAAGCGTCAAGGTACTGTTTTGCGCTCATGTCCTTAGTGAGAGTGTTCTTGTTGTTCTCGCCGTAATGCAGCGTTGCAGTGATAGTGTCCGCCATCTGGATCGAGTTGATGTAGCACCGGAAGCCGTAATATTTTCCCGTCTCGTCAGTGTAGGTGATGTTCTCGTCGAGATTGTGAGCCTCATCGCTTACGTTTCCCTTGCCGCTGATGGTGAAGGTCATGAAGCAGTCCGCACTGTTCGGCAGGTCGTCAGGAATGTACACGTAGAAGTTCACGCCGATCTGCCCGCTTAAAATGAGTGAGTTGTACCTGAACGCCGGACTTGGTGTCCCTGAAGACTCCTCCTCCCAGTTAGCGGTGTACGTTCTGTCTCCGGTCGAGCCTTGCGCAATTGTTACGGTCTGTGCCGCTTCGGTGAGTTCGTCTCCGATCCAGCCTGTGAAGATGCAGCCGTCCTTCGCGGGGTTGTTCAGGGTGAATGTATCGCTCTCGACTGTGTAGCTCGTGTAGTTGCTCACACCTTCAGCAAGACTCCCGCCGTCAAGGTTGTACGTGATTGTGTAGGTTATGGGAGTAAGAGCCGCCGTGATTGTTACGTCTCCCTCCGGCATCGTGAATGTGCTGCCAGTTATCGCAGTGCCGTTGACAGAGAAGACAACAGTATCATAGCCCGCCGGGATTTCGCCCGCATAAGTCAGCGTTACGGTGTCGCCTGCCTTTGCTGTTGATGGTGCTGTGATGTTCCCGCCTGAGACCGTGATGTTGTAGACCGGCGTGATTTTCGTGAAGCCTATCACAACACTGGCAGTCTGTCTCCTTGCGACCGTGAAGCCGATTGTTACGGCTGCGCTCTGAGCCGCCCCATCATCCGCGTATGCCCCGGTGATGAAGGCCGGGAATAAGCAGAGGAGAAGAGCGTAAATTATGAACGTCAAAGATCTTCGAGTTCTCATGAATTGTTCACGCTCCCCGGAAGATTTCAGTCGCCGTACTTCAGCCACAAGGCCGGACGGATGTAGTAAAGATTACTTGCGGATGTGTCTATACCCATGTACGCGGTATTGTTGGTAGCATCCGCAATATAGTACACATTAAAGGTGTTTCCTGATTTTGCTAATGAGCGAAGCCACCAATTTTTGCCGAGACTGCTGGGGTGATAGCTTTCGAACTCAGTTTTGCTGAGAAGGAACACGGTATCAGTGAAATTGTATGTGTCCTGCTTTACATCATCCAGAACTAGCTGCGCGATCTTCCCCTTCTCTTCCGCAGTGAAAGCTGACGTGTAGAACGTCCCCTGAAGCCATGCGCGGGGAGTACTATCTCTCCAGAAGGGAGTTCCATAATTGGCTGATCCCGATTTGTCCCCTTTGAACTTCATTGTGTCGCCTACAACATTCTGCGTAACGAGCAAAACCAGCTTGTTGGTACGGTCTACTGTGAGGACTTCCCACGTCAGCGGCGCATTGTTCCACGTCCCGAACGTGTACGGGGTCTCGAACGTGTACACTTGCTCCCCGGCTGGCCTTGAACGCGATGTTGCTCCTGTAATCCCCGTCCGAAACATCCTCGTTAGGGTCAATTCCTCCGGTCATAACAACGCCGATTGTTACTTCTGTCTTCGCGTCAATCGAACTTGCAGTGAACGTGATGACATCGCCGCTGTTCAGGACAGTGTAGCTTTCCGCAGTGCCTTTGACGAGGTTGTAAGCGACTGTTGTGCTGTCAGACGTGTTCGTAAACTTGCCGTCATACTGGACGGTTACGTCTACCTTCATCTCCGAATCGAACGTGTCATCAGCCGTAACCTTCAGAGTGCCGACGGTGTTGTACGCTCCCTTCGTGTAGTTCATGGCCGTGCTGCCTTCCGGCGGGACGAGCTTGTAGACATCGGTGCTTGCCGGTGCTGACGTACTGAGTGCCAGCAGTGTGATTAGTGTGATAGAAAGTATGTTGCTTTTCATTGAGAGTTTCTCCTTTACTTGCCGAGAGATTCTCCCCTTAAAAATGCCGCGCAAAAACAGGACAGGCGGACTCAAATCCTCCTGCCCTGACGTGTTTACAATATCCTAGACTTCAGGCACTACTATTCCTACAAATGTCTTCTTGCCGTCGCGGATCTCGACAATGCCCATATCCTTCTCTGCATCGTGAGTCGCGTTGATTGTGGTCATGCCCGTAACTGTCGGGAGGTCTTTTGTCGTCTCCAGAGCGTCCCTAATCTTTGCCGGGTCTGCACTTCCTGCACGCTCGATTGCGTCCTTGAGCATGATGTAGCAGTCATAGCCGAGTGCGCAGTTGACGTTGGGGGCTTTGTCGGGGTGGACTTTGTTCCATGCTTCAGTGAAGGCCTTTGCGGTCTCGTTCATCTCCGGCATTGACGGATCATAAGCAAACGTTGTGTGCATGAAGCCCTCCACTGCGTCTCCGCCGAGCGTAACTATCTCGGGGTTGTCCATTGCGTCAGCTCCGATGAAGCGGAAAGTTGCACCAAGCTCCTTAGCCTGCTTGAGGACGATCGCTCCCTCTGCGAAGTATGCAGGAAGGAACACTATATCCGGGCCGGCCTCCATTAAGCTGGTGAGCTGTGCTGTAAAATCCGTGTCGCCCGTCTGGTACATGAGGGAGGCTACGATCTCTCCGCCCATCTTCTTGTAGCTGTCGCGGAAGAACTTTCCGAGTCCGACGCTGTAATCGTTGGACATGTCGACGAGAGTCGCTGCCTTCTTGAAGCCGAGATTGCGGAATGCGTATGTTGCTGCTCCTGCTCCCTGGAACGGGTCTATAAAGCACACACGGAAGTAAAATCTCTTGTCCAGAGTAACGAGGGGATTTGTGCATGATGTCCCGATGACGGGGATTCCGGCTTTCTCTGCGACTTCTCCTCCGGCCATTGCTAGGGATGAGCCGTAAGTGCCGATGATGGCGTTCACCTTGTCGTTCTCGATGAGACGGGTTACTGCGTTGGCTGCCTCGACCTTGTCGGACTTGTTGTCCACGATGATTAGCTCTACCTTCTTGCCGAGAATCTCAGGGAAAAGCTCATGAGCTAACTGCGTGCCCTCGAGTTCGAGCTGTCCGCCGAAAGCGTTCTGGCCTGTGAGGCAGTTGAAGACTCCGACCTTGATAACGTCATCGTCTGCAAAGGCAAGAGTGCCGAGCATGAGGACTAACATCAACGCTGCTAAAACTTTGCGCATGAATAAACACTCCTTAATGTTTGTGAAATGTGTGAAGATTATATCACTCTATGCTATTCCGTTTCGGTCTCCTGAACTTTTCCGGCCTCAGATGACAGGTATACATCAAGTATTGCGTCGAGCTTGTCTGCATGAAGATATATATCATCAACAGTTTCAACGTGTACCTTCGGCATTTCTTTGCGGGAAGTGTCAAAGAATGCTATGAACTTGTTGTTAGCGTTGTTGAAGTAGAACCGGCATAAAGGCTTCCTGATGCTTCCGTCAAGAATAACGTTGCAGTAGTTTATCGTGTCCTTGAGAGTTATGCGCTTCACGTCTACCTTGCTTCGGAGAATTGCTTTCACTGCGTTGTAGCCGTCTATCTCGTCCTGCGTCGTAACTATCCTGCTCTTAGGCTCGGCTGGAGTCTCGGGTGCTGAGTCCTCCTGAGAGTCTGCCGGTGTGTTGGCTGCCTTCTCCTCTGAGAGTGCGGAAGCTAACCTGTCGCTCACCCTGTCACTGATGAACTGGGTAAACGCTTTCTTGGTGATTATCTTGAACTTCTCCCTCGCGTTCTCCGTAAGCCTTCCAGTGAATACCTGCAGTGCCATATGCCGCACAAAGTCCTCTGAAGGCTCCTGCAGCTGCTCCATCAGGTAGGACTTCATCGCTCCGGTGTACTTCAGCTCAGAAGCCGTTGACGCTATCTCCTCTATCTTGAACGCACTCTTGGTGAATCTCTTCAGCTCCCTCACTATAGGCTCGCTTATGTCGCAGACTGAAAACTGCAGAAATGGCATCATGTCCATAATGTTATCTTGGTCTAGATCCGTGTAGAACCTGTACTCGTGGCCGTTGGTGAGTATGCCTATCTTGGCAGGAGTAGCATTGAAGTAGCGCATTAACTGGCTCTCCTTGCTGACATCGAGGTCTTCTCCGCTCCACTTGGCCTCAATAAGCATTATGGGCTTGCCGTCCCGGATTATTGCGTAGTCCACCTTCTCGCCCTTCTTGATGCCAACGTCAGCAGTAAACTCCGGAACAACTTCCGACGGGTCAAACACATTGTAGCCGAGCGCACTTATGAACGGCATGATTAACGCATTCTTGGTGGCTTCTTCTGTCTGGATTATGTCTCTGCGTTCAGTGTAGACTTTGGCTATCTGCCTGATAGAGTCTATTAGCTCCATGATGAATATTCACCTTCGTAGTTTAGTATGAGATGCTGAGATTATAGCAGAAAACCTAAGCGTCCCTATCTTTCCTCAAGAGCAGATAATTTCTTCTCCCAGCCTATACGCTTAATATGAAGAGTCATTAGTGCCGTACATATGAACCAGCCCACAGGGTAGCCTATCGCGATAAAGTATATCGAGTCAGTGAGTCTCGACACAATGAACAAATATATCTGCCTCAGCACCACAAATGATGTGAGCATTATTATCATCGGCGTGCGTGAATCTCCCACTCCCCTCAATGCTCCGGCCTCTATCTGGTTAGTTGCGTTCACGGGGTCAAATAAGCTGTTGAGCCTGATGAACAGAACAGCAAATCCTAACACCGCTGCATCCTGATTGAACAGTCCCGCAATGTAAGGCGCGAAAATGTAAAGTACTGTGATTATGCACGCTGACAGACTCCACGACAAGAATAACCCCGTCAAGAGTCCCTTGTTGATTCTGTCTGGCTTGCGCGCTCCGGCGTTCTGTCCCACAAATGTAGTTACTGACATTGCCATACTCTGAGTCGGCAAAATCACGAACGCATCAACGCGGGCATATATCCCCCATCCTGCCGTGCTCGCTGCTCCGTAAGAATTGATGTACGCCTGCACAAACACATTCGAGAATGAGGTAACGGCCATCTGGAAACCTGCAGGGAAACCTATAGCTATAATGCGCCTGAGAATCTGAGTATCTATCTTCATTTCACGCCAGCTCAGGCTGTGCACTTCATGACTCCTGAACAGTATCCAGAAAATTATTATTCCCGAGACGAACTGAGAAATTATCGTTGCGTATGCCACTCCTGCAACACCAAGCCCGAAATTGATCACGAACAGCAGATCAAGAAAGATGTTGAGGATTGAGGCGAGTATCAGGAAGTACAGAGGACGTTTCGAGTCGCCGACTGCCCGGAGGATTGCTCCGCCCATGTTGTACATGACTGTTCCGGTGAGGCCGAGAGAGAATATCTGCAGGTAGACGACTGCTTCACGGAAGACTGACTCGGGAGTGTTCATCATGCGCAGGAGTCCCGGAGTCGCGAAGTATCCTGTTGCTGCGAAGACGAGGGACAAGAGGAACATTGCTGCTGTGGCTGTGTGGGTGGACTTGCGGAGGTTCTCTGTGTCCTTTGCGCCGAAGTACTGGGAGATTACGACGCTCGCTCCCATCGTGAAGCCGATTGCGAGTCCGATTAACGTGATGACTATGGGAATTGTTGATGTAACTGCGCCGAGAGCATCAGCCCCTACAAAATTTCCTACGACGATGCTGTCTACAGTGTTATAGAGCTGCTGGAATATATTTCCGACGAACAGAGGGAAGGCAAAACGCACTAAGTGTTTCCAGATAGTGCCCTCCGTCATGTCCTTAATGGTAGTGTTTGGCAAAGTGTTACTCCCCCTTTTTTGTGAGAGATTTTAGGCTATTCGGGGTTTGAAGGTCAATAATTTATCGCGGTAATAAGTGTATTGCTTATGCGTTAGGTATATTTTTCTCAAAAGTATTGACTGCTGCAAATACGCGGATGCTGCCTTCAGGTTTATCTGTCTGCCTTATCTTCAACATACTTCATTTATCTCTCTGAACTCCGCACTCACTTCATCCAGTCTGCTCATTAATTCACTCCTTAAAGAATTTTTCCGGCAATTATACAGCTCATGAATACGTTAAATAGTTCATGTGCGTAATATAATATCCTAATCACTATAAATTTTACACGGAGGAGTTATTTTTCATGCCCCCAGATTTCGAACTTGAAGAGCTTGAACATGAACTCGCAAACTTCTATGACCCGGACGAATTTCACAGAGAAGTAGTCTATCATGACGTGCACTCTCCCGAATCAGTCTCGCGCGAAGAAGCCCGCAATGCCGACAAGAGGGCAATAGAGACTTTCGGCATCCCGAGCATCTTACTCATGGAGAATGCGGCTGTTGCTGTCGTCAACGAAATAAAGGATTATGCGGTTCTGGCTATTGTCTGTTCTCCCGGCAGCAACGGAGGAGACGGCCTAGCTATTGCCCGGCACTTGTGCATTCTCGGAAAAGATGTGCGCGTCTATATTGTGGGCGACCCGAGAAACGGCAGCGAGGACTTCAAGACTAACCTCAAGATAATGAGCAAACTTGCTCCTGAAGTCCTTAACACCATTAACGACGAGAACTTTGAGGACTTCGAGAGCGCATTACGAGGCTGCGAAACATGCATTGATGCAATATTCGGCACAGGCCTTAACCGTCCGGTCGAGGGGATGCACAAGAGAGTGATTGAGGCCATGAACTCACTTGCTACTCACATTGTCAGCGTAGATATTCCTTCAGGGCTTGACTGCGACACTGGAGAACCTCTAGGCGTGTGCGTGCGGGCAACTAAGACGGTAACGTTCCACAGGATGAAGAAAGGATTAGACGTTTCGCCTCAGTACGGAGGAGATGTTACGGTTACATACATAGGCATACCGAACTAAATTTACTGGAGGATTGATGCAGACGGAAAATGAGAGTTATCAAGAGCTGCTGAGGAAAGGGGCAGAACGTTTAGCCACAATGCGGCGGAGAGGCTGAAGCTACATGCAGATGATTTACGCAAGCGGCAAATGAGAATTATCAAGAGCTGCTGAGGAAAGGGGCAGAACGTTTCACCGCAATACGGCGGAGGGGCTGAAGCTACATGCAGATGATTGACGCAAGCGGCAAATGAGAATTATCAAGAGCTGCTGAGGAAAGGGGCAGAACGTTTCACCGCAATACGGCGGAGGGGCTGAGGCTACATGCAGATGATTGACGCAAGCGGCAAATGAGAATTATCAAGAGCTGCTGAGGAAAGGGGCAGAACGTTTCACCGCAATACGGCGGAGGGGCTGAGGCTACATAC
>JAFSUD010000001.1 GCA_017445405.1 Synergistaceae bacterium
GAGAACGGAGATGCACGGCTAGTTGTGGAACGTCAAAGCATGGAGGAGCTAATACGCGGACAGTATCTCTAATCTTGATTCACAGGTGCGCAGTGAGTATTAACGATACTGATGCAGAGTCTCATGGTCGTACAGCACGCCGAAGCCTCAAGGCCGGAGACATCATCGCCCTCTGCAACTCAGTCGCATACACCTTCAGCATGGCGGGCAGCTATAACTGCCTCCTGAGACCTGCAGTCGTCTTCGTTGAGAACGGTGAAGCAAAATTAGCTGCCGAGCGTCAGAGCTTTGATGACCTCATACGCGGACAGTATCTCTAATCTTGATTCGTGAACGCACCGATATTAGCTCGTAAGGAGTATATTTTCAGAACAGGAGGTTAATTTGTTATGGCATCTATGAGCATCTCAGGTGTAGTTTCAGGCATGGACTGGGAGAGCATGATCGACGAGATCATCACAGCCGCGGCCAAGCCCGCCCAAGTCCAGGTGAGCAAACGCACCAACCTGCAGAACAAGAAATCACTCTTTGAGGAAATGAAGGTCATGATGCAGTCCATACAGACATCTATGACTTCTCTTAAGCTGCCTTCTACCTACAAAGCTAAGGCCGTTGACATTGAACGCGTCGATAATTCAGGCTCGTACAAAGGCGTGCTCAATGCTACCGTCAATGCTGATGCTGCAGTTAATGTTTATGATATTACCGTCCAGCAGTTAGCCGCAGCCCAGACGAACAGGTCAAAGCAGATAACAGGCTCAACAATAGCCTCAACTCTCTTGAACGGAGGAGTGAGCGGAAAAGAGAGCAAGATGTACATCACTGCAGGAGGCCAGAAAATAGGTATAGATGTCTACTCAACCGACAGCCTGCAGTCCCTCAAATCCAGAATAAACACCACAATCAAGACACTTGATAACCCTTTGGATCTCACGGCCTCAGTGGTAGATAACCGCCTTATCATCAAGAGCGACAATACAGGACTGGGCACTAAGACAGTTGAAGGCACGGTGAGGGGAGGCTACAACTCTAACGGATTATCGAGCCTCAAAGGATTAATCACGAACGCAGACAGCGATGCAACGATAGATATTGCAGTCTCTGACGACGACCTCGACAGACTCACCGTCCGGAGCGGGAGCACGACCTACACCCGCGGTGAAGATTACGACGTGGTGAACGGCACAGAGATTCGCTGGAGGCAGTACGACGAGTCGACTCACGTAGCAATCGGGGACTCTGTGAACGTCAAGTACACGATGGCAGCAGGCGATGTTTACACAGCGACCGGAACTTACGGCTCAAGCGAGGCAGAAATCACCGGCTTCACGATGAAGGACAACGGGACTCTTGCGGACAGATTGAGCATCACCGACGCTTACGGGAAAACTTACACATACGGCGAGGACTTCACCATCACTGACGGCAAAGTAGAGTGGCTCAAGACCGAGACAGTCTCCGGAATCCCCAAGACCTACACAGTGAGCCTGAAGAAGACCGAGACGACAGAGGCCGAGATTACCGGGGCAAGGTCAAGCACATCATCAGTTGACGACGCTATTTCCAGTGAAGATTTCGCAGAGATTGAGGCAGTCTATAAGGAGAAGTACAGCGCATCTATTCCTACGCTGACTATTGCAGACTCTAACGGCGTGCTCAGGACATACCTTGACCCAAAAGATTCATCACTCTTCACCATGAAATCCGGAGATGAAGAATACGAATACGGCAGGGATTACGTTATCCGAGTGAACGACAAGGGAGACGGCTACGTATTTTCGTGGCTTGTTACCGGCGACAAGGGGACAGACGGCGTAGACATCAAGGACGCAAATATCGAGGTCTCTACGTACACCGCTAAAAAGGGTATAAGCACTCTCGGCTGGAAAGAAGCTCCGTCGGCAGGGGATTACACCTTCACGTTCACTGACGAGAGCACGACTACGTATTCCAAAGAACTTAAGTCATCATCTGCTAGCAATAACTTGGGCACTGAGCTGGGAGTTACTCTAACCAGTGATGACATCGACAACATTGAGATAACGAGCGGGAGCATCACCTACACGAGAGGCACAGAAGGCACAGATTACACCGTCGACTCTGAAGGCAATATCACATGGGCGGACGATACCGAAGCAGATTACGCTATTGATTCGAGCGGCAATATCACATGGCGTTACACGGAGATAGCCAAGCCTGCAGAAGATGCTACCTACACAGTGAGCTATTCGGGAACAGCCACGTACTATTCTCAGGACATTGACATAAAAGCGACGACGGATGCGGCCCGTGCAGTCAGAATCACTCTCGACGACGGCGACCTCATGTCTTACGCAGAAGCAAGCGCAGCAGCTTCCCCTGAGGACGCATTCACCATCAAGGACAGCGAGGGCAACACATACACTTACGGAACGGACTTCACGTTTGCCCAGAGTACGGAGACGAACACTGCAGGTGAAAATATTATGTCTGTGGTGTGGGATTCCGGAGTTACTCTTCCTGATGAGGGCAGCTACAAAGTCTACTACACAGGCACGCGCTCGGGCACAAGCGGACAAATCACGCTCAGTTCGACGCTCGCAAATCCCGTAGTCTATGATTCGGAGGCCGTAACATACTCTTCTGACAGCACGGCATCTCAGGCAGCAAAAATCACTATCGCTGATGATGACCTCATGTCTTACGATGAGGCATACGCTATTGCAACGGCGGACTCTTCGGCTTTCTACATAACTGACAGCAAGGGCACCCGGTACACTTACGGGACGCATTTCAGCTTTGCCCAGAGCACTACAGAGAAGAACACTGCCAATGAAGCCATCATGGAAGTGATATGGCTCGACGACGAACTCCACCCGTCTGAAGGCGCGTCATACACGGTGCATTACTCGGACGACAGCGTGAGCAAGAATCTCACCCTCAACAGCGATTTTTCCGTCTACAGCCTCTCGAAGACGAGCGCACTCCCGGACGACGCGAGCATCACCATCACTGACAGCAGCGGCAAGAGCTACACCTACGGCGATGAGTTCACGTTAGAGTCCGACGGCTCGATTCACTGGTACGCAGACGACAGCCTCGAGCACCCGTCAGGAAGCTACACGCTAACTTACGAGGCATACACCGCACTTGAGGCAGACAGCAGCGCACTATCTATCGACTCCGGTGACTCGACAAAGATAAACATCTCTGATTTCTCGGGAGTGAAGCTGACTTATGCAAACCTTCTCTCTGACCTCAAGCTAACTAAAGGCTCTAAGGAAGAGGATGATGATTTCGATGACAGAGTCCAAGAGGCATTTGCTGATGTGTTCACTCTTTCTGACGGCACGACAACTTACGAATACGGCACAGACTACGAAATTATCGGGTCAACAGTTGATGCGAACGACAAGGACGCTGTATCTATGCCCGTGATTAACTGGCTCGGCACGACTCCTCCAACAGATTTATCATCCTTCACTCTCACCTACACGGGACGAGGCAAAGATGGCGGCGAAATCGTCAGCACCACAGTTACACGTTCGGCCGTTGATGCGGTCGTCGGCAGGACTGACAGCGAGGGCAACAGCACCAGCCCTACATATTCATTGCTGAGTTCAGGAACTACGACAATAACTCAGGGAGCGAAGACCTTCTACGAGCACATAGACTTCACGATCGAGGAAGGCTCTAACGGCATGGCAAACATAAGCTGGATTCCGGACTCTGAAGGCGGCTATGAATGGTATTACCCTGCGAGCGGAACTTCCTACACTGTCAATCACACTGACAAGGACGGCAACGAGACCACATTTTCCGGCTACAGGTCTAACATGTCTTCCCTGAGAATGTCCGACTTGGGCATGACGACAGGAAACGGCTCGCTCTCTGTTCAGTACGGAGACGGCATAAGTTACAGCCTCGATGCTGACTATTCGGACTTCAATGAAGAGGACGAGGACGGAAATACTATTACATACACAGCCAACGACGCAATCAGAAAAGCATACGCCTTCACTGTTGACAAGACTTCTCTGTACTCTGAGAGCGGAAATGTTGACGGGTACTATTTCAACTGGTATTCAGGCACAAAGACGACGAGATCAAACATGCCCTCATACGGCGACGAGATAAGCGTAGAGTATGAATACGATGCTAACTCTTTCAGCCTCAGCGACAACGGAGACGGTCTGCTCGACGCACTCGGCCTTACTGACGAGGAGAACATCACTGAAGCCCACAACGCAATAATTCTTCTTGACGGCAACGAAATCCAGCGGGACAGCAACGACATCGGCGAGGCATACGGCAATGAGATAAGCACCCTCAAGGGAGTAACCCTGAACCTCAAGGGACTCGGAGAAGTCAGCCTAGACGTTTACCATGATGCAGAGAAGGCTATTGAGGCGATCACGACTTTCAAGGACAGCTACAATGACCTCATGACATGGATGAACACGCGCATGACCGAGAGCCAGGTAGACAAGGACACCGCAGCGACAATAGACAGCGACGACTTCAGGATGAGGTGGGGGCTTCTTCACGGAAATGCGATACTGCGTCAGAGTAAAAGCTCAATGCGCAGTCTGACGGCCCAGAGCTTCAACTACAGCTTCACGCAGAGAGACAGCAACGAGGAAGTTTACGGTACGATGGCGAATAACGGCCTCCGGAACAATGCAACGCTAAGGCTGAGGGTGAGCGGAGTATATTCTGACATCACGATACTGCCGACTGACACACTGCAGGATATTGTGGACAGGATAAATGACAGCACTAATCCCGAGATGCGGAACATGTATTACGGGACGGACGGCCGGCTTCTGGATCAGGGAAGGGTGAGGGCATCTATCAGTGATGATAAGCTCGTCATCTCATCGACTGATAACAACGCAATCACCATGTCGGGAACGTCCGCGATGAATGCGCTGAAGATGAACTACACCTACACGGGACTCTTCCAGCTTGGCTTGGCGACGACGAGCACGGATTACGGCAAGTCCGGAGAGCTGGATTTTGACGAGAGCAAGTTCATGGAGGCACTCGAGGAGAATGCTGACGAGACTCAGGAATTAATGCTCATGTATGCTAACGAGATGGATTCGTGGCTGAAGAGTATGCTTAACAGTTCGGCGAGCGGAGCAACGAAAGGCACGCTTTCCCGGCAGATAGACGACATCCAGACTCAGATTGACAGCATAGATGAGTACTTGGAGAAGTATCAGGACAGGCTCGACCGTCAGGAAGAATCCCTGCGTACAAGGTTTGCAGCTGCGGAACAGAGCATCTCTAAACTTTCACAGCAGGCAAGCTCAATTGCGGCAATCCTGAATCAGCTCAACGGCTATAACTCGAGCAGCAACAGCAGTTCTTCAAGCTCATAGACATAGCATTAATCACGGCAGGCCTTGCGAAATATGCGGGGTCTGCTTTTTTGTGCGCATGTCTGGTAAAATTATCGCCATTACATAAATTTTCAGGGAAGTGAATTTATTCATCATGACAGCTTTAATCAAGTTAAGCCCTGTCCTCGTGCTGGGTATACTGATGAACGGCTCGGTAGGTTTCGGTCTTGATATACTTCTTGCAGCTCCGTTGTCCCTCATTTACGCGCTGATAATCGGCATCATCTTCGGCCGCGTCAAGTTCAATGACCTCATGGATTCCGCATTGGACAGCATGAAGCAGATAGTGTTAGTCTTCCTTATTCTCCAGCTTGCTTATGCAGTCGCAACGTGTTTCATGGAGACAGGAGTCGCCGCATCAATCATCAACATGGCCTTATCTCTCGGACTGACGGCCAAGCTCGTAGCAATGACCTCATTGCTCGTAACAGCAATTCTCTCAATCGCGACGGGCACATCATGGGGAACATTTGCGGCATGTGCACCGATATTCCTGTGGCTCAATCACATAGTCGGCGGCTCGAACGTCCTCACTATTGCGGCAATAGCTGGTGGCTCATGCTTTGGAGACAACATAGGCCTCATCTCAGATACTACGGTCGTAAGCTCATCACTTCAGGGCGTGCAGATAACTGACAGAGTGAGGCATCAGGGCGTGTGGTCGTTCCTGTGCCTTGTTGCAGGAGCGGCAGTGTTCTACTACGCGGCTGTGAGCATGGGACTTCCTGACACAGTAGGCAATCCCAACGAAGCAATAGCCCAGATTCCCCAGTCAGTGTGGGACGCGCTTAACGAGAAGAGACCCGCAGCAGTTACCCTTCTGAATCAAGTGAAGGCCGGAGTGCCTTACTACATGGTCATTCCGTTAATCGCTGTGCTTGTCTTGGCCGGAGCAGGAGTAAACACTCTCGTGTGCCTCACTACGGGAATAGTCGGCTCGCTGATTTGCGGGTACTTTGCGGGAACAGTTACGGGACTGGGCAAGTTCCTCGAGATGGTGCAGTCGAGCTTTGCAGATGCGGGAAGCTGGGTTATCGTGATGATGCTGTGGATTGCTGCCTTCGGAGGAGTGATGCGGAGGATGGATGCTTTCGGAGCGATAGCTAATCTTGTCATGAAGTGTGCTCACAGTGTAAAGCAGCTCATGTTTGCTAACGGGCTGTTATGCCTTGTCGGGAATGCTGCACTAGCTGACGAGATGGCTCAGATAGTTACTATAAGCCCCATCATCAAGGACTTGACGGAGCGCAACGTGAAGGGCAGTCCCAAAGCAATGTACAAACTTGCCCTGAGAAATGCTACCTTTGCGGACGCTATGGGAGTGTTCGGCTCGCAGCTAATCCCTTGGCATGTGTATTTAGCTTTCTTTGTGGGAATAGTTTACGCGGTCTATCCTATGGCTGAGGGCGTGATAAGCATCACAGATATTATCCTTCACAATTATCTTGCGTGGATTGCGGTGCTGTCTATGCTCCTGCTTACACTTACGGGGCTTGACAGGTACATTCCGCTGTTCGGACTTCCTAGAGAGCCTGAAGTGGAATTAGTGAAAGAGTAAGCGATAATCTTTCACATATAGCATTATAATTTCGGCAGTGCTTGAAAGATTGGGCACTGCTTTTACTTTTTCTCAGAAGGTGTGTGAATGAATGGCAAAGGTCAAGATATGCGGAATATCCCACGAGGCCGAGATAAACATAATGAATGAACTGAAGCCCGACTTCATAGGTTTTGCATTTTACGGCAAGAGCAGAAGGTTTATTGCTCCTGAACATGCAGCTTACCTGAGAGCAAAACTCCGTCCCGGAATTAAGGCGGTCGGCGTGTTCAAGAATGCCTCACTGGAGTCTGTGGCTATGAGTGCCGAGACTGCGAATCTGGACATGATACAGCTTCACGGCGACGAGACAGGAGAATATATAGCTGCCCTCCGCGAGTATGTCAGGTGTCCGATAATCCGGACGTTCAGAATTGCCAGCGCGATGGATGCCGACAGAGCAATGTATTCAACAGCGGACTACGTTATGCTTGACGGAGGAGAGGCCGGGAAGTCGTTCAACTGGTCGCTTATCGGCTCGAACAGAAGACGGCGGTTCTTCCTGAAGGGAGGACTCACTCCTGACAATGTAGATCAGGCACTCGAGATCTCGCCTGCACCATACGCGCTTGATGTGAGCACAGGAGTCGAGAGCAACCGGCTGAAGGACTACCGCAAAGTGATGAAGTTTCTGTTAGCTGTCCGTAATCACAAGGCCAAGAACTAGAGCGATGATATATATCTTCACTGCCGGGGTACTCTGGGGATTAATAGGTGTATTCGTCAATGAGCTTAATGCTGCCGGAGCGTCTGCACCGTTAATCTCCGCAATGAGAATGTCTTTCGCATGTCTTGCCGTGTCATTGTTCGCACTTATCAGGCATGGCAGAAAAATAATCCTCACTGACATGAAAGCATTACTCTTCTGCGCATTGCTGGGCATAGTGTCTAACGGACTGTTCAACATTTTCTACACGTCATCAATCAGAATTAACGGCATGGGTACAGCTTGTGTATTGATGTACACTGCACCGGTATTCACTGCTCTTGCTTCATGCGTAATCTTCCGCGAGAGCTTCACTTCCCGCAAGCTCGCAGCATTAGTGTTAAACATTCTGGGGTGCATCCTGACGGTAACAGGAGGCAGCTTCTCCCTGTCCGGAATCAACATCACAGGGATACTTGCGGGGATAGGTTCAGGCTTCTGCTACGGTATGGCTGCAGTGTTCGGACGATTGGCGGGCAACAGAACAAGCCCCGTAATCATGAGCGTGTACAGCTACATATTTGCTGCTGCGTTCCTGTGCATATTCCTGAGACCTGACATTGCACCGGCCATGAATAACATGAAGATTCTGTGCTGGGGCTTTCTTTACGGACTTATACCCACAGCAGGGGCGTATTTGGTGTATTATATCGGCTTGGGCAGAGTCAGGAATCTTAGCAGCGTACCTATATTTGCATCAGTAGAGCCGGTGATAGCAGTGATAATAGGCACACAGATTTACGGCGAGAAAATAGGCCTCATGAATTATGCGGGTATTGCAGTTGTGCTAATATCAATTATTATAATGGTGAAGTCAGAATAACTAACACATATTACAGGAGATAATATTAATGTCTAAGATAGCAGTAGCAGTATTCAACCGTAAGGGCGGAGTAGGCAAGACAACTATAGCCGTCATACTTGCGCAGATAGCCTTAATCCGTCATAACCGGGTCTTAGCAATAGACCTTGACCCGTCAGAGAACTTCACAAGTGCATTCGGTTTCCTGAAGAACACGAGCTTCGGCAATTACTTCAGGACAAAGAAGACTCTAGAGGACAGTGATGCAGACTGCCCTGAAGACTGGATAGTTATTGACTGTCCCCCCAGCCTCGACGACACCACCAAGCACGCAATAGACTTTGCTGACATCACAATAATTCCTGTGAGGCCTGACTACTTCTCTCTGTCTCCGGTGGCAATGATTACCGCTATGGCAGAAAAGCACTACAACAAATCGCGCTCGCAGCTTCCGTTAGTGAAAGTAGGCTTTGACACGTCATCAATGGCGAAAGTAGCGAACCAGATAATCAATGACGGCGGCTATCCTGTGGCCGAAGAATTTGCGCTGCACAAGAGCATACCCTACAACATATCTTCCGGACGTATATGGTCAATGGGATTAACAGCGCGTTCACGCCAGCCTTACGAGAGCCTTTACAGGAAGATAACGAAGGCAATAGACCGTCTTTCAGAAGGCGAAGATGATATACATGCAGTGTGGGCCTCAGATGAAGAAGAAGGTGAATACTAGACCATGCGCATAGATAAAGCACTGGAGAACATCCGCGCAGTGATGGAGAGCCAGGAAATAGAGTGGCTGAACAATAACGGCTATGACCCTGTGCCCCACAAGCCCGAACCCAGAAGGCCTTCTGCACCGAAGAAAGCATTATCCGGACATTTTGCGGCTAACCGTTTTCTAGGGACAGCACCGACAGAGCCGCTGGAGCTTGAAGAACCTGAAGAGACCGCAGCTCCCGAAGAGGCCGTAGAGTTCACGAAGCCAGAAGAGGCCGGAGAGTTTACGGAACATGAAGAGTCTGACGCAGTGATTCAGACTCCCGCTCCCGAGCCTGCAGAACCAGAAGCTGACACTGAGCCTGAAATAATCGAGGTCATCAAGCAGAAGGACAACCGCCATTCGTGGCTGTACAACGAGGTAGTGAAAGCGATACGTGATGCCTCAGGCGACGGCAAAAACACGAAGGTAATCGCAATCTTTGTCCCTGTGATTCAGAACGGCAAAGAGTTCGAAGACCTGCCCGTCAGTGAGAGCATAGAGCTGCCGCCTGTTGATGAAGAGGCCGTGAAGATTGAGGTGCTGCCGGGACTCGAGGAAGAGCCGCCCCTGCCTCCGGAGGCACAGCAGGAGTCAGCAGAAGAGCCTGAAACTGAGCCAGCAGAGAATGTAGAGGACTTGCTGCCCGAGTCTGTGAGCGAACCCGACGCAGAACTCGCACAGGCATTCATAGACATTGAGGCCAAGCTCGAGGAAGAGAGCGAAAACGACTCTCCCGAAGAATCAGAAGCTCCCGCAGGTGAAGAACTCCCAGCCCCCGAGCAGGAGACGTTCCCGGAGAGTGAGGAGACTCCCGAGCCTGAAGAACTCCCGGCGAGCGAGGAAGTCCCGGAGTCCGAGCCTGAAGAAGAGCCGGAGATAGAGGGACTGCCGGATTTCGGGGCTGACTCTGAGCTTGAAGAAGTGCCGCTGACGGAGATTATTCCGACGGACGATTCTGAATCAGCAGATGACGCAGCAATGGAGGAATCCGCCGAGTTCCCGGATGCCGCTGCTGACGTTGAAGTATCCGCCGAGTTCCCGGATGCCGCTGCTGACGTTGAAGTATCCGCCGGGTTCCCGGAGATTACTGCAGACGTTGAGGAGTCGCCTGATGAGTTCAGTGCAGGTGAGGCTATGGAGTTCACGGAGATTCCCCTGCCGGACGAGCTTGACGATGAAGAAGTACTTGACGAGATTGACGAAAACAAAAACTAGAAGACTGACTCCTCTGTATGACTGGCTTGTGCAGAGGAGTATATTTTTATCCATTCATCCGCAGACAAATCTTCTGCCCGCTTTTCACCTATGCCTTCAGGAAGTGCCCACCCTTTGAGGTTGTTAGCAAGCGTCTTCCTTCTGTGCGCAAATCCGAGATGCAGCATCCTGCTCCACAGCGCAGAACCCGCAAGCTCAAAGTTGCGCGAAATCTCTATCTCAACGATCGCCGAGTAAACTTTAGGTGCCGGCCTGAAGCACTGAGGCGGAACACTCCGCACTGCCTTAGCCTTCCCTACAGCCTCAATGCATACTCCCAAAGGATAGCGCGCCCTCGTGTCAGCAGGAGCAGTTATTCTCTCCGCAGCCTCTTTCTGAAGCATGAGCAGCATGTACCTCAAGCCCTTATCAGCAAACTTGATGAGTTCCCAAATTAACGGCGTAGTAATCTTGTAGGGAATGTTGGCAATAACTTTGCCGGGGAACGGAGCAAGCGACGAGTAATCATACTTCACAGCATCCCCCCAGTGAAGACTCAGCCTCCCGTCGTGTATCTCCTCAAGCTCGGGACGGAGTCTCTCGTCCAGCTCGACGCAGTGCAGGCACTTCACCTTTTCCGCAAGAATCGCTCTCGTGAGTACGCCGTGTCCCGGCCCAATCTCGAGCACGCAGTCATTCTCCGTGAGTCCCGCCTGAGCAATCATGACTCCGAGAATGTTTCTGTCAACTAGGAAGTTCTGCCCGTAACGCTTCAGTGCCTTCATACTCTGCCCTCCATCAGCACACTATGTCCCGGACTAGGCCGCGAGCCTGCGAGCACGTCGCAAGACACCTCGAGCACGCAGTCATTCTCCGTGAGTCCCGCCTGAGCAATCATGACCCCGAGAATGTTTCTGTCAACTAGGAAGTTCTGGCCGTAACGCTTCAGTGCCTTCATACTCTGCCCTCCATCAGCACACTATGTCCCGGACTAGGCCGCGAGCCTGCGAGCACGTCGCAAGACATCTCGAGCACGCAGTCATTCTCCGTGAGTCCCGCCTGAGCAATCATGACCCCGAGAATGTTTCTGTCAACGAGGAAATTCTGCCCGTAACGTTTGAGTGCCTTCATGTCCTGTCGGCTAATGCGGTCTTGTTGCCGCCATCAATCTTGGCATGAATCATCGCGTCATATGCTGCTCCGATGAACTCGCTCACTCCGGAATACCCCCCGTCCGCAAAGTCAGCTATTCCCGCACTCAGCATAAGCCCCGAACGTTCCCGGATCTCGTTCGCCATCACGACAGAGACCGCTCCGGTGCAGTGCGCAAGAATCATGAACTCTCCTCTGTTCCACACAGCAGCAGCACTCTTAGCCCTGCCCTCCAGAAAGTCCTTCATGTTCTTCACAAAGCTGCGTATCACCTTTTCGCCGGCAGACCACCCGAGCCTCTCCGTAATCTGCCCCAAGTTGTCGAGGCTGAGGCATATAAGGCTTAAGCTCCTTGCGTTCCTGACCGCTGCACCGAGTTCACGCAAAATTATGTGCTCAATGCCCCGCCTGTTGAGAATCCCTGTTGTAGAGTCGAACGTGAGGAGTCTTCGTAACTGCTCCTGCGTCCTCTGCGAGTCGGTGATGTCCTCGAACGTCAGCATCACAGATTCTTTCCCCGCCCACTCAATGGTGCTCGCATGAAGCCTGACTCTCCGGAAATTCTCGCTCACCGCTTCAGGAATCTTGTTGTGGTTCGCGTCGAGGTAAACGCTCTCCGCCGTGAACTCGTAGAAATTCTCGTGCCTGCCTGTGTCCGACATGAGGCACTCCGCACAGCCTGAACGCGCCGTGATTATGTGCATGAGTTCAGAGTGTACGGAGGGTTCGACGATCTCCGCGATGTTGCTGCCGGTCGGGTCGAGGCCGAGAGCAGAAGTGAGGAACTTGTTTGCAGCCAAGATTACGCCGTGAGAGTCAGCGACGCACGCCCTGAAGGGTACGGAGTTCAGGATGTCCGGGTTAGTCTGAATCACGGGAGCTTTCGTGCGGGACTCCGACACGAGACGGATAACGACTCCGGAGACTCCCCTGTCGTCGAGCCTCAGCGGAGAGGCCGTGAACTCCCACGAGTCATTGCCGTGCGTTATCTCCATAGCGTTCGGGTTGCCTAGACACGCAGCAGTCAAGGACTCGTGAATGTCCCTGTCAAGCTCAGTGATTAACGGGGGATAATTTCCGCCCTCCTCGCACTTGTGGCCGAATAATCTTGCAGCAACAGCCTTGTAGCCGTGAGTCGCGTAGATTAACCTTCCCTTGATGTTGATGACGCAGCAGAGGAGTCCCGGGCAGCTGTCCAAGACTCCGCTCCAGATACTCATAACGCGTTAGTCGCCGTAGCCGTGAGGATGCGAGCTGTGCCACTTCCACGCAGTCGCGATAATGTCCTCCATCTTCACGATCTCGGGCTTCCAGTGAAGTATCTCTTGTGCCTTCGTGCTGTCCGCAACAAGGCGTGCAGGATCGCCGGGCCTTCTCGTGCCTATTACTGCAGGTATCGGGTGGCCGGTTACTGTCCGTGCTGCGTTAATCATCTCCATCACAGAATAGCCGTCTCCGCTCCCTAAGTTGAAGATGTTGCTCTCTCCGCCGTTGCGTAAATACCCGAGCGCAAGAAGGTGTGCCCTCGCCAAGTCCTCAACGTGGATGTAGTCGCGTATGCATGTGCCGTCCTTCGTGGGGTAATCGTCGCCGTAGATCGTGATGTGCTCGCGTTTTCCGAGCGGGACTTGAAGAATGAGGGGGATTAAGTGAGTCTCGACCTTGTGATCCTCGCCGATAGTTCCGTCGCTCCAGGCACCGGCAACATTGAAATAACGCAGTGAGACATAGCGTATATCATGAATGCGCGATACCCAGTTCATCATTTTCTCCATGATGCGCTTGCTCTCGCCGTAGGGGTTAGTGGGGATTGTGGGGTCTGTCTCAAGAATCGGGACTCGCTTGGGTTCGCCGTAAGTTGCTGCGGTTGACGAGAAGATGATTCTCTTTACGCTGTGCTTATGCATGACCTCGAGAAGGCTTATCATTCCGCCCACGTTGTTGTTGAAGTACTTCAATGGAAGCTCCATGCTCTCGCCCACGAGGGAGTATGCGCAGAAGTGTACGACGGACTCTATATCGTTCTCAGCAAATACCTTGTCGAGTGCCTGAGAGTCCCTGATGTCGACCTTGTAGAACTTCACGTCTTCGGGAACTGATGCCCTGTGTCCTGTCTCGAGGCTGTCAGCAACGATTACCTTTTCGCCGTGCTGAACGAAAGCTCTTACATTGTGCGAGCCTACATAGCCCGCTCCTCCGCAAATCAATACTGCCATGAATTAATGACCTCCTTAATTGTTAATTAGTTCCTGCGCCTGTTAGGTATGGGGCTGAATATTACATCCTTACCTAACTCAATATCCATGTCAAAGCTGCTCTTCTTTGTGCCTATATGCATTTCTTGGGGCTTCTGAGGGGGAGCAGGCTTCACATCATCGTAGCCGTTATCGTGAACTCCTGCGGGCCTGTGAAGTTCCGGAGCATTCTTCACGCCGAGACCGCGCATAATCTCTCCCGCTGCCGCTTCAGTGAACACCGGCTGGCACATCCACCACGACGAGCCGTCAGCACTCAGGAACACCAAGCCCGAGTCCTGCCCCGAGCCTCTTGCTGCCCTGAGAGTGAGTCCCGAGACCTTCAGCCACGCGTAATCTCCTCCGAGCCACGCATAGCCCTCCGGCGAGTCCATGATGCCCAATGCCTGAGCGTTTTTCCGCAGGAATTTCCGGGCACTCGAGTACTTGCCGACGCTGACTCCAGCCCACACAGCATTCTTGACGCGTGAGAGCTGCACCTGATTCTGCCAGTTGTCGGGAATGTTCACGAAGTAATGCCGCAGCTGGTTGATGTGGGGGTTAGCGTTGTCGTTGAGGTTCACTGCGCAAACAAGGGAATACAGGCCTCCGATGATTCTGTGAATCTCAATATCCTGCTCAACGTCTGCATGAGCACAGGCTGACGAGCACATAACTGCAACAATGACCGACACAAGAATTTTCCGCATAATCTATTAACTTCTCCTTCTCTATTGATTACTCAGCAATAGTATTCCTTCTGATTCCAGAATGTGAGTGATGTTCTGAGGCAGCGGGGTATCAGGGTGCATATCGTTATCCATGATGAGGAACACTCTTTCTTTGCCCTGCCACAGACTGCCGATTAATGAGTACTCAGCCGCAAAATTCTTCTCCTGAAGCCCGGGCGTGAGTTCCGCCTCTATGATGTATGAGTTCCTGTACGTGTAGAAGTACACCGACGGATGATTTACTCCGTACTGAATCACTGTGTTGCTGCCCTCGACGAGTCCGCCGAGTCTCCTGCCGATGTCCCTCACCGAGTACATGTCCGCAGTGAGGTTGAAGACTCCCGCTAAGGGCATCAGACATAACAGCGCAGCTCCGGGAACGTTGCGCACCCATTTAGCTATCTGCTTTGTTCGTGTGTAATACCAGCTCCCGAAGATGAACAGCCCCGCAATGATTCCCCAAGGGATGAGAGACAGCAGGGAGGCTTTCACTACAGGCAGGATATTCATTGTGAAGGGAAGCACCATGTAGAGCACCGGCACGAGCAGCAGCACGGTAATCATGACGGACATTCTGACGGAGTAGAGCTTTTTGGCAGAGAGCCACTCGCCGAGCCTAAGGCCTAAGAGAGCAGAGAGAGCAGGAAGGCATGACGCGACCGAGAGCAGATCTCCCGATGCCAGAGCTGCGAATGCGAACACTCCCGCCCAGACGAGCAGGAAGAACTCCGGAGATTTCTTGGCCGGAAGGTCTCTCGGGACAACCTCGAAGACTGCCCTGATCAGGAATCCCGCCCACGGGACAAAGCACATGAACACGAACACCGAAGCTCCTGCGATGCCTCCGAAGGTGTAGACGTGATTCATGCACCTCAGGAAATGCACAAGCTCAGGGTTGGCAATTATCAGCGCGACGAGGTAGAACCCTGCAATGATGACGGTGATAATGATTCCTGCGGGCCACGTGAAGAAATTGCGCATCATGTCCCAGTCTTCAGAGAGGACGGAATAGATGATTACTGCCATGTACGGGAGGAAGAGTCCTGAAGCCCCGTGAGCCATGAAGGCGAGAGAAGAGGCCAAGTGCGCGGGGATGAGCCAGCGTAAATTTTCGCGCGAACGTACTGCGCCCGCCATAGTTATAGCTGTCAGGCATGAGTATATTGCGTGCGATGAAGCGATCTGCGAGACGACGAAACAGCCTGTCATTGATGCGCAGACTGATGCAGCGAGCCATGAACTCCGGCGGAATTCAGACTTTGCAGCTTTAGCGGAAGCCCAAGCCATCCCGAGTCCTGAGAGAGCAGACCAGAATCTCACGGCGAACTCGCTCCAGCCGAAGAGCTTTAAGGCAACAGCAGACAGCCACCAAGTGAGCATAGTTTTGCCTGTCAATAAAGCATTGCCTATTCTTGGGACGAAGTAATTTCCTGAGGCTGACATGTGAATACTTGCAGAAGCATTTATGCCTTCAACGGGATCAATGAGTCCGTGATCTCCTATGCCTCTGAAGTACAGGTAGAACAGTAACGCGCCGAAGAGAAATGCAGGTTTGCGCAATAAACTATTGAGCCTTAACATATGAATAACCTGACCTGCACACGGCGAATATCCCTCTTTGTCTGAAAAATTTGTGATGGAGTGTATTATATACTATCTTTATGTAATCACACGAAAGGGGATACATGAATGAAGAAGGTATTAGCGTTTCGTCTTGAGGGGTGTCCGTACTGCAGGCAGGCAATGAATGCGGTGAAGGAACTTGCAGCTGAGAATGAGAAGTATGCAGCAGTGGTGATTGAGTGGGTGGAGGAGAACGAGCACCCGGAGATTTCGGCCAAGTACGACTACTTCAGAGTGCCGACGATGTTTGTTGACGATGTGAAGTTGTACGAGGCTCACCCCGGCGAGAGCTACGAGGAGTGCAGGGAGAACGTGAGGCGGGTACTTGAGGAGGCGTTGGCGTGAGCGGAGATTTCGGCAAAGGATGGCTGCGCAAGCGCACGCAGTACTACTTCAGAGTGCCTACAATGTTTGTTGACGATGTGAAGTTGTACGAGACTCACCCCGGCGAGAGCTACGAGGAGTGCAGGGAGAACGTGAGGCGGGTACTTGAGAAGGCGTTGGCGTAATGCCTGATGTTAGCATCAACATAGTGATGGACGAAAATTTGCGGAATAGCTTTTCTGACTTCTGCACAGAAATAGGCCTCAGCATGTCATCAGCAATATCTGTATTTGCGCGTCAGGCAGTGAGGCTTCAGAGAATACCGTTTGAGATTTCTGCGGATCCGTTTTACAGCGAGGAGAATATCTGTCGTCTTGAACGTGCAGCTAATGATGTAAGGACAGGCCGGGCGCAGCTTACAGTGCATGAGCTTATTGATACGGACTGATGCTGAAGAAATGGCATGATGAAGCGTGGGAGGATTATCTTTACTGGCAAGGTCAGGACAGAAAAACTCTCAAGAAGATTAACAGGCTGGTGCAGGACATAGAGAGGAAAGGCTATAACTGCACCGGCAAACCTGAACCGTTGCGAGGTAATCTTTCTGGCTGGTGGAGCGTTAGAAACGATTCAAGAAATCTGCGATGAGAAACAATAAGTCATGTTTCATCAAAAAGTCAGTAATTGTTACGATATGGTTTATCAAGGTCAAGAGTATAATTCTCTGCGTTGTGAGGGAGATACACAGAAGCCCTCCGAGAAAATAATAATGAATGAACACAAAGGAGAATGATTAACAATGGCAAGAGGATTTTACCCAATGATGAAGATGTTTGACCCTGAGGAGATATTCGATAACCTTACGCGCGGAGTGAGTGCGCCATTCTTTGAGGAACACGTCGCGGGGTTCGGAACTAAGCTCGATGTTTACCGCAAGGACGGAAAAATCTTCGTAGAGGCCGAGCTGCCAGGAATCGATCCCGCAAATGTAGACCTTCACGTTTACTCTGACAGGCTCACTCTCTCGGCAGAAAAGAAGTCCGAGACCACAGAGGGCAAAGATGACGGCAAGAGCTACTTCCGGAGCGAGAGACGCTGGGGCAAGGTCGAGCGAGTAGTGTCCTTCCCGGTCGAGGCCGATCCCGACACTGCAGAGGCAGCCTTCAAGAACGGAGTGCTTACGCTGACAGTAGCAGAGAAGAGCGAGGACAAAGCCCACAAGAAAGTGAGCATAAAGTCCGAAGCATAAGCATTAATCAGGAATTTGCGCCGCAGTCATGGAGACAATCCGGGCTGCGGTATTTTTGTGGTATATTGTCAGACATCAGCACGTATTAATTCAGGAGGTTATCTTCATGGCAGAAAGTGTACTTGACAGAGTAGCTGACATTCTCACAAAGGCTAAAGTGTTCCAGTTCCTCACCGTCGACGGCAACAAGCCTAAAGGCCGTCCGTTTTCGTTCTTCATGGTTCACGAGGGCAGGCTGGTTTTCGGGACAGGGACTCACAAGGAGTGCTACAGACAGATGCAGGCTAACCCTAACGTTGAAGTTCTGGCCTTCGGAGGAAACGAGTTTGTCAGGATAGACGGAGAAGCCGAATACCTGAATGACCCCGCGATTCAGGAGAGAGCTTTTGCGGAGTTCAGCTACATGCCCAAGCTCTATAACCCTGAGAACGGCAGAGTAATATCTTTCTTCACGCTCAAGAACGCCACAGCAGAAATCTGCTCCCTCGCCGGAGAACACAAAGAACTCTTCACGCTGTAACATTCCGGGGCTGTCTCTGAAACATGGGACGGCCTTTTTTCGTGCAGTGTGATATATTTACCCGCATGATTACCATCAAGAATTTACGACTATCATTCGGCGAACAGGTCATTTTTCGCGGACTCGGCCTCCAGATCCCTGACACCGCACGAATAGGACTCGTCGGCCCGAACGGTGCAGGCAAAACTACCCTCCTGCGCGTCATCATGGGCATTCAGGAATACGACGACGGCTCGGTCGAACGTTCCCGCGGACTCACTGCAGGCTATCTTCCTCAGGATCTGGTCGAGCTGGAGTCTGTCCCGCTCTTGGACTACCTCAAGCACAGAGCCGGAATCTCTGAAGTCGAGTCCAAATTGCGTGCTGTTGAGGAGAGACTCTCTCACTATCCAGAGAATCACGCTGACCTGCTCACTGAACATTCACGGCTGGAGCGCAGGTTCGAGAATCTCGGGGGCTTTGCGTTCGAGTCGATAGCTATGAAGGTACTTCACGGTCTCGGCTTCAGGAAAGGCGAGGAACTCAAGAACTGCCGGGACTTCTCTGGAGGCTGGAAGATGCGTATTGCTATGGCCGCGCTGCTGCTCTCGTCTCCGGATGTGTTACTGCTTGATGAGCCTACGAATCATCTCGACACCGAGTCGATGGAGTGGCTCGAGGGATGGCTCAGGACTCACAAGGGAGCTGTCGTGTCAGTGTCGCACGACGTGAGATTTCTTGAGAACACTGCGGAGAGCATCGCTGACCTTGAGCATGGAGTGATTACGCTTTACCCGTGCAGCTACGACGAGTACGTTGACGTTAAGGCGCAGAATCAGGAGCTGTTACAGAAAGCGTTTGCACAGCAGCAAGCCAAGATTGCGAGGATCGAGTCGTTCGTGAACCGTTTCCGCTACAAGGCGACGAAAGCAGCGCAGGTACAGAGCAGGATAAAGCAGCTCGAGAAGATTCAGCGCATCGAGTTAGAGGCAGACAGCAAGACAGTTAAGCTCACGATTCCGGAAGCTCCGGCCAGCGGGTGGGAAGTCCTCAAGGCTCAGGACTTGGCCAAGAGTTACGGAGAACTTCACGTGTTTTCTGGAGTTAGCTTTGTGCTGAACAGAGGAGAACGAGTCGCCCTTGTCGGAGTGAACGGAGCAGGGAAATCTACGTTACTGCGTCTTCTCAGTGAGACAGAACAGCCCGACTCGGGAAGCGTGAAGCTCGGTCATAACGTCAAGGTGTCGTACTATTCACAGGAAAGCGCGCAGAATATCGACTACGCAAACACTGTGTGGGAAGAGGCCTGCTCTGTGCCGTCAAAGCTCAATGCGTCAGAGAGGCGCAATCTGCTCGGAGCGTTCCTGTTCAGCGGAGACGACATCAATAAATCTGCGAGCGTGTTATCCGGAGGAGAGAAGGCGAGATTAGCACTGTATAAGCTGATGCTTGAGGAGACTAATTTTCTGATTCTTGACGAGCCTACGAATCACCTTGACCAGAATACGCGCGGGATTGTGGAGCGGGCATTGCTGAAGTATCAGGGCACGTTATTGATTGTGTCTCACGACAGGCATTTTCTGGACGCGCTGGCTGAAAGAGTCCTAGAGATTAGGGATGGGAGACTCTACGATTATCCGGGGAATTACTCGTGGTTTCTTGAGAAGCGTGAAGAGAGCGTGAATTTGTCTCAGGCAGTCTCACAGAAGCCGGTGAAGAAGGCCAAGCCCGGCAATGAGATTCTGCGTGAGCTTCGTGAAGTCAAGAAACAGATAACGAGTGCGGAGAAGGCAATAGCTGATGCAGAGGCAAGAGTGCAGGAAATTGATGAAACGCTATGCAGACCCGAGACGCTTTCAGATTCACGGAAAGTGCAGACATTGATGATAGAGCGTGATGAATTTGACAGAAGACTCAAAGATTTATATTCTGACTGGGAAAATCTGAGCATGAAACTGGAAAGCATGAAGGAGTGATGCTTTGTGAGTGAAATAACAGTGATTTGCTGCTGGAATAATGAGCAGCAATACAGCGATTTTGTAAACAGCCTCAATATGCAGACGCTGTCCTATGAGCTGATAAGCATAGATAACCGTAACAACAAGGCCTTCGCGTCATGTGCAGCAGCATACAATTCCGTGATTAACGAAGTAAAGACGAAATACGTAGTGTATTCTCATCAGGATATTATGCTGAATCTCCCGGACGCGCTGTCAAGATTCGTTAGTTTTCTTAGCAGGACAAATAATGATGACATCTTGGGCGTTGCAGGTGTAAGACTCGATTCAGAAATCTGCTTCTCGAATATCCTTCACGTTGAGCCTGAAACAGGAGAGCTTATTCCTGCCGGAGAATTGCCATCAGATAACGGAATGACTGAGTGCTTTACATTAGATGAATGCTTCTTCGGAGGACACACAGAACACTTCAAAGCCTTTCCGTTCAATGAGCGTATATGTAACGGCTGGCATCTTTACGCTGCTGAAGCATGTCTGAGGACGCAGTCAGTACGCAATACCGCTGGCGGTGAGGCAGGGAAGGTTTATGCATGTGATGTCCCTCTCATTCATAATTCTATTGATGGCACTAATTATGCGTTTTACCGGCAGTTCTTCAGTTTGTGCAGGCACTACGCAAAGCACTTCCCCCGAATCAAGACGACATGCACCGACGGCAAGACAGATTTTCTTCATCGTTACATCCGCATTGTCCACGCAGCCCTAAAGTACAAGTTTGCAGACAAGTAACTTTTTCGCAGAATTATCACAGGCCATACAGCACACAGAAGAC
This sequence comes from Synergistaceae bacterium, assembly GCA_017445405.1. GTDB lineage: Bacteria > Synergistota > Synergistia > Synergistales > Aminobacteriaceae > JAFUXM01. Next base: position 21,052 of record JAFSUD010000001.1, read on the forward strand.
TCGCATGTCTCACGCTTAGTTCTCGGCTGGCACGCAAGCTATATTCTTTCCGCTGACGGCAGAGCAGGAGTCGGCTTCGTCCCCGACTCGATGAAGGAGCCTCACACCGCCCGTGCAGTCCACACCTCAGCCCTCCTCTCGTCAACTCTGAAGGAATTAGCCGGACTCTACGTCTCGCCTTTTCCTCAGGAGTTCGCAGCAGCAAGCGCAGCATGTTCCGTTCTTGTGCCGTTCGTCAGGCACGGAGGACTCCCCCTCGACCACGTGATGACTTGTGCACGCGGAGACAGAGTCGCCGTCTTGGGGTACGAACGTGATTTATTGCCGTTCATGCGTGAATGGGGCTGGAGAGTCGCAGTGTTCGACGATAGGGCTGCGGGCCGTCAGGGATGCTTTGAGCAGGAAGAGTTCTCGCGGGGAGTCCGTGAAGCAGAGTGGGTGTGGCTCTCTCCTGAAGCAATACGTGATCGGTGGCTTCTCTCGACACAGAATATATTGCGCGAGAAAAAGGGCTGCTTTCTTCAGGGGCCGGGTATTCCAGCAATGCCGGAAGCATTTTCGAGACTGGGAGTTACTCACCTCGTAGTGCCGCTCGGGGATGACTCGCCGAGACTCGAGTCGCATATCTCTGCAGGGGGTAGCACATGGCTCTGCGATGCGCTTACGTGGAGAGTGTTTAGCGGCTATGATTAAGGTTGTGCAGTCAAACAGCGGATTTTTCGTGAGGCCTGTGCTATAATGCATTCGTCAAGAAGCAGAGGGGCTTTGCGACAAACGATCATAACAAGAATCTAGAGGAGGTTATCACAATGGCAAAGGCAGTAGTAGATCAGGATGTATGCGTAGGGTGCGAGTCATGCGTAGGAGCTTGCCCTGTAGGAGCAATCGCAGTAGACGGCGGCAAAGCTAGCGTAAACGCAGATGCATGTGTAGAGTGCGGAACCTGCGTAGGAACTTGCCCGGTTAGCGCAATCTCCCAGTAACTCATTCACACAACAAATAAGTAACTCATAGCTGGCAGGGCACATCACCAAAGCCCCGCCAGTTTTCTTTATGCACAAATCACTTCTCATTAACGCTGACATTCTCAGGTACAATATACGCAGACATAATCCCATCACGAACAGGAAGGAGCATAAGCATGAAATACACATTGCCTTCTGACACCCCGCAAGGCCAGAGGGACGCAATCACTGCTGACGACAAGACAATAACTGTCGGAGCAGGAGCAGGCACGGGCAAGACATGGGTTCTCACAGAACGATATACGCGTCTGCTCATGGAGAATGATGATTTATTGCCGGGAGAAATCCTCACGCTGACCTACACCGAAGCCGCTGCAGGAGAGATGAAGGAACGCATAACCTCACGCGTTCAGGAAGTCATCGGCAAATTTCCTACTACTGAACGTAGGCGCGCAATACTCGACGGACTCGCTGACCTCTGGATCTCAACGATTCACTCTTTCGCAGCAAGGCTCATCCGCGAGTCTGGACTCTCGCTGGACATCGACCCCAGAGCATCAGTCATCACCTCTCAGCAGGAAAATGATTTCTGGGACAATATCGCTCAGGCTGCAGAGTTCGGGACTCTTCACGACCTCGCACACACTTACGGCGATAAACAGCTCCGGGACATCGCCCAAGCTCTCGACGCGGACTCGTACTTCTCTGCAGGAGTCGCCTCGTGGAAATCCAGGACTCTAAGCAGATTCGCAAGAGACACGGCAGAACTTCATGCATCATCAGGGCGAACATGGCAGGAAATGCTCTCGTGGGCAGATAACGATTTATTGATTGCGTCCGCTAAATCATGCGTCAGAGATATTCTGCTCCCTGAGTGGCAGGAAGTCTGGGACACTTTCGCGGTCATCCCTGAACTCCCAAAGCCTAATAATCCTAACGGCAAGGGCGCAATCTTCAATAAGATGCTTGATAGTTACAGAGGAGTCAAAGCAGATGATGATACTCTGCAGGATTTCTACACTGATTTTGCGGCGGCTAAAGGAGGAACAGGAGAACCGTTCGCATCCATCAAACCTTATCTTGGAAATAGGACTCTCACTCAGTACAGGGACAGCAGACCTAAAGCTGCACTAGAGATTACTCCAGACATCGACTCCCCCCTCACAGCTCAGGAACTCGCAATGCGCAAGACTCTCCTCAAGTTCTGCGCTCTCTCTTGGGCACTGTGGGACAACATGAAGAAGAAACGCGGCCTCCTCTCCTTCGCAGACATGATTAACCACGCACGCACAGCTATTCACGACGGAGCAGTTACGCGCAAGTTCAGGCATATACTAGTTGACGAGTTCCAAGACACCGACAGGTTACAGCACGACATGATTCATCAGCTCGTCAGTGAAAACACCGGACTCTTCGCCGTCGGAGACCCCAAGCAGTCAATTTACAGATTCAGGCACGCAGACCCCCGGCTGTTCGCAGAGACAATCAAGGATTCAGACCGCAGCATCGAGCTTGATACCAGCTTCCGAACGAGAGATGAGCTGTTGAGTATCATCAATAGGCTGTTTGCGTCAATATGGCTTCACGGACTCGGCAAGTCTTACCCCATGAACAGGCTCACATATAACCGCGTTAATCCCGTAACTTTAGGCACAGAACGCGACTCGGGAACTATGCCCGTCTTCGAGGTCATCCTCGCTCCTCACGGCCAAAGCTCGCTCGCTCAGGGAAGGCAGAACCTCGCCGATGAACTCGCACGCAGGATTCACGAGTGGGTGAGGGAAGAGCGCACAGTCTGGGACAAGAAGGAGAAGCGCATTCGTGAGGTCAGGTACTCCGATTTCGCGGTGCTTGCTCCGGCAAGAAGCATTTACCCGGTGATCGAGGAGTCGCTCGAAAAATTCGGCATCAAGTCAATTCAGGACAAGAGCACTGACTACTTCGCACGCATAGAGATTAACGACGTGGTGTGTTTATTGCGTGCTGCTGCGGACATGAGCGACGATTTCGCTGTTGCGGGCTGGCTGATGTCCCCGTTATCTGGTGTCAGCGAGGATGAAGCGATAAAGTGCCTCACTCTCTCAGACAAGGAAACCCGGCCAAGTGCGTTAGTCCGTGAGCGTCTGCCTGAAGCATATTCGCGGCTCAAGTATTACGCTCTCGTCGGTGAACATGAAGGCCCTGCAGGATTGATAGAGCTGTTTGACAGAGACAGGAGGTGGCTCTCAGCGTACAAGCCCGGCGACAGAATGAGAGTGCTGCGCAACATAAGGCTTGCGGTGTCAGTGGCTCGGGATTTCCAGCGTTCAGGGACAGCGACTCTCGTCTCGTGTGCGGAGTGGCTGACTCGAACCGTACATAACGGAGTGAGCTTTGAGGAGCCTGCATGGCATGACGACAGAGAAAACGCCGTGAGGTTAGGGACTGTCCACTCGGCAAAGGGACTCGAGTATCCCGTCGCAATAGTGTTTGACCCGCGCAAGCAGAAGAAATCCGACACCGACTCACTGAGGCCTTCACGCGAACTCGGCCTTGTCTTCACGAAACTTCCTGATGAGGTGCTCGAGGGGCAGGACATCACGCCCAAGCTGGCATCATGGGAGAAGCTGTTATCCGAGCAGGGAGAAGAGGAGGAACAGACAAGATTATTCTACGTTGCTGCGACCCGTGCACAGGACAGCCTGATATTCTGCGGAATGATCGACGAGAACTCGCAGGAGGCTCACCCTCACACGTGGACGAAGCTATTAACTGACCACGAGAAGGTGAATGACCCCGTAATCGCTCATGAACTCCCTGCAGGTGTTTTCAAGGACGCGGTACAGCAGAGTGGAGAAGACTCCTTGCGTTCCGTGAACGTGGTGAAGGCCAAGAACTCACTGCGGCAGTTTTCGGCGAGTTCGTTTTCGCTGTACGAGTGGTGTCCGTTTGCGTGGAGGAGGAGCTACATGCAGGGCCGGACTCTCAAGTGGGAAGACCCCATCGAGAAAGCAGACGATTACGACGGCTATTCCGGAGGCGCAGAGTTAGGAAGTCTGGTGCACTGGATATTGTCTCGGTGGCCTGAAGGTGAGGACTATGAAGCCGGACTTGACTATTACCTTCACGATAAAGAGGCGTTGTCGCACATGCCGGGGAGTCTCAGGGCAGCGTGGCGCAAGAATGACAAGGATAAAGACTCTCACGTCAAAGAGTGGCTGATGAAGTTTGCAGCCGGTGAGCTGGGAGAGATGCTCCGAACCCGCAGGGACATCAAGCGCGAGTACAGATTCAGAGTGCCGCTTGATGAGAGTACGAGTTTGGCCGGATCTATTGATGCATTCTGGGAGAATAACATCATCGACTACAAGATTACCGAATACGGCAGGACTCCTCCAGGACTCTACGAATCGCAGTTAGACTTCTACGCTCTGGTAGTTCATGAGCTTACAGGTGCAGAGTCCGTGAAGACTGCGATAGCCTTTCTGCGTGAGGGCATGACTGCGGAGAGAATGATTACTGACTTTCCGGCCATACGTGAACGCGTAACAAGAGCTGCCGGGATATGCGCTTCAGGGCCGTATGTTCCAAATCACAAAAACTGCGGGTTATGCCCGTTTAAGGAAGGATGCGTGAATTATGCAGGAGCTTAACACAGAGAAACGCAAGATACTGCACAAGGAGCTTCACAAGGAGTTCTACCTGACGTGCGAGAAATATTACATCTTTGAGCTGCTCACCGTTGCGGGGGGCATGATGGGACTCTACACCTACAACCTAAGAGGCGGAGTCTTCAGCAATGCCCAGACTGGAAACATCGTGAAGATGTCTGCAGCTTTCGGGCGCGGAGACTGGGGGGAATGCTTCTACTACTTCATCCCTATGACAGCCTACATTCTGGGAACTATTCTGTCTGAGATTCTGCCGGAGAAGGTCAAGCATACAGGGATAATCCGCTGGGATACTCTCTTAGTCGGCATTGAGATAATTGTCCTGTTCTTCATAGGGTTAATGCCCTTCACGTGGCCTGACCAGATAGCGCAGGTAATCATTAACTTTCTGTGCGCTATGCAGTTCAACACGTTCAGGCAGGCTGAGGGCGTACCTATGGCTACGACGTTCGTAACGAATCATGTCCGGCAGATCGGAATCAGTCTTGCACGAATCATCCGGCACTACGAGGAAGAGGCAGAGGCAAAAGAGGAGCTTGAAGAGCACATAGGAATGCATCTTGCGAAAATCAACCGCCATCATGAGCCGGAAGCAGAAGCCCGCGCAAAGATAGCCAAGCACGCAAAAATTATCCTTGCGTTCTTTGCAGGAGGGGCAATAGTTACGGCCTTGAGTCCCTATCTTCAGGAGATAACTATATGGCTCGCGATTATCCCGTTAAGTGTGTGTTTTGCTGTCATGCTCAGGTCGGATCTCGTCTACGAGCGCGCAATGCTTGACTTGACACCACACGGGCATTAGCGATAATTTCACTCATAATCCACAATATTTAGGAGGCAACTATTACACAATGGCACTCACAATCACAAAGATTCTTGACGGAGGCACTCTCACTGTAGCACTTCGTGAACGTCTCGACACGATCACTTCTCCCGAGCTTGACGAGGAACTCTCCGAGTCCATAGAGGGCGTAAAGCACCTCGTGTTCGACATGGCGGAACTGACCTACATATCATCTGCGGGACTCCGTCTTCTCCTGCTCTACCAGAACAAGATGAAGGCTCAGGGAAAATTCACCATCCGCAACGTCCGCAAAGAAGTAATGTCCGTGCTCAAGCTGACAGGCTTCGACAAGTTCCTCAAGATTGAGCAGTAGCACTCATCATGACGATAAGGCAAAAATTACGTTCAGCACTCATCAGGGCAGCATCAGCCTCATTCATCACGGCATCACTGGCGGGGATAATCGCAGCATCATGCACGAGCCTTCCCGTCATTGTTGCCGTGTTCGCTGCGGCACTCGCGCTCTCAGCTTTCATCACAGCGTCATTAATCCGCAGGACTCAGAAGCAAGTAGCTGACCCGCTCGCTGAACTTGGCCGTGAAGTCCGGGATATAACCTCGAACTGGGAACTCGACCGCAAAATCACCGTACATGATGAGGACGACGAGATAAGCGATCTCGCACGGAGCTTCAACGAGATAACGTCATCCCTGAAGGATTACATGCAGAGCTTCGGGGAGATGATAGGCACGAATCAGCAGGTCTCTGCAGAACTCAACGTCGCCGCAAAGATTCAGGCCGATATGCTGCCGAAATTGTTACCTGATTTCCCCGAGAGGACAGCGTGCGACATCTACGCAACAATGACTCCGGCGAAAGAGGTCGGAGGAGACTTCTACGACTTCTTCATGCTTGATGATGACCATCTGGCACTCGTGATTGCTGATGTCTCGGACAAGGGAGTACCTGCAGCGTTATTCATGGTTATCTCGAAGACGCTAATCAAGAACCGCGCACTGTTGGGAGGCACTCCGGGCGAGATACTTCATGACGTGAACAACCAGCTCAACGACTCGAATGATGAGATGCTGTTTGTTACTGTGTGGCTCGGGATTCTGGAGCTGTCAACGGGACGGCTTATTGCCTCAAACGCAGGACACGAGCACCCGGCAGTCTGCAGAGCCGGAGGGAGCTTCACGCTTTACGATGCAGACCATGACCCCGCAATTGCAGTAATACCAGATCTGGAGTTCACGGAACATGAATTTATGCTCAAGCCCGGAGACTGCGTGTATGTCTACACTGACGGAGTACCGGAGGCCAATAACTCAGACGATGAACAGTTCGGAACAGAGCGGATGATTGACGCGCTGAACAGGAACGCAGGAAAGAGCGCGAAGGATATTCTGTTATCTGTGCAGGAGGAGATTAACGGGTTCGTGAAGAAAGCTCCGCAGTCAGATGATATTACTATGCTGTGTCTCAGGTACGACGGAGGCAAAGACTGATGCTCACAAAGAAGCTGTTTCGTGATTCGCTGTTAGTGTACGTGTTCATAGAGCTGACCTACACGCTGTCAACAGTGATTGACGGGGTAGTAATCAGCCGTGTATTAGGCTCTCAGGGAATAGCAGCTATGGGAGTGAGTAGGCCCATTTTCAGCATATTCGGCGCGCTATCGGGGCTTCTTGCTGTGGGACTTCAGGCTCGGTGTTCGACTCACTTGGGCAAGGGAGACATCAGGAGTGCGCAGAAAGTGTTCGGGTTCGCGTTTCCGCTATGGATGCTGCTTGCGTCAATGATTGCTGTGTTCGGAGTCATCTTTGCAGGGAGGATTGCATCATTTTTCGGAGCGGGTGAGTCTGGCTCGCCGTTATGGGTGAGCACAAGGGATTACCTCGTCGGAGTGCTGATAGGTGCTCCTGCACTGATAGCTATTCCCGCTCTATCGGCAATACTCCAGATGGACAGTTCGCCCAAACTCGTGCGCTATGGAGTCGCCGTTATGACCGTTGCGAACATTGCGGGAGATCTGCTCGTCGGGTATGTGATCGGCGGAGGAGAGTTCGGGATGGGACTCGCTACGTCAATTGCGAACTACCTCGCTCTCGGACTCATGCTGACTCACTTCTTCAGGAAGGACTCGATGTTCCGCCTTCGCTTCGAGCTGACAGGGTTATCTGAACTCGCAAAGATGCTTTCCGGCGGTGCTCCTCATCTCACAAAGTGCATGTGCAAGACGATACGGCCTATCCTCGTGAACAGGTTCATTTTCGCCGTAGGTGCACAGGCAGCATTAGCCGCGTACTCGGTGCAGAACAACTTCCGGGATATCATGGAGGTCATAGGTGCAGGGACGGCGAGCACGGTGTTACTGCTTGGGGGAGTGTTCTTCAGCGAGCGCGACACGAAGTCCCTTGATGAACTGGCCAAGTGCGCATTCACGAATATTCTTGTGCTTGTAGTTCCGGTGTCTGCGGTGGTGTTCTGGTTCTCGCCGGAGATAGCAGCGTTCTACATCAAGGACTCTGCGGAGGCTGCAGGGATGGCGGGATTTGCGCTGAGGGCACTTGCGGTAACTGTGCCGCTTCAGGCCTGCGGAGATACTATTCTGAACATGCAGCAGGCAAGCAAACACATGGGCTTTGCGCATTTCTTCACGATACTTAACAGGCTGGTGCTGATAGTAGTATGCACCTACACTTTGGGCACGCTGTGGGGCGTTAATGGGATATGGCTGGCGTTCCCGGTGTCTGCGGGGCTGCTGGTTGTGCTGGAAATTGCAGTAATGTGCGTGAGGGATAAGAAGATAGTAACTAGTTTTCTGGAGCTGTTCAGCCTTCCCGAGAAGTTCAGCTACACGAGGAATGATGATATCGAGGCATCCCCGCGTAATGCTGAAGAGGTAATAGCATTGTCTGTTGCGGTGGGAGATTTCTGCAAGAGACACGAGATTGACGACGAGAGGAGCTATATTTTCGCGCTGTGTGTTGAGGAGCTGGGAATGAATGTGATTAATCACGGCTTCTCTGACGGCAAGAGGCACGAGATGGCGGCGAGGCTGATTTATGATGATGGAGATTTGGTGTTCAGGCTTCGTGATGACTGCGGGACGTTCAACATGAAGAAGAGGGCGGTTCAGCTTGCGGAGTCTCCGCCGGAGAAGGGAATAGGTATCAAGATGGTGATGCAGACTGCGAAGGATGTGAGGTATGTTCACGTTCTGAAGACTAACACGCTTATAATCACAGTGTAGCGGACAGGAGGTGATATGAATGGAAGCAGTATTAACAAGTCCAAAGGAGAAGTATCATTTTACGCGCAAGATGACTGATGAAGAGATTCGTGAACTCATCGACAACTACGATTACACGGAAGAAGACGAGGACGACAACGGCGCGATCTGGGACAAGTTCGGCAATCCCACAGAGTCGACGATTCGGGCCAAGTATGAAGTCGAGCACGGACTCACGGACAAAATGACGCTTGAAGAATTTTTTGCGGAGCTTGATGAACTTCGCGCAGAGGCATACGCAGAAGATGAGGAATATCGAGCGTCCTAAGTCATTCAGGCAGGATTTCAAGCGTGAAATCAGAGGCATACATCGCAATTTGCTGGCTAAAGGCGGAGAACTTGATTTGATTGTGATTGCTCTGGCGAATGATAAGAAACTTCCGATTTTATACAGAGATCATCCGCTCCACAATAATTGGGAAGGCTCTCGTGAATGCCACATACGTTCTGACTTCCTGCTGATATATACTTACGTAGGCGATGACTGGCTGAGGCTTGAGCGTCTCGGCGATCATGATGAACTTTTCGGCCTGTAGTTTCACATAAAAATACCGTTCTTCCCGATCCGCATCAGGAGGAACGGCCTTTCTCTCAATGTTTCCTAGCTAATTCTCCTGTTCCGCCCTCAACTACTCCCTCGTGTCTCGCTGCACTAAACACCGTCCTGAATATACACATCGCATCAAACATGAATGATTCTCTCTGCATATACTCGCCGTCAAACCTAGCCTTCTCGGGAATCTCCAGCTCGTCGCGTCCGTTAATCTGCGCCCAGCCAGTCAGTCCCGGCCTGATGTCATTAGCTCCGTACTTGTCGCGCTCGGCTATCAGGTCATACTGATTCCACAGTGCAGGACGAGGCCCGACGATCGACATATCACCCTTCAGAATATTGATTATCTGCGGGAGTTCATCAACTGAGTACCTGCGCATCCATTTTCCGCACTTCAGCAGGTATTGTTCCGGGTTAGTGAGTAAGTGTGTCGGCACGTCGTGAGGCGTGGACATCTTCATTGAGCGGAACTTGTACATGCTGAAATGACGTTTGCCCTTCCCGACGCGTTTCTGCCTGAAGAATGCCGGGCCTCTGTCCTCACGCTTAATCATCAGAGCAAATATCATCATCGGAACGGCCAAGACCGTAAGAGCTGCCAGACTCAGCACTACATCCAGCAGCCTCTTCACGAAATGCCTATACATCTAACGTCTGCCTGAAGTACTCGATCGTCTCTCTGAGGCCGTCCTCGAGCTTAATCGTCGGCTCCCAGCCAAGCTCCTTTTTCGCGAGGTCAATCACTGGCTTTCTCTGCGTCGGGTCATCTGCAGGAAGGGGCATGTGCACAATCTTTGAGTGTGAGCCAGTCAGCCTGAGCACCATCTCTGCAAGCTCGAGCATCGTGAACTCTCCGGGATTGCCCAAGTTCACAGGCCCGGTGAATCCGTCTCTGCTGTTCATCATGCGTATCATTCCCTCGACTAAGTCGCTCACAAAACAGAAGCTCCTCGTCTGCGTGCCGTCTCCGTATATCGTGATGTCCTGTCCTCTGAGTGCCTGAACTATGAAGTTGCTCACGACTCTGCCGTCATCACTGCGCATTCTCGGCCCGTAGGTGTTGAAGATACGCACAACCTTGATGTCTACTTTGTGCTGCCTGTGGTAGTCGAAAAATAACGTCTCGGCTATTCTCTTGCCCTCGTCATAGCATGAACGTATGCCGATCGTGTTGACGCATCCTCTGTAGCTCTCGGGCTGGGGGTGAACTTCCGGGTCGCCGTAAACTTCCGACGTTGAGGCCTGAAGTATGCGGGCATGGCATCTTTTCGCGAGGCCTAATGTATTAAGCGCACCCATGAAGCAGGCTTTGCTCGTCTTGATGGGGTCATACTGATAGTGTATCGGTGAGGCCGGGCACGCAAGATTATAGATCTGGTCGCACTCGACGTAGATGTTCTCGATAATGTCCCGTCTCAGGAACTCGAAGTAGTCATCCTTCATGAGATGCCTGATGTTGCGCTTCTGGCCGGTGAACATGTTATCGACGCATATAACGTCATTTCCCTGAGCTAATAATTTCTCGCATAAGTGTGAGCCGATGAACCCTGCTCCTCCTGTAACTAGCACGCGTTTTCCTGACATATAGTACTGAAGTCTCCTCTGTGATTGTTTTGTGAGATTATACCAGCGAATCGGTGAATGCAGACAAAAATTCCCCTCCACTTAAGCCTAGTGAAGGAGAACGACGACAAACTTGCGCTGAACTTGCCGGACAGTTAGATAATATTAACATGCGCACCAGATTTCTGTGTGTCATCATTAAGTTTCAGGCCTAATGCTGCGTCTGTCCTGCTGCCATCGGTGATCCAACCGCCTCCTGCTGCACTCTTGAGTTCCTCGCTGGTGAGTTCCTCCATCTTTGCGCTCTCCTGCTTCTGCATGACTATTCCTCCTTTCCCGCTGATATGTGCGGTTAATTGTACTATGACGGGCTGAGACGGTCAAAAATTTGCTGGTGTGTTGACATTTTCGGGAAAGCTGATAAAATCTCTCACTGTTCACAGAAAACATAACATGATTAACAGTCTGGGAATTGGTGCAACGGCAGCACACTTGACTCTGGATCAAGCAATTGGGGTTCGAATCCCTGATTCCCAGCCAATAAACACTAAGACGACGGAAGAAATTACTCCCTGTTTAGCGAAGAACTAGGCAGGGAGTTTTATTATGCCCATAAGGGGGAACTACTATCATGCTCTCATTCATCATTCTCTACGCAGTAATCCTAGTCGCACTCGGCGCATACATAGGCCGAAAAGCTAAATCCGCCTCTGACTTCTTCGTCGCAGGACACTCCTTCGGTTCGGGTCTGCTGTTCACAACACTCATTGCCGCTAATCTCGGTGCAGGCTCCACAGTGGGCGTAACTGCCCTTGCGTACACTCACGGAATCTCCGCATGGTGGTGGATCGGCAGCTCGGGCATAGGCTCACTCATTCTTGCGTTCCTCGTCGGCCCGAAAATCTGGCGCATCGCACGCAGGCATAACTTCTACACTCTGAGTGATTATCTCGACTCGCGCTACAGCAGAGCATTTTCCGGGTTAATCTCCTTCATGATGGCTGTAGGCACTCTCGCACTCTTCGCAGGACAATTACTCGGTATCGCATGGATTCTTGATGTCGCTGCAAACGTCCCCAAAACTCAGGGAGTGATTATAGGCGCGCTTGTTACGACGCTGTATTTCGCAGCAGGAGGACTTCTAGCGAGTGCATTTGTCAACGTGATAGAGCTTGCAGTGATTCTCGCAGGGTTCATCATTGCGTGCCCTTATGTGCTGAGTTACTCGGGAGGCTTTGAAGGAATCAGAGAAAGCGTGAGCAGTGCATCATACTTTGACGCTTTCGGGATAGGCAGCACCGCAATCATAGGCTACATTGTTATGCTCGTGCCCTCGTTCTTCATCTCGCCGGGCCTCATAGGGAAGGTCTTTGCTGCTAAGGACGAACGCGCTATCAGAATCGGTACTGCAATGAACGGACTCGTCCAGCTCGTGTTCGCAGTGATACCCGTGATTATAGGCATGGCATGTTTCGCGAAGTTCCCGGGACTCTCGAGGGCAGACCTAGCACTGCCTACAGCAATGAAGGAAATGATGCCTTTCTGGGCAGCGAGTCTCGCGCTTGCAGGAATCTTTGCTGCAGAGGTCAGCACAGCAGATACAGTGTTATACATGCTCGCCGGGTCTCTCGTGAACGATCTCTACAGACGCTTCATCAATCCTGCAATATCTGACCGCAAATTGCTGTGGTCATCACAGATCACGAGTCTTGTCTGCGGAGTGATAGGCGTGTTTCTTGCGCTGAAGCTCGAGAGCATAATTAGCGCACTCACCATCTTTTACTCACTCATGAGCGTATCTCTGACTGCTCCGTTAGTGTTCGGGCTGTTCACAAAGCGAGCGTCTAACACCGGAGCGTTTCTGTCTGCGCTGTCGGGAATAGCACTCACGCTATACATGACATTCTGGGGAAATCCTGTGTGGGACTTGGGGTTCGTGAAGCTCAATGCATCAACCTGCGGAATATTATTGTCGTTAGCTGTGATGATGGTGAGTATCGTGATGCGTAAGGAGTGAGGCCTCAGAGTGAGAGGGGTGATGCATCGACATGCGGAATGTTGCTGTCGTTAGCCGTTATGACGGTGAGTGTCGTGATGCGTAAGGAGTGAGACCGTGAAGGGGAGAGAGGGTTGTCCGCTTGGTATACCGGCGCGTCCAACCTCCCGCCCGCCCGCCCGCAAACCTAGTCGTCTTCCGGTGCTGAGTCACGGAGCTTCAGCAATACCTCTTCCTGTTCTGTGCTCAGTGCCGCTCCACGAATCATGTTCAGCGCAATATTTATGTAACCCTTTGCCTGTGCGTTGATGCTGTCCGCAAAGAGTGAGAGCCTCTCCAGCAATGCATCAGCCTTTGAGGCCGACTCCCTGCTGACTCTGTCCACCGGGATTCTCTGGTCGCACATCTCACCGAGCGCGTAAATTCCATTGCAGAAGGCTGCAGAATGCCGCTCGTTCTCAACACACCGCAGCACTGACGGAAGCACCATCTCCAGCACTGACGCGGGAATCCTGTCCTCCCTCTCCCTGCTCGACACACGGCCAAGTGCCCAGAATGCCGCAATACGTTCCGAGTTCTCCCTGCCTCTCACGCACTCCGCAAGCACTAACACAGACTCCTGCGTGTGCCCTGCCCGACCGAGCGCATAACACAGTTCCTGAGTCAGAGTCTTCGCAGCAGCAGGGAACGGACGCATCCTCAGCAGCTCGAGGAACAGCTTTTCGTCCTCCGAACGGCGCAGTGTGCTCAATGCCTGAATCGCTGTGCTCTGAACCATCAGCTTAGTTTTCGGGAGACTCGCAAACGTCATGACCTTTCCCAAGTTCTCAGATATTAGTCTGGGGTTGCACATCCTGATTAAGTGCCTCGCTGCCTTCTCGAAATCCTGAGGCGATGAGTTACGAGCCAGCCTTCCCAACAGCCTCGCTGCACGCTTCGACTCCCTGTAGTACTTCCCCATAATCCTCGCCACTTCATCTATTGCCTCTCCGCAGTTAGACGCTGATAGTATCTTGACCTCTAAGTTCTTCATCAGGTTCATGTAATACTTCGTGTCCTGCTTGAGCCTGTTCGTGTCGTGGTCGCTGAGTATGCGGTCGTACTTCTTCACGAGCAGGGGCATATTCTCGGCTATCTCTGACTTCGGAAGATTCTCGGCGGGCTTCTTCTTGAAACCTCCGCCCGGAATCACGAACACAGGAGGGAGTTCCGCTTCCGTCATGTCGGTGTGGACGTTGTCAACTGTGTAGAGAGTCCCGGGATCGTCCCCGCGCCAGACATTGAGGCTCAGAGTCCCGGCTTCGTTCACGAGTCCCTGAAGCTGAATCGGAGTCCCTGCAGGCTGAGGAGAAGTGAATCTGATTCTGCGCGTGGCTATGCGTCTGTTGGGTGGCTGTGTGTCGGAACGAGTACCCTTGTAGAACGGAAGGTCTATTCTCTCTGCGTCATCCTTCGGAATCTCGAACGTGAATATCTCCGTCGTGAAGGGTAATGTTGTGCCCGCAAGTATGAGTTTCTGGAGTCCTCCTCCCTGCACGGCAATTCCGATGTCGTCATTCTGAATCTCCGGAGTCTTGATGCCCTTGTGCCTCCAGTAGTGATACACGCTCGCTCCCCTAGCTACGGCCAGGTCAGGATCGCCCACCTCGAGCGGAGGGAAGCCGAAAAATTCCTGTATGCGTTCACGTATCGCGAAGAGCTTTGACATTCCGCCGTTCATGAGGACTGCGTCAATCTTGGGGACTGAGCCGAGCTTGCTTCTTGCCTTGTCGAGGACGTCAAGCACAGGGTAAATGATGTTGTCAGTGCGTCCCGAGAGTGCATCAAGATTATTAAGCGAGTCCATAGTCAGATCCGGCGCAAGGTAAGGCCTCATTATCTGGCGGTATTCCTGAAGAGTAAGCTCGTAATCTATCCCGTAATCTGTATCGCCGATGTACGGTCTCAGAATCTCGCAGCTTATGTTCATGCTGTTGTAGTCATCTATGCCCTGATTCCTGTATATCTCCACGCGGGAGTTCAGCTCGATCTTGGCCTTCTCCGCAGTGTCGAGTATGTCGCTCCTGAAAGCATCAGCCCGGATTTCTCCGAGTGAGTCGATGTCGATTCTGACGAGCTTATCAATGAGGAAGTGCTGTAATAACTCATCAAAGTTATCACCGCCTAAGAGTGTATGGCGCGAGATTGCCAGAGGCCTTATGTCGTATGGCAGTGCATTATCCGGGTCATTGTTGCGCGTAACTTCATGAAGCGACACATCCAGAGTCCCGCCCCCAATGTCGAACACTAGAATAGTTTTCTGCTCTGACAAGTCCAGGACTTCCGGAATCTCCTCGTTGTCCTGCCTGTTCAGAAAGTCATAGAGTGCTGCTGTAGGTTCATTCAGCAGAATGTTGCGGGTCTTGCCGTCGTCATCACTGAGCCTGAAGCCGGCTAATCTTGCTGCCTCGTTGGTGTCTGCTCTCTGGTCGGGGTCAAATGAGGCCGGAACTGTGATTACTGCATCATCAGGTATCAGTCCCAAATTGAACTCTCTTGATGATACTGCTATCTGCTTCAGAATAAGTGATGAGACTTCTGCAGGTGTTATCTCTCTGTCGTCTATCTGGTACTTCCTGCCTGTACCCATTGAGCTTTTCGCTGACTTGATGACTCTTCTGCTCTGAGTACTCAGCATCCGCCGGGCATATGCTCCGACGGTCGGCGGCTCTCCCTGTTTGTAGTACACGCAGGAAGGCAGCATCTTTTCCTTGCTGGGATTGCGTTTCTCGTCTAAGACTCTGAGTTCTACGGCCTTAGTGATAAATTTTCCGTCCTTGTTCTCCTGACCCCAAGCTGCTACTGAATTTGTAGTGCCTAAGTCAATTCCGAAGTATAAATTTCTTGCCACGATATAACATCTCCATTCTGCAATATTTATTCACTGCACTCTATAACTTTGGGCAGTGAGAATATTTCTTTGCCGTAACGCCAGCCCGGCGAAATCACTTCTACCGTCTTGACTTCATTGTCATCTGCAAAATCTGATCCGCTGTAATCATATCTTTCTGCCTGTTCAAGCGTCAGTTTCAGTTTCTCGCCCATCACGTGCACAGGGCTTATCCGGAACACGCTCCTCATCGTCCGCATGAACATCCTCACGCATAATGACACGCTCGATAACTCTTTGGGCACTGTGTAGCCTGATGATGATAACTGCCTGAGCGTCTGCTCCGACTTCGCGAACTGGTCGAGCAATTGCCCGGCTTCCTGAGAGTTCATCTTTGCCAGAACGTCCACTACTGCGAGTTCTGCACTCTCCTGCTGGAAACGCTCGAAATTCTCCTCGCTCGCATTCAGCCGGATATATGCGCTCTCGAGTTCCGCCCTCAGTTCCTCGACCTGCGCCTCATACTTTCCGCTGTCCTTCACGCTTGCTGCTTCCTGAGAGTCCGAGTCGTCGTCATCTTTGCTCTTGGGGGCAAGTTCCAGCAATAACACTTTGTAGAGCCTGCCTATGTCGTTAGGGTGAATTATCTCCAGAAACTCGGCGAGTCCTTTCTTGGCCGGGTAATCATCACTGCACTTGGCGGAGAATAACCACATCAGAGTCAGCAGGTACGGAGCTGATGTCTTCTCCTTGAGGCGCAGTATTGCCTTGAAGTCGGAATTGCTGACCCCCTGTCTGCCCTTCATCTGGAGCTGCACAAGAGTATCTGCATTAGCTTTCTCTTCGGCTGCCCACTTCTTCAGTTCTGCAAAGTCCTTTATCTCAAGCCGCTTTAGGATTGTCCGTACTGCATCAGCCATATCCTCATCACGCAGCACCTTCAGCTTCTCAAAGTCTGCCGGTGTCTTCCCTGCGCACTCGTAAAGATGACGTGCCGCAAAAAAACTTGTCTTGCTCTTCAGCAAACGCACAGAACTAAACTTCCTGCGCTTCGCTGTCTCCTCTGAAACGTACTCTGCTAACTTCGTGCTTCCTTCTTTGCGCATAATACTTTCACTCCTTCAGTAAGTTTATTTCTTCCGAGTTGACGCTGTGAACTGCCTCTACCGCCTCCCCGTAACGTTCACGCACTTCATTCACAATGTGGTGCGTCCCTTTCTCATAGGGCACTCCGTGAACAAATATTACTCTGTCTGGCCTCGTTATCTTTATCAGACTCTGCTGACTTCATGCTTCTTTACTTTGCGCGTAATACTTTCACTCCTTCAGTAAGTTTATTTCTTCCGAGTTGACGCTGTGAACTGCCTCTACCGCCTCCCCGTAACGTTCACGCACTTCATTCACAATGTGATGCGTCCCTTTCTCATAGGGCACTCCGTGAACGAATATCACTCTGTCAGGCTTCGTTATCTTTATCAGATTCATTATTTCGTAGCTGTCCGCATGGTTTGACATGTTCAGTGAGAGATTATACATTCTCCCGGAAGGACGGCCTGTAATTATCATGCCCATCATTCCATGAGAATACCGCTCCATAGGCTTCACGTGTTCACCGAAAATCTTTCTCGTTCCCCATTTTTCGCAAGCCCTGCATGACTTCTCGCACATCGCATCAACCCATATATCTATCTCGGGAATCATTCCCCTGCTGATGCACTCGCTCACCGCAGCAGAGATCTCCGCAGCCTTCCCCGAGTTCCTCACTGTGCAGGTAAACACATCGCCCTTCGCAAGCAGAGTGTTGATTCTGTCAGCAATGTAGTAGAGGTTGAGTTTGCCCGGAGGAGTTCCGTAGCCGTAAGTGCTCTCGCAGATAAGCGCGTCAATCTTCACCTCCGGAATCTCCGCTCCCTTCACGGTGTACTGTTCGAACGTGCAGAAGTCTCCGGTGTAAAGTACTCTGCAGTCCTCGTTCTCGATGAGAGTCATTGCTGCCCCCGGCATGTGTCCGGCAGGGTAGAGAGTAACCGCAAAATCCTTCAGTGTGTGAGTCTCGCCGTACTTCAGCGTTATGAACGTGTCAGACATTGAGGCGATGTCGCGCTTAAGGGGGCTGAAGAAGTTATCGTGATACAGCGCAGACAACATGTCCGGTGTTGCTTCAGATGAGTAGATCCCGACTCCGTGAAGACTCCGCATGAACACGGGCAGTGCTCCCGTGTGGTCAAGGTGAGCGTGGCTGAAGATGAGCGCGTCGAGATCCCAGAGGCCGTCGAGTCCCCAGTCTGTGTAGAGCGGTGTAATGTCCGGGACTCTGACTGAGTGATCGGGGCTGTAGCGCATCCCTGTATCGAGCATTATTCTGCTCCCTCCGAACTTCAGGGCATAGCAGCTCCCTCCTGTCTCGTTCCCTCCTCCGAGCGCAATAAATCTATAATCCTGCTGCCTCAACACATGCCCTCACAATAATATCTGCTGCTTCTCCCTTAGTTACAGGGCGGCCGTAGTAGAACTCCTGCTCTCTGCCGTACACATCTAGAATCCCCAGACGGCCGAGTACCTCTACGTACTCTGAATTTCTGTGCTTGCCGACACTGAAGGGAATGCGGGCATTTTTCGGAGGCGTAATTTCCTTCAGTGCAGGGAACGCTGAATACACGGCTCTCGCTAAGTCTCCGCGTGAAAGGAAGTTATGCGGTTTCCCTCCGACTAAGCCCTTCTTCACAGGAATGTTGACTGCTTTCTGCGCCCGTTCAAGAATGGTATCTGCATAGCCTGACGTTATCATGTCATTCACTCCGAAGACTCCTTTATCCTGACCGCGGATTATCGCCATTGCCAGCACGGGGTCTTCAAACTCCCTGATGTTGTACGAGGGAGCATGAGGGTATTCATTTGCGTCGATGAGGCCGTAAAGATTCGAGATCTGCACGCTCCTGTTGAGGGGATGCCCGGGGGGAACGTCTGAGTAATTGCACAATGAGAGAGATACTCCGGACTTCACGAGTTCCCACTGTACGCTCATGGGGTGAACGTCCTTCGGCTTCCTGCTGTCCCGGACACTTACGGCAGCGAGTGCTCCGGCAGCCTGACCGGTCATCATGGTGATCGGCTGAAGACGGAGTGCTCCTCCTGCAAGTCTGGACATGGATAAATTTTTCTCTGCAGCGATAAGTCCGTCAGTGTCCTTCGGAATAAGTATGCTCATCGGCACCTGAAAAGGCCCGCGCGGTCTGTTGATTACCGTTGACTGGGCGCGTTCCTCAAATTCCCACTCCATATCTGCATCTGTGTTTGCTCCGTGAAGGTCAAGTATGTATCCCCCTATTGCGATTGCGTCGCTGAACTCGTGGCTCGTCTGGCCGTCCCGGTAGCTCAGGGAATTATGGAGCAGCTCGTGTGATGTAAGCGTGTGCGAAGCTATTATGCGCCGGGATTCTCTGACGTAGGGAATGACGGGCATTCTCCGGACGATCTCCTGCCAGTCCCGGGGGAGATTGCGGGCTGCTTCTGGAAGGATTCTGTTCTTGTACTCGTCATCTGCAACCGACCAGTCCTCGCCGAGTTCGTTCTGCACATAGTAAATGAAGTTCAGAGTCTTGATGAGTGCCTCGCGTTCGACCTGAAGGCGTAAATTCTTGTCCTCAAGGTAGCTCACAGGAAGGCCTCTTCTGCCGTTCCAGCCGTAAGTTCCGGGATAGTCATTGCCCCAGTTTACTGAAGTCTTCGTGATGTATCTGCGGTTATCAATGTCAGCGTCATAGTTGTATGGATTGGCACTGTCAGGAATTCCCCTGTAAGAGTTGTGCGTCATGAAGTTTACAGGTATTGCTACGGGGTAAGTGTTCCTGAAGTTTGCTCCGTCGGATGTTACGTAGCTCTCGTAATTTCTCTTGGCAAGCTCGTAGCCGGGAAGCGGTGAGGACGGCTTCAGGTATTGCGGGACTCCTCCGTTGTACTTGTGGAGAATAGCTACCCATGTGATGTCCTGAATCATTGCGTTGGGATTCAGGAAGTCGGAGACAGTGTTGCCGAGCCTGTAGCGTGTCTTTGCGAGCGGGAGGATGTCGCCGTATTCTGTTGCGTCAATGAGAATTTTGCAGCCGTATTTGCGCTGCGTCCTGTCGTGTAACTGGGCTGTGATGCCGGTGATGGTGTTCCTGTTTTTCTGAACGCTGATTATTTGTGAGTTCATGAGAAATTCAAGTGTTCCGCGCCTTCGGGCTTCATTGATGAGAGC
>JAFSUD010000018.1 GCA_017445405.1 Synergistaceae bacterium
CAGCACACTGAAGCCGAAATCCTGTGCTCCCAAGAAGTCAAGAACATTCCGGTCTGTTCACAGATTGCTCAAGCCCGGACGCTCACTCATTGCTGATTCACTCTCTGCCTGAGTGCAGAAGCTCATCGGGAAGATTTTTTGCGTACAGAACGGGGAGATTTCTTGCCTCCCGAAAGCACGGCATGCGGAGAATTTCTGCGACTCACAGGCAAAACGTCTCTGCTCTCTTCGCGCCACAGCACACTGAAGCCGAAATCCTGTGCTCCCAAGAAGTCAAGAACATTCCGGCCTGTTCACAGACTGCTTAAGCCCGGACGCTCAGTCATTGCAGATTCACTCTCTGCCTGAGTGCAGAAGCTCATCGGTAAGACTTTTTGCGCACGGAACGGGGAGATTTCTTGCCTCCCGAAAGCACGGCATGCGGAGAATTTCTGCGACTCACAGGCAAAACGTCTCTGCTTTCTTCACGCCACAGCACACTGAAGCCGAAATCATCAGAAATATTCTGTGCTCCCAAGAAGTCAAGAACATTCCGCCCTATCCCCTGCAGATTATTCACCTGCTGCCTGCTCAGGCCCGAAAAGTCCAAACTCTCAATGATTATTGATTCTGTTCCGGCATAAGTTACCTCAGTCCGCTTTCGTCCGGGAGCAACTACATACGTCGGCACAGCAGAGAGTCCCGCGAGTCTGGTAACTCCCTCGTCGTCCTTCACGAAGTCTGCAGCTAAAATAATGCTCCGCTCTCTGGGCAATGTCCTCTGGAACGACACAAAATTTCCCAGCGACCACGCAACAGCCCTCACATCATCACTCGTTACCCTGACCTCTACGGGCTGCAGCACATGAGGATGCGTCCCGACAATCAATTTTGCCCCCTCACTGAATGCCCATTCTGCTGCCTGCTTCTGGTGAACGTTAGGGCTGAAGTGGTATTCATTGCCCCAATGGAACAGTGCGATTATCACGTCAGGGCTGAGAGATTTTGCGCGGGTCATACTCGCTTGAATGTCCGGCGAGGCTATGACGTTGAGGTGTACATCGCGGGATTTAGGCCATTCGTTGCTGCCGTAGGTGTGATTGATGAAGGCTGCACGGATTCCGTTGTTGACGAGGACTATTGCGTCATTTGAGGGTACGTCATCGAGTCCGAGACCTATGCAGGGAATATCAGCACTCTTCAGAACCTGCACTGTTCTTCTTGCGCCGTCGTTGCCTCTGTCGTAAATGTGATTGTTCGCAAGAGTCAGGAGGTCGATTTCTAGGTCATTGCTGAGATTCTCAGTGAACACGTCTGGAGTGTTGAAGAACGGGAAGCCTGCATAATGTAATTTCTTTCCAGTGCCCGCAAAAACTGTTTCTAGGTTGCCGACAAGAAAAGCATCATGAAAAAGGGGCTTTATCCTCCTGAATGACGGGGAGAAGTCGTATCCGGTCTTAGTCCTGGCTGCGTCTAACTGCTGATCATGAACCATAATATCCCCGATGAATAGGAATCTGGCTCTTGTCTCAGCAGACGCATAATTTGAAAGCATAAGCATAATCATAATCACAAGCACTTTGCGCACGATAATCACCTCATGAGGGAAGATTTATTGCAGGTCATGATAACATAGCTATCACACACAATCATTATTCGCAACTCTCAGTAGACGCACAGGCCTGAAAGCATCATCATCAAGAATGCTTTACGCAAAATGCATCACCTCATGAGGGAAGATTTATGCGGGTCATAATAACACAGCCATAATGTATAATCATAGCCATTCACTAATATTTACGGAGGTGTTCATTAATGCATAATAAATTTATGAAGACTGCTGCATTATCAGCGTTAATTCTTCTGGTGATGTCAGTATTTCCTGTATCAGCAGCCAGCCTCAAGGAGATACAGCGCAAAGCCAAGAACGGAGACATGCAGGCACAATTTGAGCTTGGCCGGGCGTATCATTACGGCTCAGGAATTAAGGCTAACTATGAAGAGGCGATGAAGTGGTACAAGAAAGCAGCAGACAAAGGACATGCCGGGGCGGATTATGAGATAGGGATAATGCATGAACTAGGATTAGGAGTGCCTCAGAATTCCAAGCGGGCGATGGTATTTTTCCGGAGGGCAGCGGAGAAAGGTGATGCTATGGCGCAGGTCAGCTTAGGGAATAAATACCGTTATGGAATAGAAGTCATGCAGGATAATGAAGAAGCAGTGAAGTGGTATCGCATGGCAGCAGTTCAGGGAAATTACGCGGGCGAAGACGGCCTCGGCGAGATGTATAACTACGGGCTGGGAGTGAAGCAGGACTATTCGGAGGCCGTGAGATGGTACCGCAAAGCAGCGGAGCAGGGATTCTCGGAAGCACAGAATCATCTTGGGGACATGTACGCTTGGGGGCGCGGTGTGGAGAAAAATTACGCTGAAGCCCTGAAGTGGTATCAGAGATCTGCAGAACAGGGCGACGCACAGGGACAGTATAGTATCGGTCAGATGTACTACAACGGCTACGAAGTGAAGAAGGATTATGCGGAAGCTCTGAAGTGGTACATCAAGGCCGGCGAGCAGGGGCATCGTGAAGCACAGGCGACTATAGGGTACATATATTTTCAGGGCGAGGGAACAGATAAGAATTATGCTGAGGCTGCGAAATGGACACTTCTAGCGGCGGCGCAGGGACATTCTCAGGCGCAGGCAAATTTAGGTCTTATGTACTATAAGGGCTATGGAGTGAACAAGGACGAAGCTGAGAGTGTGAAATGGCTTCGAGAAGCTGCGAAACAGAATAATCATGATGCGCAGGATATGCTATTGCAGCTCGGGCAGACATGGTAAACGAATATAGCTCTCCTCCCTTGAAGTCATGAGGGAGGATTTTTTTTCCTGTAAGTCTGACCGCATGTCATATAGTTTTCCAGATGCGCACTCGGGCAGACATGGCAGACGCAATATAGCCGTTTCCCCTTGACGCAATGAGGGAGGATTTTTCCTGTAAGGCTGACAGCGTGTCATATAGTTTTCCAGATGCGCACTCGGGCAGACATGGTAAACGAATATAGCTCTCCTCCCTTGACGCAATGAGGGAGGATTTTTTTCTGTGAGGCTGACAGCGTGTTATATGTTTTCTGGATGCGCACTCGGGCAGACATGGCAGACGCAATATAGCCGTTTTCCCTTGACGCTATGCAGGGAGGATTTTTTCTGTGAGGCTGAATACGTGTTATATGTTTTCTGGATGCGCACTCGGGCAGACATGGCAGACGCAATATAGCCGTTTTCCCTTGACGCTATGCAGGGAGGATTTTTTCCTGCAAGGCTGACCGCGTGTTATATAATTTCCTCCGAACATACACACTCCAAAAATTTAGGGGATAATTGACATGAACAATGATAACAATAGCGGCTGGTGGACAGTTGAACTCAGCGTCCCGGTCTCTAGGGAAAACAGGCAGCTCAACGAAGAAAAGTTAAGCACAATAGCAGCGATCACAGAATCTATAGGTTCAGAGATAACGACCGAGAAAGATTTTACTGGCCAAAGCAGACTGTTTCTCAAGACGAATTACACTGCACACAGAGGCCTTGATGACATAGTTCACCAGTTAGAATTTATCCTGAAAGAGCCTGACTTTAAGGGCATAGAGATTTCGCGCTGCAGCAAGACAGCAAATCAGGCATGGGACACACAGCACTATGATGCATTTCCGCCTTTAGCAGTGGGCAAAACGTTAATGGTCATGGCCCCTTGGCACGAGAAAGAAGAGATACCAGCAAACAGAACTCCCATATACATTTTTCCTGCGAGTGCATTCGGGACTGGTTATCATGAGAGCACACAGATAGCGTTATCGCTTCTGGAGGGAGCAGTGAAGAACGGAGATACTATACTTGATATAGGGACAGGGACAGGAATACTCTTTATAGCAGCCCTTAAGCTGGGAGCAGGAAAAGCCATAGCCCGTGATATTGACCCTGCGACACTGACCGAAGCCCGGCGCAACATGCACCTCAACGGAATAAACTTTAACCTCTGCGAACTTACTGAAGGCGATCTGCTGAAGGGATTCAGCGGGCAAGTGAACATACTGACAGCAAATATACTTCTCAATCCAAATCTAACTATGCTTCCTGATGTCAAACGGGTGCTTAAGCCTAAAGGATTTGCGATATTCTCAGGCATGACTCACATTGAGAGCTACACATTTATATCTGTGCTGAACTCTTCCGGCCTGATGATAGAGCGCGAAATGAAGATAGGCGACTGGTGGGGCTGCAGAGCTATCAAGGCATGGGGTTAAGAGTCTTCGTTCACGTGTTCGGGTGCAGGTCGAGTCTGTGTGAGGGAGAATACATAGCTGGTGCGTTATCAGCACATGGTGTATCAATCACGGAAGACTTGTCAGGAAAGATCGACGGCGCAGTGATAGTTACGTGTTCGGTAACTCAGGAGGCGGACAGGAAATGCCGTCAGCTTGTGAGGAGAGTCCGGCGTGTACTCGGCGACTCGGGAGTCTTGGCCGTGTGCGGATGCTGGAGTCAGAGTCTGAGTGATGATGCTGCGCGTGAAATGGGGATAGATATTCTAGCAGGGAGCAAGGGGAAAAACACTCTGCCCGAAATTATGATGACGATGCTTAATGAAGGCAGGAAGTTTATTGACGTTAGGACACAGAATATCTTTACCCCCTCAGATTGGGAGGAACTCAGCATAGATTCTCCCGTCATGCATTCCCGGGCATTCATGAAGATTCAGGACGGGTGCAATCACTTCTGCACATACTGCATCATCCCGTACCTGAGAGGCCGTCCCGTGAGCAGACCAACAGAGAGCATACTCTCAGAGATCCACAGGCTCATAGATAACGGGTGCAATGAAGTTGTGTTTACGGGTATTCATTTGGGGATTTACGGCCAAGACATTAACACCTCGCTCGCTGAACTCGTCAGCAATGTCTCAGAGATTGAGGGGCTGAATCGTCTGCGCTTGGGGTCTCTCGAGCCGTTCTGCCTGAGTGATGATTTATTGTCTGCGCTGAATGAGTGTGATGCGTTCTGTCCGCACCTTCACCTTCCGATGCAGAGCGGAGATGATAACGTGCTGTCAAGAATGCGGAGAGGCTACACTGCTTCCGAGTTCGTGGGGGTATGTGAGAAGGCAAGAAGCGTACTCGGTGATGACCTCCACATCTCGAGCGATATTCTCGTCGGCTTTCCCGGAGAGAGCGAGTCTGCATTCATGAACACGCTGAACGTTATGCGCGACTCAGGACTCGGAAGGGTTCACGTTTTCCCCTACTCCGAACGCAGAGGGACATTAGCTGCAGAAATGCCCGGCCAAGTCCCTCACGCAGAGAAAGTTTCCCGGACTTCACGGGCAATAGCACTAGGTCAGGAACTCTACACCGGCTACGTGAGCAGATTTGTCGGACGAGATGCAGAAGTGCTGATTGAGACGGGGAACAGAGGCCACACTAGGCACTACATAGATGCAGAGTGTGATGGCATGGACAACGAGATAGTGAAAGTGAGAGTGAAGGGGGCGGGTAAAGATGGACGGCTTGAATGTGTGCGCAGGGATTGACGCGGGGAGTTATGAGTCGACGCTGGCATATTCTGATGCACTGAGCACAAGAATTATTGCGAAGCTGAAGGGCTTTGAGCTTGCTGCATTGCGTGAGGAGGCAGAAGCATTTTTTGACGAGCCGGTATTTTCTTGCGTCGTCGCGTGTGATGGACGTGTTAAGAGTGATGGGACGGGGTTTAGTGATGCGGAGGTTATCTCTCAGAGCGAGGCGGTGATTCTGGGTCTTGGACGTGATGATAAGTGTGCGGTGTATGACTTGGGAGATTCGGCCTGCAGAATGTACGTTGTTGATGCTCACAGGCTGATTGACACAGAACGGGTTGATGATGTGTGCGGGAAAGTGATAGATGCGGAGTTTGCGGAGTACATTGCGGAACGTTACGGCATGAGGGGGAATGATTCGGAGGTGCTCCACGAGTCGCGGAGGATGAAGCATTTCTTGACTGAGAACGAGATAACGTCGTGGCATGAGCGCAAGATTTACAGGTACGAGCTTGAGCGTGTGATTCACTTTCCTGTGAAGAGGAGTGCGAGAGTACTTGAGCGTTTGGTGAGGATGCACGAGCCTGACGGAGTGATTATTACGGGCGGGAGCGTGAAGATACCTGAAGTGCGGAAGGTGATTGCTGAGGTGTTAGGGATGATGCCTGAGTACAGGGGGAATCTGATTGCGGAGGGAGCGGCTGCGAGAGCGAGAGAACTTCAGAAGGATAACGTGAGGGCCAAGAGACCGGATACGTCTGCGAGATTGAGGGAGCTTCGTGCTGGAATGCTTGAGCTTGAGGACAGGCTGACGCGCCGTCAGAAGGACAGGGTGTATGCATTGTTCCGTCAGGCTGAGGGGATAAGTGATGCCGGAATCATTGCCCTGATGGAGAACATGATCCGCGAGATTAAGAATGTATAAACAAGCCCCCTCAAGGATTCTGAAGGGGCATAACGTGTTATCTACCAGTGCCGTACGCCTGTGAACTCAGAGTAGAATTCATTGCGCTTCCTGTCGAGCTTCTCTTTCTCGAAGTCATGTGCACGTGTGAACGACCTTCTGGCCTCGCGTTCCTGAACTTCCGGGTTCATCATCTTCTGCATTATTTCGGCTATCTGGCCGGGGTTGCCTGCCTTGAAGATCATTTCCTGCGCAACGATCTCATAATTTCCTCCGGCATTGGAACTCATCACGGGTAATGCTCTGCTCATGGCCTCAACTAGTGCGCGGCACAATCCTTCCTGAAATGACGGCTGAATATATACATCAAGCTCATCAAGCCACTCAAAGACTTTGTCATGTTCAAGATGTCCGTCAAACCTCACTATATCATCAACGTGAAGGGACTTCGCAAGATTCATAAGGTACTTATCGTAGCCTCTGTAGTTGTTACCGGCAATACGGTATTCTAGGTTACGTAGCCCCCCCCCCGTCCGTAATTTTGCTAAAGCCTCTATGACGTACTTATGCCCCTTTGATTTGGTTATCATTGCAAGAGTGCCAAAAATAACTTTGCCTGTTCGTGAGCTGTGTATATGTTCTATGCGTTTTTCTAAGGTATTGCTGTCTAATGCCCGAATATCTACATCGGAGCAGTCTATGCTTTTACCATTTGTAGGATACCTGCGCTGAAGATAATCCCCAGTAACATAGAGTGCATACGGTGCGCGACGCATCATTCTCTTGAACATAATCTCGTAGAAGGGAGCGATAATCTTTGCCTCAATGCCGCCGTGCCAATACATATCGAACGGGCAGTCAACTGATTGAATGCAGTAGGGCTTATGAAATTTCCTGCACAGCTTCTCAGCCATTACGCCGTTGTAATTCATAGCAATGCGCATCAGCACTCCGTCAGCTTTCTGTATGGCCTCTGACATTATGTCTATTATCCTGCGTCTGACCTTTAGGCTCAGAAAATTGCTGCGAGGCCTGTAGAGGTTAGGCACTGTTACCAGATCAGCGATATTCTTATCGAGAAGATAACGGCCTGACGGTATCTCTGAAGGTGAATACACTTCCCCGTTAGTCTTTGTCAGAATGGTCAATTTGTCGCATACGTTCTTGTAGCGTTGTACCACCGCTCCCTGAAGGTCAGAGCCTACGTAAGCGTTGCCCTCAGTGTCGAAGCAGGCCGGTGAAATTCCCTCAACAAACAACAGATTCATGAACTAATACGTTCCTCCTTATGAGAATAAATATTCCCCCTGCCGGGAGACAAGGGGAACATAATTATAGCTTATCTTACGAGACAGGGCTTCTTGTTGTCGAACTTCCACCCCGGAATCAAATACTGCATTCCTATCGCGTCATCGCGTGCTCCGAGTGCGTGCTCGAAGTAAAGCGCGTTAGCCTTCTTTATCTGCTCCATATCAACCTCAACACCGAGTCCCGGCTTCTTCGGCAGGTCAATGCAGCCTCCGACTATCTGCTGAGGCTCGACGGTGAGTCTCTCGCGTCCTTCCTGCCATATCCAGTGAGTGTCTATTCCGTTCATCTTGCCGGGGATTGCTGCTGCACACTGAACCACCATTGCAAGCGAAATATCGAAGTGGTTGTTGCTGTGGCAGCCCCACATTAGTCCGAAGTCTGCGCAGAGCTGTCCTACTCTTACTGAGCCGTTCATTGTCCAGAAATGCGGGTCAGCTAACGGAATATCTACAGCCTGAAGAGTCAATGCGTGGCACATCTGCCGCCAGTCAGTATTAATCATGTTGGTAGCTGTGGGCATCATTGCGGCCTTCCTGAACTCTGCCATGACTTCACGTCCGCTGAATCCTCCTTCTGCTCCTACAGGGTCTTCACAGTACGCGAGGCATTCTTTCAGCTCGGGGGCGATCTCGAGAGCTTCCTTGAGACTCCAGCATCCGTTGGGGTCAAGATCGACTCGTGCGTTCGGGAACGCTTTCTTGATGGCCTGCACAGCCTTTAACTCTTCACGCGGAGGCAGGACTCCTCCCTTGAGCTTGAAGTCCTCAAAGCCGTATTTCTCGTGAGTAGCTTTCGCGAGAGCAACAATCTTTTCCGGCGTGAGTGCTTCCTCGTGGCGCAATCTGTACCAGTCGCACGGAGAGTCTGGTTCTTCCTCGTAGGGCAAGTCAGTCTTCTTGCGGTCGCCGATGTAGAACAGGTAGCTCAAGAACCGCACGCGTTCTCTCTGGATGCCGTCTCCCATGAGAGCAGCAGCAGGTACGTCAAGGAATTTGCCCATGAGGTCAAGCAGGGGAGCTTCAACAGCAGTAACTACATGAACGCCTGTTCTGAGGTCGAAAGTCTGAAGGCCTCTAACGTCGTCCTTGATGTTTGCGTCGAGCCACCTGCGGATCTGGTTGAGGGTGTTCTTGTAGTCGGCGATGCGAGTGCCTACAACGAGGTGCTTGATGTCCTCGAGGGCCTTAGTGATTTTCTGGCCGCCTGGGACTTCTCCGCAGCCGAGATTTCCTGACGAGTCCTCGAGTATCACTATGTTGCGTGTGAAGAACGGTGCATGTGCTCCGGACAGGTTAAGCTCCATGCAGTCATGACCGGCAACAGGATAAACATCCATGCGCTTAATTGTTGGAATAGCTGTCATGTCATGCCTCCTAAGAAATAAATTTTGTGCTTGGGAAATTTGGTGAGTAGATTATATCAGCTTTAGGGACAAAAAAAACAGCCTCCCCTGAAATCCGGAAGCTGTTATCAAGTTATCATCATATCAGTCTCCGAACAGGCCAAGAATGTCCGTCAAGTCTACTGCGTCATCGTCTTCTTCTACGCGTGTCTTGATGGCCTGAGTCTCTTCCTCGAGCTTCTTTCTTGCCTCAAGGATGCTTTTAGCCTGGTCGAGCTGCTTAATTGCTGCGTCCCTGTAGCCGTTGTCGTAGAGGAGCATTGCTGCGTTGGTGATGTAGCCGCCTAAGAATGCCTCGTACTTTTTTGCGTCGGACTCGGCCTTGTCGAAGTCTCCCTGATACTTGCCTGTGTGCTGGCGTGCGAATTTCTCTACCTGCCACGAGATGAGGTCTTTGCTGATGTCGGCGAGTTCATCGAGCATTTTGTCGAACTCAGTCTTAGTAGAGACGGTGTCAACGTAGCGTTCGCCTGACGTGAAGTCGTAGCTGAGAGTGTCTCCCGAGTAGTCCTTCGTGGACTTGACGGGTTCAGGCTCTGGTGCTGGAGAGTCCGAGACAGCCTCGAGGATTTCCGGAGGGAGATCTGACGGAGCATCAAGCTCTTGCGGCTCTGTGATGGGTTCAGCAGAAAGTACCTCTTCATGTTCCGGCTCTGTCTCCGAGTCGGCCTCGAGTTCCGGAGATTCTGTGAGGCCTTCAGCGTCGGGAGTAACTGCCTCTTCAACAGTATGTTTACTCTCTGCGGCGGCTTCCAGCTCTGGCGATTCTGTGATGACCTCTGCATGTTCAGGCTCTTTCGGTGCGGTTATGTCCTCAATAACAGATTCGGCCTTCTGGGACTCTGTGATGTCCTCGCTGCCAGAGATAACCTCCGCTTCTGGAGCAGCTGTCTCTTCAGAAATGTGCTCACTCTCTGCGGCGGCTTCCGGCTCTGGAGACTCTGCTATGACCTCTGCAGGTTCAGGCTCTTGCTGCGCTGTAATGTCCTCAACGACAGGTTCGGTCTTCGGAGACTCTGTGATGTCCTCACTGCTAGGGATAATTTCTGCTTCATGAGCGGTTATCTCTTCAGCCGTATGCTTACTCTCTGATACAATTTCAGACTCGGTTACGTTCTCAGCGTTAGGGATAACCTCTGCTGGTGTAACTCTCTCTTCATGCTCCGACCCGGCGGCAAGCTCCGCAGTCTGCTCTGACTCCGGACGCTCTCCTCTCGCTGCAGCGTGTCTCTGTGCCTCTTCCGGAGGCAGTCCCGCCCTCCCGCCCCCAGTCTCGGGGACAACAGATGCATGGGGCAGTATACTTTCTTCCTGCCTTCTCTCCTCCTGCTCCTCTCTCTCTGGACGAGCTTTCTTCTTGATTAATGCTGCTCTCAAGAACGGCATAGCTTATCCGTCC
>JAFSUD010000019.1 GCA_017445405.1 Synergistaceae bacterium
CACCCAGCACCATGCCGAACCTGGAAGTTAAGCCTGCGAGCGTTGATGGTACTATATGGGGTACATATGGGAGAGTAGACCGTTGCCAGTATAGATTACAAGAGAGCGGGAGGTTGTTTAAGACAGCTTCCCGCTTTTGCTGTCTGCAGGTGTTATAGGTTGCACGTTATAACTACATTTCATAATATGATATTTCCATATTTAGCTATGAATGCTTATGCTATAATCCTGTTGTTTCATATCATTAGGGGGGAATTGCTGTGCCCAGAAAAATTGAGAATATTGACCAGAAAAAGATTCAAGGCTTGTTTGAGGCTAGAACTACAAGATTTCTCATTCCAGATTATCAAAGGCCTTATGTATGGAGTAATGACGAATGCCAAACTTTGTGGGATGATATTTATGCTTTCGCTGTTCCTGATAATGGAAAGTTCGATATTGATAACGACGACTACTTTCTCGGCTCTATAGTCGTATTCATGAATGATAATAATCAGCTTGAAGTGATTGACGGCCAGCAGAGGCTTATAACATTGCTTCTGTTGCTTAGGGCATTTTATGAAGCTATGAAATCTTATACCTATGAATGGAGCAAAGACATCCGCAAAGTTATCGGAAAATGTATCTGGGAAACAGATGAACAAGGTTATCCTGATATGTCGAAACCGAAAATAGACTCGCAGGTTATCACCGATGAAGGCAAGACAGAATTGATGTACATTCTGAGCAGCGGAATCCTAGGCTCAAAATTTCACAGCAAGTATGCCATGAATTACAAGCTGTTTCAGGATAACATTTCGGTGTTTATGCAGAATGAGGACAAAAATATTCCTGAGGTGCAGAGAAAATTCACAAATCTTCCCAGCAGAATACTTGGAAATTGCACATTACTGGAGATAAGGGCAGGAGATCAGAAGGCCGCACTGCAAATTTTTTCTACGCTGAATGACAGAGGCAGACCGCTTTCTGATTCTGATATTTTCAAGGTTCAGCTCTACAGAGCTTTCGGTAAAGACGAACAAAGCGATGTATTCTCCAGTAAATGGAAAGACTTGGAGGAAATATGCAGCAAAATATTCCCTTTTCCCAAAAATGGCTCACCGTTAGATGAATTGTTCAACAGGTATATGCACTATGAGAGAGCCATAGCAGGCATAGCAGACAGCACACAGGAAGGCTTGAGAGCTTTCTACGAGAAAGGTAAATATACCCTGCTTAGAGATGATGGTTACAAGACTGTATTTGACAATTTAGTCATGCTGGCTGACTTCTGGTACAGCGTTGTTAATCAGGATAAAGCACGATTCTCTCAGCAAGTCCTCAAGAGACTATGTGTCCTGAGTTATGCACCTAACGCAATATGGACTCTGATTGTGTCAGTATACTTCATTCATAACAAGAAGATTGACGGAATGCTTGATGATGAGGCTTTCTGTAGTTTTCTTGGAAAGATTACAGGCTTCATATGGGCATACACTGTAGAACACTCCGGCGTGGCACATCTGCGCGCACCAGTCTACAAGGAAATGATCAGCATAGTACAAAACCGCGAAGTAACATTTGACAGCTACAAGTTCAATGCTGATAAACTTCGCAAAGAATTGGCTGAGTATAAATTCACTGGCAAAACTAGACTTACAAGATCAATGCTTGTATGGAGGATATTCTCCTTCCCGGAACAAGAACTGCTTCCGTCAGGTATAGACTTTGAAATCGAGCACGTACACAAGCAAAACAAAAAGATATCTCAGGCTGCTTATGACTCGCTGGGGAACCTTTCACTTATTGAGGGAACACTTAAAGGAATATCGTCAAAGCTGAATTTTTCCGATAAGATCGACCTTTATCTTGGACACCTCAGCTCCAAGAGAGAAAGTACACTAATCTATGAGCTTCGAGAAATTGCCAGTGCTAATAATGACTTCACTACGAGAACAATATCTAAACGCAAGCAGGAAATTATAGAGAGCTTCATATCATTCATACGGGAAAACAAACTTTCAAAGTAATTCGTGCTTATTTGCTGCCCGCATACTGTTATAATTTCTGTCCAATAATTATAATTTTCCCGGAGATGATTTATTCATGGCTTATTCTTTCACGGATGATCCCATTGCCCGCTATTTAGGCGCGTGGTCGTCTGGCATTAACGCTTACTCTGTAGTTTTCCGAATCTGTCTCGCCGTCGTCCTAGCCGCAATCATAGGCTGCGAACGCTCCAGCAAACGCCACTCCGCAGGCCTGAGAACTTTCATTCTCGTAGCTATGGCTTCTTCTGTCTCGGCAATGATCGACCTCTCCATCATGGACGTGAACGACGAAGGCTTCGCAATAATTTCTGCAGCGTCAATAGTCTCCGTCGCAATGATAAGCGGCAATTCTATTCTCTTCAGCTCACGCAGTCAGATAAAGGGCCTCACTACTTCTGCAGGACTCTGGGCTATCGGCGTTATAGGTCTCGCCACAGGTGCAGGACTCTACACCATCACATCAATATCATTTGTGGCGTTGCTGTTATGCATATCTCAGCTTCCCAGAATTGAGCGCATCCTCAAAGACAGATCTAACCACTTCGAGGTTCATCTGGAACTCAAGAACAGCTATAACCTTCAGGACTTCGTTACCACAATACGCAAGCTGGGCCTCAAGATTGACGACATAGAATCCAACCCTGCATATTCTAATTCCGGCCTCAGCGTTTACTCAGTATCTATAACCATCAGTGAGCAGGACTTCAAGACTTACAGGAAACACAACGATATTATTGAGGCGTTAAGGTCTCTAGATTATATTCACCATATTGAGGAAATGAGCTAAAATACATTCATTCACATTACTACACAAATTTATGCATAAAGGAGTCAAACTTTTCACATGCAGATTAATATCACTAAGACAGCTCATCCGGGCACAATGCCTCCTGAGGATAAATTAGGCTTCGGTTCAGTGTTCAGCGACCACATGTTCATCATGGACTACACAGACGCTGAAAAGTGGCACAATGCACGCATAGTTCCCTACGGCCCGCTCTCACTTATGCCTTCAGGAGACGGCATCCAGTACGCTAACACAGTGTTTGAGGGCATGAAGGCCTACCGCTGGGCTGACGGAAGCGTCCATCTCTTCAGACCCATAGAGAACGCAAAGCGCATCAACGTCTCCGCTGAGAGAATCGGTCTCCCGCTCGTCCCTGAAGATATATTCCTTCAGGCTGTCCGTGAACTCGTCAGGATAGATTCTTCGTGGGTGCCCTCAAGTGAAGGTACGTCCCTCTACATCAGGCCGTTCATCTTCGCAACTGATGAGGAGCTCGCCCTTCACGGAATCCACAAGGCCATTTTCTGCGTCATCACCTCGCCGAGCGCAAGCTACTTCGCTGAAGGCATCAAGCCCGTGAAAATCATGCTCGAGACAGAGGACGTGAGAGCAGTACGCGGAGGCACAGGCTACACCAAGTGCGGAGGCAACTACGCAGCCAGCAACAGGGCAGGAGACCGCGCAATGGAGAAAGGATATTCTCAGGTCTTGTGGCTCGACGGCGTTCACAGAAAGTACATCGAGGAAGTCGGCGCAATGAACGTCATGTTCAAGATTAAGGGCACTGTGGTTACTCCGTCGCTCGAGAACGGCTCAATTCTCGGAGGCATCACCCGCAAATCATGCCTTGAGGTTCTGAGGCACTGGGGCATTCCTGCAGAGGAGAGGCTTCTCAGCGTGGACGAGCTTATCGGAGCAGCAGAGTCCGGAGAACTTGAGGAGGCATTCGGGACAGGGACAGCAGCAGTGATTTCACCTATAGGCGAGCTTGCCTACAAGGACAAGAAATACACGGTCAACGATTTCAAGATCGGGCCTGTTGCGCAGAAGCTGTATGACGAGCTGACGGGTATTCAGTGGGGGAAGAGGCCTGATCCGTTCGGGTGGACGGAATGCCTATAATTCTGCCAACATTCGCAAAGATTAACTTGACCCTGAGAGTCACGAACAAGAGGCCGGATGGTTATCATAATCTGGTCTCTACTTTCATGAAGATAGCTTCAGGTGATGTGCTGTACATAACGGAATCAAATTCCGGACGAGATGCAGTAACGGCAGATATGCACCTGACCGGAGAAAACATAGTGGCTAAGGCTCTCAGGATTGCCCGTGAAGAAGGCTTCAGAATACCGCCCCTGAATGTCAGGATTCACAAGAGCATTCCGCCGGGCTCGGGACTCGGAGCTGGATCGGGGAATGCTGCTGCAGTGCTCCAGCTTTTCGGGGCTGAACGAGTCGCCGCGAAGGTCGGAGCTGATGTGCCGTTCCTGGCCTCAGGGCATAATTTAGCGTCCGTCTCGGGAATCGGAGATCAGATCGAGCCTATGAAGGAAGTAAGCCCGCATGGAGTAATCGCTATTCCTGAGTGGGAAACGAACACGAAAGAGGCATATGCTGAACTTGATGCTATCGGCTATGAAGTGGGTATCATGCTAGCAAGAACAGAGATGCGTGATATTTATCATGCCAATGCAGGACGCAAAGTAGGACTTCTCCCTAATGACTTCCTGAAGGTGTTAATCAAGAAGTATCCGAAGTATAACGAGCTGTTCAGGATGTTCGAACAGGCAGGAGCTTACGCTTGGGGAGTGTCAGGATCGGGGAGTTCGGCGTTCTGCGTGCTGAATAAGCCGGTGAGGTTCACTTGGCCGGGTTACGTGAAGAATGTGCTGTATTTCTAGGGAGTAAGTTTCCCCCTTGATGTCTTAAAGTCTCAGGGGGATATATTTTAGTCAGGAGGCAATAATTAATGAGCAGGCGTTTTAAGGAATGGCTGAAGAAATGTAAGCCGCTGGCAGCTTTTGTGAGGCTGCTGAAACATGCAGGAGACCGCAGTCAGTTAGTCTGTAATTGCAGAGACTGGACGGCGAATAACTTTGTGCGCACGGTGCTTAAGATTCTTGTTACGCCGTATTATGTGATTAAGTACTTTTTCCCGCCTAATGATGTTAAGGGACGTGAGGGGCTTGCGTTTGTGCTGATAGCTAAGAACGAGGCAACGTACATTAAGGAGTGGCTAGACTTCCACATCAAGCAGGGAGTCTCGAAGTTCATAATCTACGACAACGAAAGCACAGATAATTTCCGTGAAGTGTTGAGTCCCTACATAGAGTCCGGAAGAGTAATTTACAGCGTAATCAGGAACAAACGCAGACAGCTCGACGCATACAACATTGCACTGCATGATTACGGGCACAAGTTTAAGTACATGGGGTTCATTGATGCGGACGAGTTCGTTTTTATACGTAAAACTACGTGGGGGTGGTATAGGTAGTTTATACAGGTTCATTGACGAGTTCATGACTTCTCACCCAAACGCCGGAGGAATAGGCATCAACTGGCTGATGTTCGGATCGAGCCACCACGAGAAGAGACCAGAAGGCGGAGTCCTCGAGAACTTCACCATGTGCGCAGAGGACGATTTCTCAACCAATCACATAATCAAGACGATATGCAATCCCGTTAAAGTATTAAGCGCAGCAGGACACTACCCGATATGCTACAGAGGCTTTCACAACCTTAACGAAATAGGCGAAATCCTTAACGGTTCACGAGCAGAAACAGTACACTTTGACAAGATACGCATCAATCATTACTTCTGCAAATCCCTTGATGAGTACGTTACTATAAAGATGGAAAGAGGAGACGTATCCCAAGGTGAGACGTACAAGAAACTACCCTACTTCCGCTCTTATGACCAGAACGTCATCACCGACACAGAGATACTCTCTCACATATAGCACAAAAAAATTCCCCTCCCGAAAAACGAGAGGGGAAAAATTTTCCTCACTTAGTGCTCTTCCCGTGCTTCCGGCTTCAAGAGCCACTGCCCCCAATCAAAGCGTATCAGTCCGCTCACAATGTACAGCGCAAACAGGAATAACGGTGCACTCCCCTTCAGGAACACGAACGACAGCACAAACATAGTGAACAGCGCAAAGAACTTCACAGGGTTAGCCGTCTTCTTGGTGAGCTTCTTCATGTTCGCGTAAGGTATGCTCGAAATCATCAAGAGTCCCACAGCTATTAACACAATTATCATTGCCCACGCAGGCAGCTTCACTCCCGCAAGCACGAACGACGACACAAAGAGTCCTCCTGCAGGACATGGCAAGCCCTGAAACGGTCCCGGAACATGCACGACGTTGAACCTCGCGAGCCTCAGAGCCACACACAGCGCGAAGAAACACGCCGCCGCAGCTCCGAAAATATGCATTCCCCTCATCGAGACCTGATACATCAGAATCGCCGGTGCCGTCCCGAAGCTCACCAAGTCAGCGAGACTGTCAAACTCCATCCCGAACTGTGAGCCTCCTCCGAGCATACGCGCGACCTTGCCGTCGAAGCCGTCAAATATCACCGCAAAGAACACCAGCCACGCAGCAGGTATATACCTTCCGTGCAGAACCAGAATCAGCGAGAACAGTCCGCACAGCAGATTTCCGCTCGTTACCATGTTGGGGAGTATGTGCCGGAACTCTAAGGGCTTCCTCCCTACTTTGCGCCTTCTCCTAAGAAAGAACCTCATGACTCCATCACTCCAATCAATGACTCTCCTGCCTTCACCTTGTCGCCGAGATTCACACGCACTGTTACGCCTTCAGGCAGGTACACATCCACACGTGAGCCGAGCTTAATCATTCCGTAACGTTCCCCTGCGTTCAGCACATCGCCCTTCCTGACTCTGCACACGATTCTTCTCGCAAGGAGTCCCGCAATCTGCACCATCATTACTTTTCCCCACTGTGTAGACATTCCCACGTAATTGCGCTCGTTAATCTCTGAGGCTTTCGGCGCAAACGCAGCTATCTTTTTGCCGGGTACGTACTCCATGAACTCAATGCTTCCCTTACACGGGACTCGGTTCACGTGGACGCTGAACACGTTCATGAAGATTCCGATCTTCTTCGCCCGTCCGGTGTATGTGTGCTCTGCGTCAGAGATCTCTACGACCTTGCCGTCAGCAGGCGAGAAAAACTCTCCGTCTTTGTAGCTCCCCGTCCTCTCGGGGTCTCTGTAGAACCACATCACCAAGCACAGCAGCACTCCCATCACTGCAGCAGGTGTCCACGCAATAAACGCGAATGCTCCCGTGCACAGCGCAAGAAATGCTATCGTCGGAATACCGTCCTTTGCGAGCCTCATTCTCCGGCCTCCAGCTCTGCCGCAAATGAGAGAGTCTCTGATTCGTCGGGCTGCTCTTCCGTCCTGTTGATGCTGCAGTCAGCTACAGAGTCTCCCTCGTCGAGACGGACTATTATTGTGCCTACGGAGTGCCGCCTCATAGTTACTATCTTGTCTACGTTCATGCGGATTATCCGGCCCTTCGACGAGATTACCATTATCTGGTCTGTGTCCTTCACCGCAATGCTCACAGATAATTTCCCTGTCCGCTCGGTAAGCTCCATTATCCTTATGCCCGCCGTCATCCTGTGATGAGCCATGAACTCGCTGAACTCTAAACGCTTGCCTATCCCGAACTTGCTTATCACTAGAATCTTGTGCGTGTCGTCAACTACATCACAGCTGAGTACGCGGTCATCATCCTTCAGCTTGATAGCCACTACTCCCTTTGCTGTCCTGCCCATCGAGCGGACTTCATTTTCATTAATGCGGAGTGCCTGGCCTTCACGCGTAACTATCAGCAGATCGTTATTGCCCGTCGTCAATGTAACCTGTGCTATCTCGTCGCCCTCTGTGAGGGACATTATCAGCTTGGCGCGGTTCGTGTACTTGAGCTCCTCGAACGTAAGACGCTTGGCTATTCCCCGCCTTGTGATGAAGAATGCATATCTCCAATCAGAGTTATCATCGCTGGCAATGTTCACTATGCGTTCATTCTTCTCTGTAGCAAGAGGAAGCAGCTTAGTAACAGGCTTTCCCTTTCCTGACTTGGTCTCCGGAATGTTATACGCCTTCAATGACATGATGCGCCCCAAGTTAGTGAAGAAGTATAAGTCCCTGTGAGTGTTGGAGACTAGGAGCTGTGCGATGCTGTCATCCTCCTGAATATTCGCGCCCTTCCTGCCCTTGCCTCCCTGAGCCTGCAGCCTGTACGTGTCAATAGGCTGACGCTTTATCATGCCGTCCTTAGAAAGGGTAATCACTATGTCCTCTTCAGGAATCAAGTCCTCCGTCGTCGTCTCTGAGTACTCATCAAGAATCGTTGTGCGCCTGTCGTCCCCGAAACGTCCGGCCAAGTCCTGAAGCTCTGCGCGTATGACGTTATCGAGAGTCTTTTTGTCGCCGAGTATGCCCTCGTACTCCGAGATGTCCGCGAGAATCTTAGTCTGCTCATCGTCGAGCTTGCCTCTCTCAAGTGCTGTAAGTCTCTGGAGGCGCATATCGAGTATTGCCTGAGCCTGAGCCTCTGAGAACTCGAGGATAGTCTGAAGGTTTGTTTTTGCCTCCGCAGCGTTGTTAGTTGCGCGTATCGTCCTGATGACCTGCTCAATGTTAGCTAATGCCTTCTTGAGGCCCTCAATGATGTGCTCTCTCGCTTTGGCCTGATTGAGGCGGTGCTGAGTCCTGCGCCTGACGACATCGCGTCTGTAGTTGAGGTACAGGCTGAGGAGCTGCTTCATGCTCAGAATTTCGGGATGCTTGTTGACCAGCGCAAGGTTAATTACGCCGAACGTACTCTGAAGCTGTGTGTGCTTGTAGAGCTGCCTCATCACGAGTTCTTCATCAGTGTCGCGCGAGCACTCTACGACGATTCGGAGTCCGTCCCTGTCAGATTCATCGCGCATTTCGCTCACGCCTTCAATCTGCTTGTCCTGCACGACCTGTACCATGTTCTCAAGTAACAGCGTCTTGTTGACGTTGTAGGGAATCTCGGTGATGACTATGCGGTTGCGTCCTCTGGAGTTCTCCTCGACATGCATTTTCCCGCGAACGATTATCTTTCCGCGCCCGGTAGTGTAGGCCTCGAGTATACCTGCCCGTCCTAGAATCTCTCCTCCGGTCGGGAAGTCCGGGCCGGGAAGAAGGCGGAGGATGTCGGAAATCTCTGCGTCTTCAGGCTCAATGTTATTGTCGATGAGCCAGCACAGCGTGTTGACGATCTCGCACAGGTTGTGAGGAGCTATGTTAGTTGCCATGCCGACAGCGATTCCGGTTGAGCCGTTCACTAAAAGATTGGGCATGATTGACGGGAGAGTAAGGGGTTCTTTGAGGGACTCGTCGAAGTTCTGCCCCCAGTCTACGGTGTCCTCGTCGAGGTTGGAGAGCATGAGTTCTCCGAGCCAGCTTAGACGTGCTTCTGTGTAGCGCATTGCGGCGGGGCTGTCGCCGTCGATGGAGCCGAAGTTGCCCTGGCCGTCAACCAATGGATAACGCAGATTCCAGTTCTGGGCCAAGCGCACCATAGTATCGTAGATTGCGGAGTCGCCGTGAGGGTGATACTTACCCATAGTTTCTCCGACTATACGGGCGGATTTCTTGTAGGCTGTGTTGTGCTTGAGGCCAAGCTCTGACATTGCGTAAAGTACTCTGCGCTGAACGGGTTTAAGGCCGTCGCGTGCATCAGGTAACGCTCTGCCGACTATGACGCTCATTGCGTAGTTGAGGTAACTGTCTTTAACTTCTCCGACTAATGGGAGGGATATAATTTTTCCGGCCTCATCAGGGAAGATGTCGTTGTTGTCCTGAACAGGCTGGGTAATATTTTCGTCTGGCATTATGAGAAATGTATTCTCCTCTCTGTAAATTGTCCGTGTGAATGAACAATTTTATCATGTATTGAGATATTAAGGTCATTTGCTA
The DNA here is from genome assembly GCA_017445405.1 of Synergistaceae bacterium. GTDB lineage: Bacteria > Synergistota > Synergistia > Synergistales > Aminobacteriaceae > JAFUXM01. The sequence goes on from JAFSUD010000019.1 coordinate 9,802, forward strand.
TAATTCTCAATATCCCACTCAAAGGAGAGTATTGACAGTGCAGAATAATTCCGTTACACTTGCACACGACACACGATACACGACACACGACACACGACACCAATCATACGCCCAAAGCGAGACACACCGGTCGCATAGCACGCCGTCAGGCACTCACGACAACTCTATTGCTGATTCACGAGACGACACCACCGGTCGCATAGCACGCCGTCAGGCACTCACGACACCAGCCTATGCTCAAAATCAGGACACAATACACGTCGCAATAGCAATCTATGACCCTTCAGGGAACTATTCAAGCTACGCCGGAGCTTTGATGGTCTCCATCTTCGAACACACGAATAGCTCAGTCGTTCTTCACGTTTTTCATGATGACACGTTGTCTCAGGACAACCGCGCTAAATTTATCAGGACAGCAGAAAAATATTCCCAGACAGTAGAGTTCATTGACATCACAAAGCACAAAGCCCTTATCGATGCAAAGCTCTCGGAAATGTGCGGGAAATACACTATAGGGACTCTTTTCAGAATGTTCATGCCCGACGAACTCTCCAAACTAGACAAAGTTATCTACTTCGATATCGACTTAATGATCAGCCTTGACATCAAAGAACTCTGGGATGTTGACTTCGAGGGCAAATCCATAGCAGGAGTTCATGATGAAAGTTTTGTATACGTAAAGCCCTTCCCGTTTTCAGAGAGAGGTACTCTGATAAAGTTCAC
>JAFSUD010000020.1 GCA_017445405.1 Synergistaceae bacterium
GGAAGTCTCCGCCGGGAATGAAGAGACAACCATAACGCAGGAAGTTATGAGCGAGCCTGAAGAGACATCATCACATCAGGAAGTGCCCGCAGAACAGAAAGAAGCCTCATCACTGCAGGAAGACTTCACCGAACATGAAGAAATAGTGCCTCTGCAGGAAGTCTCCACCGGACAGAGAGAGGAAGCCTCACCGCAGGAAAAAATATCCGAGCCTGAAGAGAAAGCCATTCAGCAGGAAGTACCCGCAAAGCCTGAAAATATCTCATCATCGCAGGACATAATCTCCGCACGTGAGAATGAAGCCCAAACGGAGGAAGCAATCCCTCAGCAAGAGACCTTAGCCGAACGTGGAGATGAAGCCTTACCGCAGGAAACATTCACCGAACAGGAAGAGACCTCATCACTGCAAGAAGCCTTCACTGAACAGGAAGAGATAGTGCCTTTGCAGGAAGTCTCCGCCGGGAATGAAGAGACAACCATAACGCAGGAAGTTATGAGTGAACATAAAGCTGCCTCATCACAGCAGGAAGCCTCAGCAGAACAGGAAGAGGCGGTTTTTCAACAGGGCATAATCTCCGAACACAAGGAGACATCACCGCAGCAGGAAATTTCTGCCGAACACGAAGACTCGCCGTCAGCTCATGAAGCAACTGCCGAGCCTGAAGAGTCCTCATCGCAGCAGGAAATCTCCGCCGAACACGAAATCTCCTCCGGACTTCAGGACGCTCCCCTCACTGAGGAACAGCACGAAGAAGCCCGCAAAGTTCTGCGCATGACTCTTCAGCGCGACCTCCTCAAGATCTGCAGGTCGGGCATCGCAGACGACATAACTCAGGCACTCGAAGCCGGCGTAAACATCAGCGTCAGGAACAAGAACGGCGCATCTCCTCTCATGTTCGCAGCCAGAGACAACACGTCAGAAATTCTTGACATGCTCATTAATGCCGGTGCAGAAGTAAACGCTCGGGACAGATCAGGAAACACCGCGCTTATCTATGCTGCCTCATGCAACACTGACGACGCAGTGAACGTATTGCTTGATGCCGGTGCTGACAAGGGATTAATTAACACTGCAGGGTTTACCGCTCTGGACTATGCACGCAGAAATTACAGGCTCGCAGATACGCAGGCTCTCTCGCGTCTTGAAGAGTGAGTGCATAATTGAGTTCTTGACATAAATTTTGCTTTAGGGTAATTTTCACAAGTCCTGTTGACACACAGCAGGGCTTCATCTTTATGAAAGAAGGTATGCATTCACACAATGCCAATCACCGATTTACTTGAACGCAACAGCAAACTTTACGGAAATGAAGTAGCTCTTGTCGAGATAAACCCCGAACAGACCGAGCCTATCCGCATAACATGGAAAGAGTACTCGCTGATTCAGCCGACATCACAGAAACCTTACAGGCGGGAAATCACGTGGTCAGTCTTTGACGAGAAAGCCAACCGTGTAGCAAATATGCTTCTCTCGCGCGGAATCAAGAAAGGCCAGAAAGTAGCTATCCTCCTCATGAACTGCCTAGAGTGGCTGCCGATATACTTCGGGATTCTCAAGACCGGCGCAATAGCTGTCCCCCTGAACTTCAGGTATTCATCTGAGGAAATAGAGTACTGCGTGAACTTGGCCGATGTCGACGTGTTATTCTTCGGCCCGGAGTTCATAGGCAGAGTCGAAAACACAGTCCTTGCTCTCGGGGATAAATGCCTGCTCTTCTTTGTAGGGGACAACTGCCCATCATTTGCAGAGAGCTACAACGAGGCCGTCAACAACTGCCCTTCGAGTGCTCCGAAGATTCTTATTGAGGACACCGACGAGGCAGCAATATATTTCTCATCCGGCACAACAGGTTTCCCGAAAGCCATTCTCCACAATCACACGGCACTTTTACAGGCAGCGCGCATGGAGGCCAAGCATCACCTCACGACACATGAAGACGTGTTCCTCTGCATTCCGCCCCTCTATCACACCGGCGCAAAAATGCACTGGTTCGGCTCGCTCTACACAGGCAGCCGTGCAGTCATCCTCAAGGGCACATCACCGAAAGCGATTCTTGACGTGGTGTCGTGGGAGCAGTGCACTATAGTGTGGCTGTTAGTCCCTTGGGCGCAGGACATACTCACCGCGTTAGACAGAGGCGACCTCAAGCTCGCAGGACGGAATCTCTCGCAGTGGAGGTTAATGCACATCGGAGCGCAGCCTGTTCCTCCCTCACTCATCAAGCACTGGTTAGACTACTTCCCGGATCACAAGTACGACACGAACTACGGACTCTCGGAGTCGACAGGGCCGGGCTGTGTGCACTTGGGACTCGAGAACATCCACAAGGTCGGCGCAATCGGAGTCCCCGGTTATGGCTGGGAACTCAAGATAGTTGACAACGCGGGCAATCCCGTAAAGCAGGGAGAGACAGGCGAACTCTGCGTGAAAGGGCCGGGCGTTATGCTCTGCTACTACCACAATCCCGGAGCGACTCATGAGACTCTGAAGGACGGGTGGCTCTTTACCGGAGATATGGCCATGCAGGACGCAGAAGGCTTTGTGTGGCTCGTCGACCGCAAGAAGGACGTAGTTATCATGGGCGGAGAGAACATTTACCCTGTGCAGATAGAGAACTTCCTCTCAGGTCATCCTAAGATTCATGATGTCGCAGTGATAGGCCTTCCTGAACCGAGACTCGGAGAAATCCCTGCAGCAATCATTCAGGTGAAGAAGGGTATGCGGTGCACTGAGGAGGAGATTAACAGATTCTGCCTTGACCTTCCGAGATATAAGCGTCCGAGAAAGATAATCTTTGCTGATGTCCCTAGAAACCCGACCGGTAAGATCGAGAAGCCGAAATTACGTGAGATGTATGCACACGGGAGCAGCTTTCCCGAAGCAGAGTAATCATGTACGAGCTTGTTCACGTCAAGGGCAGTAGCTGTTACATACAGAGTCCCGCGAAAATCGGCCTCGTGAAGATGAGTGATGACTCTGTGTGCCTCATTGACAGCGGGAGCGACAAAGATGCCGGGCGCAAGGTTAGGCAGATTCTAGATGCCAACAACTGGAAGCTCTCTGCAATCTACAACACTCACTCCAACGCTGACCACATAGGCGGCAACAAGTACCTTCACTCACAGACCGGCTGCAGGATTTACGCTCCCGGTGTTGAGTGCGCATTTACGCGTCATCCTGTGCTCGAGCCGTCGTTCTTGTGGGGAGGGTATCCGGTGAAGGAGCTGCAGCACAAGTTCCTGATGGCTCAGGAGAGTCCGGCAGAGTATCTCACGCCTGAAGTATTGCCCGAAGGCTGGAGCATTATAGACTTGCCGGGACATTTCTTCAGCATGGTCGGCTTCAGGACTCCGGATAACGTCGTCTATCTTGCTGACTGCTTATCTAGTGCCGAGACTCTGGCCAAGTACCAGATAACTTTTCTCTATGACGTGGGAGCGTACATTTCGACTCTGGAGACGGTGAAGACTCTGCAGGCTGATGCGTTCGTGCCCTCACATGCGGAAGTAACAGATGACATTTCCGGACTCGCACAGCTCAACATCGACAAGGTGAACGAGATTGCGGACATGACAGCCGAAATCTGCAGAGTCCCCCAGAACTTCGAGGCGGTACTTCAGAAGTTATTTGCGCGCCTGAATCTAACTATGACATTTGAGCAGTACGCATTAGTCGGAAGCACAGTGAAATCATATCTTGCGTGGCTGAAGGAGACTGGAAGGCTGAGGGCATATTTTGCGGATAATCTCTTGCTGTGGGAGGCTGTATAAACAATGTACCCTACACTCTTAACAATCGGCAGCATCCGAATCGACACCTACAGCGTAATCTGGTTCATTGCGTTATCACTGGCCATACTCTGGAGTCTCAGGAGATTATCTCTCTACGGACTCGACGAGGACGAATCCCGCCGGATCATGGCAGTATCATTCCTGTGTATGCTCTTGGGCGCGAGGTCTTACGAGTACATTGCACACTGGAGACTCTACATTGACAACCCCCGACTCTTTCTTGACCTCAACAGGGGAGGCCTTCACGAGTTCGGAGCAGTCGCCGGAGCATTTCTCTCGGCACTCGTGATGTGCATGTTCTCCCGCAAAGTCTCCTTCCTGAAACTCTGCGACGCTGCAATTATCCCGGCATTCTTGGCTATTGCTGTCGGAAGGTGGGGCTGCTTCATGAACGGCTGCTGTCTCGGGAATATTACTCATTTCTTCATGGGTGTGCATTTTCCGAGAGACAGGGCAGGAATCTTCAGGCATCCGGTGCAGATATATTACTCAGTGATTGCGGTGATGATTATTCTGATTCTCCTATGGGCTGAACGCAGAGTTATTCCCCTCCAGAAAAAGAGTCAGCGTTATTATTCAGTGATTGCCCCTCTGGGAATGATTCTCTATGCGCTCATGAGATACGCAGTAACTTTCACGAGAGACCCTCTGCCCCTGTCATGGCTCATCAAGTATTCATGGACGTATCAGGGGATAACTGCAGCTCTGCCGTTAGCGTTCTTGTGGCTTGCGTATAGTCTGCTTAAGCTGAAATCAGAAAGTTAATGTAAGTAAAACGAGCCATGAAGATTTTAGTATGTGAGGATAAAATATCACGCCGTATTACAAATTATTATTAATGGAGGTAATCACATTATGAGCAGCAGGAAATTTCTGGCGTTTCTTCTCACGCTTGCGTTAATCATCATGGGATCAGGGAGTGCATATGCAGCTTTCCCGAAGGCCAGCAACCCTATAATCCCCATCGTGAAGAATGCATCTATAGCGGTGGTCAACATTGACGTTGAGAAGACAGCAAAACGTTCAATTTCACCGTTCCCGTTTGACGACGACCCGATATTCAAGAGATTCTTCGGGGATTCATTCAGGGACTTCACGCGTTCAGTTCCCATGAAGGGCAGAGGCTCGGGCTTCATCGTAACTAAGGAAGGCCAGATACTCACGAACAATCACGTAGTTGACGGCGTAGACAAAATCACTGTCTCGCTGCAGCTCACTGACGGCAGCAAGAAGACTTACCCCGCAAAGATAGTCGGCAGCGATCCCACGTATGACCTCGCAGTCATCAAGATTGAGCCTGACGGAGACCTCCCGACTCTCGAGCTTGGCGACTCTGACGCTGTAGAGGTCGGCGAGTACGTCGTCGCTATCGGCAACCCTTACGGCTTCGAGCAGTCCGTAACTGTGGGAGTGATAAGCGCAAAGAACCGCAGCATCCACGCACAGGACGTAAACTTTGACGACTTCCTGCAGACTGATGCAGCCATCAACCCCGGCAACTCCGGAGGGCCATTGCTCGACATGGAGGGTAAGGTCGTCGGAATCAACACGGCAATTATCCCTTACGCGCAGGGCTTGGGCTTTGCGATTCCCGTGAACAAGGCAAAGGAGATAATGGGCGACCTTGTGTCATACGGACGTGTGAAGCGCGGCTGGCTGGGAGTCAGCGTTAGGGACATTACGCCTGAGATGGCGAAGGCTTACGGTGTCGAAGGAACGAACGGAGCAATGATTAACGACGTGTTCAAGGGCGACCCTGCGGACAAAGCGGGCATCAAGCGCGGAGATGTTGTAGTCGAGCTTAACGGCGCACAGGTGAAGAATGCGAATGACTTTGTGCAGAAGGTGAGGACTCTTGCTCCGAACACTGTCGCGAAGATAAAGGTAGTGCGCAAGGGCAGGAAGATGGACTTCAGCGTGAAACTTGCAGAACGCAACAGCACGGGAGACGGGAGCGTTGAATCATCTGCAGGGAAGGAAGAGGAAGCCCCGAAGACATCAGGGAGCGAGGCGTTGAAGGAGTTCGGGATTAACCGTGTGCAGCCCCTCAATGACTCTCTGCGCAAGCGGTACGGAATAGACTCGAACAGTGCGGGACTCGTGATCGTCGACATCGACAAGGACTCTCCGGCATACTACGATGAAGGCCTGCGCGAGGGAGACCTGATAGTCGAGCTTAACGGCCATGAGCTAACCAGCACAGCAGACATCTCTAAAGCTGTCGGCAATGATGACTCAATAGTCCTCATGATTGAGCGTGAAGGGTCAACATACTTCCTGCAGGTCGAGAAGTCCAGAGACAGCAAGTAGGACAGCGGGAACAACAGGACAGTGTGAATATTAGGCGGGATTCTCGGGATGGGAGTCCCGCTTTTGTTGTGCTGAAACATTGTGTAGAATATTCATCATCTCAATTCAACAAATCAGGAGGCGTTTTTCATGAAGAAGGCAGCATGTCTGATGTGCTTGCTTGCGTTTGCGTTATGTAGTCCTGTTTACGGTGAAGTTGTAATTGACGCATCAGCTTTTCCCGATGAGACGTTCAGGGAGTACGTGAGGAGCTTTGACATTGACGGAGACGGAGTGTTAAGCAACTCAGAGATCGCATCCGTCAAGGTCATCACAGCCGGAGGGTATATCAGCGTAAGCTATGAACACAATGCACAGGGCACATTAATTCCTGTGTACGAGAACAGGTATAACATCAGGACTCTCAAGGGTATAGAGTACTTCACAGGCCTTCAGATTCTTGACTGCTCGTTCAATCAGCTCGAGACTCTGGACGTGAGCAGTTTTCCGAACCTGCAATATCTGAACTGTGCGAATAACAGCATAAGCAGCCTTGACATCAGCAAGAATCCCAAGCTCAAAGTATTATGGTGCTGCAGGAATAAGATAGCTTCTCTAGACACCAGCAATAACCCCGAGCTTCAGGAACTCTACTGCTGGACGAATCAGCTTAGTGCTCTTGACGTGAGCAGCAACACGAACCTTCAGGTACTTTTCTGCTCGGATAACCTCATCTCGGCACTCGACATCAGCAAGAACTTGAAGCTGTGGTCTGTCTCATGCGGAAGAAACCAGATAAGGACTCTCGATACCAGCAGCAACACACTCTTGACGGAGCTTTACTGTTTCAGGAACAGGCTCGGGAGCTTGAACACCGGCAGTAACCGCGCATTAACGAGGCTGTCATTCACGAAGAACAACATCGGCACAGTGAACATCAGGCCGAATACTCTTCTGAAGGCATTTGACTGCGGAGAAAACTACCTTGTGTCTCTTGACGTGAAGGGCAACACAGCACTTGAGGAACTATATTTTTACGGAAGCACAGTTAGGAACATAGACCTTTCCGCGAACGCAGCACTAATCAGCCTTGACTGCAGCAGCACTAACCTTCTCAGCATTGACGTGAGCAGCAACACGCGTCTTCAGAGCATGTACTGTTACGGCAACAGCAAGCTCGAGATGCTTCACCTGACTTCATCGGACGGGCATTATCAGACTGACCTGCGCGAGTATGTCGGAGCGGACATAGACAAAGTAGAGGGCGTGCAGGGCTATCAATACGTTTACAGCGGAGGCGAGGAGGATGCAGTTATCAAGGTAGGCACATCGGGCTTCCCTGTCGTAACCTTTGAGCCGGTAACAGAGACTTATAGATACCCGACATACATTCACGGTGAAGTTCAGGAGTCGCCATACTCTTCAATGCCGCACTTCATACGCTATGACTACAGGACAGGCAGCACAGGTTCAGCAGGAGTCCCCAGAACTATGAGCGTGAGGGTATCTCTGCCTCTGAGCAGCTTTATCTATCTGCCTGAATATCCCAGTTCCGGAGCCGCAGGAGACTTAGACCGGGCCTCAAAAGTTGTGAGCGTTGATGAGATAGCGGACTTCTACCCGTTCACAGCAGCGAGAGTCTCGCTCATCGATGACACCGCGCAGGACACGCCTGACACACCAACGCCGGATAATCCTGACACACCAAGCCCTACAGCCTCTACAGGTTCAGGAGGAGGCGGAGGAGGCTGCAATTACGGACTCGGGATAATGAGTCTCGTGCTATGCGGTCTGCTGTTCAGGAGGAAGGCGGGTCTAGTCATGCTTGCTGTTCTGTTCACAGCGTCAGTGTGTTACGCAGATTACGTACTGCCGATTGAGTACACGATATACGACATTGCGGGAACATGGACTGCAGATTTTGAGCTTACTTCAGAACTCACGGAGAGGATAGCTGCAGAATGGCCGGACGCTGGAATCTCTGATAACAAGCTCTCTGCCTCAGACGCATCACCGAGCATTCACCTCTACACTGAATCTGTGATTGCTGAAGACTGGAACGTGAGGCCTCAAGACCTCTACACACTCTCGCAGACCGGCGAATACGGCGGAGTAATCCTGCCTGTCATTTCCGGCAATACCAGCAATGATATTTATGTGGCACTCTGCACGTTCAGCAATGACATTCAGCCTGGAGAATTAATCTCTGTTCACGGCTTCCAAGTTGACACATCCGAGCGCGAGTCAGTGAGCGACGAGGGCAAAAGGTACTTGGCCAAGTTCGTGATCTTCGACGAGAACTACAGGCGTGTTGATTCTGTTCCTGATAGCAGGAAAGTATATATTGCTGTCTCACTGAGTCCTGAATACGTCAACGCGGGAATAGTTACCGTTATTCGCGGAGAGTATGTGAAGGACGACGACCCGCTGTACAGGCTGACACCCGAAGCAGCACAGAGCATAGCTGATGATTTGGGCATAGCCTCATCCGACCTGAAGTACTTAACCCGTGCAAACATAGGCCTTCCTGTTGAGCCTACTGACGCAATGAAGGACTTTGTGAAGAGCGACGACCACGAGATAATCATTAACCTTCCGACGGTGAGCGTTGATGAGGAAGGCAGGTATGTTATCCCGATAACGCTCAGTGATGACGAGTTCGAGCTTATACGTGATAAGAGCGTAGCGGACTTCAAGACATATGCACTCAATGACTCAGACTTGGGGGACGGACAGATGAAGCCAGCGTTCATCTTTGGGCTGCTCAATACGTGGGAAGTGTACACTCTGGCCGGTAAGAAGATGGATTCGTTCGGAGTGCAGGAGTTCCTTCTGGTGGGATTACTGAATGCTGGTAAACCCTTCAGCCTCTATCTCGCAAAAATGCTCATCATGCTCTTAATGGGAGGCTGCAATTCCGGCATAAGTCCCTCAGCAGTCAGCGTAATCATTGCAGGAATACTCATCATCAAGTTGTGGAAGAAGTCGTGAGGAACATCACCCTCCTGTTTCCCCCCTAAAACTAGGGGGGAGTATAGGGGGTATAGCTATCCCTCGATGCCGTGATCCCGTTTCCCTGTCCCGAACTCCCAGCAGCTCCGGAAATTCCCCTCCACCATGTCGCACACGTCCTCCGCAGTGTAGAACGCCGTATGAGGACTCAGAATCACGTTCGGGAATGACCGCAATATCGCCAGCTTAGGGTTCACCATCACTTCACCCATCAGGTTATAGTAGTAGAGTCCGTTCTCGAACTCCACAACGTCAAGTGCCGCTCCTCCGAGTTTCCCGGAATGTATCCCCTGAATCAGTGCCTCCGAATCAATGAGTTTCCCCCTCGCAGTGTTGATGATATATGCTCCGTCCTTCATCTTCTCTATCGCCTCAGCGTTGATGATGTGGTAGTTGTCATCGTTGGCGTTCATGTGAAGGGTGATGATGTCGCACTCCCTGAGCAGAGTATCAAGGTCAACATACTGCGCGAGCTTTCTGGCCGTGTCGTTCTCGTGAACGTCATACGCGAGGAGTCTGCATCCGAATCCCGAGAGGTGCTGCAGAACTGTCGTCCCGATCCGTCCCGTCCCCATCACTCCCACAGTGCACGCGGTGAAGTCTCTGCCGAGCTTGTTCTTGAGGGAGTAGTCCTGAAGCTCTGCACGCTTGAGGGTGTGCGCGAATCTCCGGATGCTTGCGAGCATGAGAAGTATTGCGTAGTCAGCGACTCCCGTCGGCGTGTAGCTCACGGTGTCAACCTTCAGGCCAAGTTCACGGGCAGCCTGCAGGTCTATGTGGTCGTAGCCTATTGACCGCGTCAGAATATACTTCACTCCGACATCATGAAACGCTTTCAGAGTCTTGGCCGACATGTCGCAGGGAGTGCAGCTCATTCCGTCGCAGCCTGACGCAAGCGCAATATTCTTCTCATTCGGGTAGTCCGTCGAGTACACAAAGTCTATTCCGTACTTGTCCCTCATCTGCCAGCAGAACACCAGCTCGTCATATTCTCTAAGCGCGTAAAAGCATATCTTCATATCAGAGATTACCCCCTTGAAATTTATTGTGCTATTATACGCAGAATTATATTCCACTAATTACTTGAGGGGGCATAAAAGTTTTGTCCACAATTGCAGTAGTCGGCTCACTAAATATTGATCTCATTATGCGTGCTCCGCGATGTCCGGGCAAAAGCGAAACAGTAGTAGGCGGCCCGTTCGGAATGGCTGGCGGCGGCAAAGGCTCTAATCAGGCACTCGCAGTATCACGCCTGAACGCAAAATCTTACATGATAGGCTGCGTCGGAAATGATGACTTCGGCAGGAGACTCCGGGCAGTCCTCACAGATAATCACGTAGACTGCACACACCTTCACACGCGCAAAGAAGCCGCGACAGGGACAGCATTAATCACGGTAACAGATGACGGAGAGAGCGCAATAGTCATAGCTCAGGGAGCAAACTCGTTACTCACTGAGTTAGACATCTTAGAGGCAAAACAGGTATTCACATCGAGCGACGCGGCATTATTCCAGATGGAGAGTCCCGAACCTACAGTAACAGCAGGCCTGAAACTTGCACGTCAATACGGCTGCAGAACGTACTTATCAGCAGAACCGCCCTTCTCACTTCCCAATGAAGTATGGATAAACATAGACTGCCTTATCCTGAATGAACGCGCATTAGGCTTCTACGCAGGGACATCATCTCACGGATCAGTAAACGAGATGGCGAAAGATATTCTGAACAGGGGAGTACATGATCTTGTAGTTACACGGAGCGCAAGAGGCGGAATGGTCTTCTCGCGTACAGGCGATAACTTTGCGTTCGACGCGTTCAACATCAGGGCAGTAGACAACACCGGAGCGAGAGATGCTTTCTGTGCGGGGCTGTGCGTTGCCTTGAGTGAGGGAATGCCCATGCGGAGGGCTGCGAGATTCGGAGCTGCGTGCGGAGCATTGGCGTGTACGAAGATAGGTGCGCATCCTTCTCTTCCGTGGAGGCATCAGGTAGGTGCACTCTTGGGAGAGGCGAGCGATGATGAATATGAGCTTTAAATTTCCCATGATATAGGGGGTAATATTTTGGAAAGCTATAACTATTTATTGAGTCTGTGCGTGATTCTGATATCAACAAAGCTGTTCAGCATACTATCAAGGCGTGCGCAGCTTCCTCAAGTTGTCGGTGCATTGATGGCCGGGTTATTCTTCGGGCCTGCAGTGTTAGGGGCAATCACAGAACACTTCTTCGGGTTTGCGTTCTGCCTTCAGCCTACGGTGCTTCTGAGCAGAATGGCGGAGCTCGGAGTAATCGTGATAATGTTCACCGCAGGAATGGAGACTAACATTGAGGAACTCAAGGCCTCCGGAACAGTCGGCTTTGTCGTCGCTCTGCTGGGAGTGATTCTGCCTCTGGGACTCGGAGCGGGCCTGATGTACTTGTTTGACCCGCACGTAACTTTTGCGTCGGCTATCTTTGTCGGAGCAGTCCTCACGGCAACGTCGGTGTCAATCACTGTTGAGGCGTTGAAGGAACTCGGGAAGATGTCCACGAAGGTCGGCAACACGATATTAGCAGCAGCACTGATAGACGATATTCTGGGCTTAATCTGCCTCACCATAATAACTGGCATTGCTGGGGGCGAAGTGAATATAGGCTTGGTGCTTGTTAAGATAGTAGGATTTTTCCTGTTCGTGGCAATTGCAGGGATAGCGTATTACCGCTCGATGGTCTGGTCTGACAGAGTGCAGGCAGAGAGGAATCTGCGGCGTTATCCTGTGATGGGTTTTGCGTTCTGCCTGTTCATGGCGTGGGCAGCAGAGGTAGTATTCGGGATAGCTGACATAATCGGGGCGTTTGCGGCAGGAATGATTATAGCAATGTCGCCGAAGGGGCAGTATATATCGAGCAAGTTTGACACGATAGCGTATCTGCTTCTGACACCGATATTCTTTGCGAACATAGGGCTTGAAGTTGTCCTGCCGAAGATGACTTCTGAAGTTCTGCTGTTCACTGTTGCGCTGGTGGTGATTAGTGTTATCTCGAAGCTGGGAGGCTGCGGAATAGGTGCGATGATGTGCGGACTGAGCAAGCGTCAGAGCTACCAGATAGGACTCGGGATGGTCTGCAGAGGCGAGGTTGCCTTGATAGTTGCGGGAAAAGGTGTAGCTATGAACCTGATAGACGAGAGCTATTTAGGGCCGATAGTCATCATGATAATAGTGTGCACGATAATCACGCCGATATTCCTTAAGGGAGCATTCAAGGGAGCTGATGAAGTAGGCAGTACAATCTTTGAGGATAAGTTCATGCTGGAGGAACAGACTGACGAGATGGAGGAGGATATATTCCACCGGAGGAGTCTGCTTGCCCAGCAGATGTACGGCGGAGAGTAGACAGAGCGTTTTCTTTCTGGGGAGTACCTGAAGTCTGGAGGACTCCCCTTTTACGTTACTGCTTGATTGCACGGACTAACTGAATGAGTCTGCCTTCGTCGCTTTCACGCTCACCGAAGACTCTAAAGCTATTGCGGGTATAGAAGTCCAAGAGTGCAGGGACATCTTCAGCCTCAACAAAAGCTATTGACCCTGCAGCATGATACTGAATCTCCCTGAGTTTATTCCATGCCGCTCCTAGAAGATCCTCACCTGAAATCCTCTCATTTGCGCCGTTGGTGTAATTTTTACCGAGCTGGGCTATAAGATATGCTGCAGCGTTATAGACGTTAGCGTCCCTGTCGAAACGCCCTGCACGTTCAAGCCGTCTTCCGATAGTTTTGCTCACCTTGTCCGCAGGAACTTCAAGCGGCCTGACAGCTACAGAAAAATATCCCAAAAGCTCTAACGCGTCTTCAGAGAACACAAGATAAGTTACAGAGTTATCCTGCTTTGTGAAGTTGATTGCGCTGTTCTTCAGAAAGTGTTCAATGTTGGGGTTACGCGGACATGAAAAATCTGCTATATGCCTCTGCAGGACTTCCATTCCCTCAGCACTCCCGAAATATCTTCGTATGTTGATACTATGTACGTTATACGGCATTTTGCTCAGCCTCCAGCCTCTTCCGAGCATCAAAATGCTGACGCTGTTTCGCAAATATGACCTTGAGTTCTTCCGGGTCAGTTATCTCCCTTACTCTTGTGGGAATTACCGGTGCGTCCAATGTGGCCTCATATGCCTCAATAAACCTCCGCACGTTCTCCTCGCCATCAATCACAAAATTGTGAAATATACTCGATGTTGCCATTATTCTTGCTCCTCCTGAGTTTGATTTTCGCATATTATACACTAATCACCCAGCACATTAATCATCGTCTCCATAAGTGCTAGAGATGCTTTAGAGTGATACCTTCCCGGCGCAAGGCATATCCCAAGCTCAATAATCGTCCCTTCCTCTCCAAGCGACAAGAACACCGCATCAGAGTACGCAGTTCTTGCACAATAATACGTGAACGCCAAGCCCAGACCTGCAGCTCCCAATGATGCCGCCATAAACGCAGATAACTTCTCGTTGTGTACCTTCGGGATCATGTCATGCTCATGGAATATTCTCCGGCTCTCCCTGCCGAGTATTGTGTCGTAATCACTCAGCAGGTATTCATACTCCATCGTGTCAGCAAGATTTATGTAGCTCGGGATTCTGGACTTGCTGTGTGCAGGAGAAGGCCTCGCAAATTTCAGGACAGAGTGAGTCCTAGCCGCAATAATGCATATCTCATCACGCATGAGAAACCTCACATCTTCAGGCTTCAGAATCTTCGGGGGCATTATCACCAGCGCAATATCTATAGTGCCAGCCTTGAGCATTCTCTCAAGTGCCATAGAGTTAGCTTCCACTATCTCAACATGCACGCCCGGATACTCTCTCCCGAACTTCTCAAGCACAGGAGGCAGCAGGAATGTCCCTCTAAACGTGCTTATCCCAAGAATCACCCGCCCTCCCTTGAGAGCCTCTACATCCTGAATCTCATCGCGCAGCCTGTGGTACTCTGACAGCTCACGGTATGCATAGCTGATGATGAGCCTTCCAGACTCCGTAGGCCTGACTCCCGTCGATGTCCTCACAAAGAGTCTGCTCCCTACTTCATGCTCGAGTCCGGCCAAGTACTGACTCAGACTCGACTGCGCCATGAATAGCCGCTCTGCTGCTTTAGAGATGCTCCCCTCTTCTGCAATAGCTATGATGTAATTCATCTCACGTATTCCCATAATGCAGCCTCCTTAATCGTGAATCATGATAGCTGACATAAATTATTCTCCGTTTCGCCGATAACACTTTACGCATATAATAGCCTCATTCCAGAAAACATAACAGGAGGATAAAACGCAATGATCTCACTCAAAGGTGTATGCGATATGCACGTCCACACCAACCCGGATTTACGCCTCAGAGCCTATAACGATTTCGAGCTTGCAGAGGCAGCAATACGTGTCGGAGCTCGCGCAATCGTCATCAAGTCGCATCAAGGCTTCACAGCTAACAGGGCATACCTCACGAACGAGTACGTCCGCCGAGTTCACGGGGACAACACCGGCTTCACTATGTACGGCTCCGTTACCATGAACAAGGCAGTAGGAGGCATCAACCCCTCAGCAGTTGAGACGGCCCTAAAGCTCGGGGCAAAGGTCGTCTGGCTTCCGACTCAGTCCGCAAAGAATCACATCCGCAAGATGGGCAAAGACCCCGACTCTGGAGTCGATATCGTCATCGGCTGGAAGGTCGTCCCCGCGCTTCAGGAAGTCTTCAAGATGGTGCGCGACTATGACGCCGTGCTCGGGACAGCTCACTGCTCGCCGGAGGAGGCCTTCGTAGTCATTGAGGCTGCACGCAACGCAGGAGTCAAGAAGATAGTGCTGACTCACCCCGAGTGGTGGATAGTCGGCATGTCCCACGACGACCAGGTCAAGATCGTGAAGGACTACGACGTGATCCTCGAGCGGTGCTACGCTCAGAACATGGGCGGAGGAAAGTACAAGAGCAACCTTCCCGACAACCTCGAGATAATCCGCAAGGTAGGCTACAAAAACGTGATGGTCGACACTGACGGCGGACAGACTGAGAACCCGCACTGGGAACTCGCGCTCGCTGAGTACATGCAGTACTTGGCCGACAACGGAATACCTGAAGAGCACATCTGCCACATGACGCGGACGATTCCGTACAGTCTGCTCAACATTAAGGAGGGGGAATAATCATGACAGGCGCAACATTAAGCATACTCATAGTAGCGTGTATAGCAATCGCAATAATTCTCGGCTACAAGACAGGCATCAACACAGGACTCTTCTGCATGGTGTTCGCGTATGTAATAGGGTGCTTCATCATGGGGCTCAAGCCCGGCCAAGTCATAGGCTTCTGGCCAGTCAACACTATGTTTGTGATTCTCTCTGTGTCGCTGTTCTACAACTTCGCAGCAATCAACGGCACACTTGAGAAGTTATCCGGCACACTGCTCTACACCTGCAGAAAGTTTCCCGGACTCCTGCCCTTCGCACTCTTTGCGGTAGCTCTTCTGCTGTCGATAATGGGAGCTGCATACTTCACCGTTATGGCATTCATGACACCGATAACGTTAGCAATCTGTGAGGAAGCTCACATGGACAAGCTCACCGGAGGAGTTGCAATCAACTGCGGAGCACTCGCAGGAGGCAACTTCCCGACCTCGAATCTCGGCGTAATCTTCAGGGGACTCGCTGACTCTGCATACGAGGCTCACAAAGACCTTCAGGCAGTCGAGACGTTCAGCATGGAGATGAAGATTTTCACGCTCGCCGTCATCTTCTCGGTGATAATCATTGCGGTGTTCAGGTTCGGCCTCCCGAGCAACTGGCACATCGGAAAAGGCGTAACGTTCGCAAAGCCCGAGCCGTTCGACAAGAAACAGCGTCAGACATTTACGCTAATGATTCTAATGATGGTTGTGCTGCTGGCATTCCCTATCCTGAAGAGCATTATGCCCGGCAACAAGACTATTGCAACTCTCAACAGCAAAATTGATGTCGGCCTAGTGGGTATAGTGTTTGCGGTGATTGCGCTGCTGATGAACTTAGCCCCTCAGAAGGAAGCTATCGCCAAAATCCCATGGAACACAATAATCATGATTGCCGGTGCAGGAATGTTAATCGCCGTCGCAGTGAAGGCAGGAACTATTGACATGCTCGCCTCGTGGATTGGCTCGAACGTCGCGGTCGCCTTCGTGCCGATAGCCTTCAGCATAGTAGCCGCATTCATGAGCTTCTTCTCCTCGACAACCGGCGTAGTTGCTCCTGCACTCTTCCCGCTCATCCCTGCGCTCGCAGCCTCGACGGGACTCGGAGCAGAGTCGCTTTTCGCGTGCACGGTTCTCGGGGCACAGAGCAGCGCAATATCGCCGTTCTCTTCAGGAGGAAGCCTTATCATGGCCTCATGCGGCAAGGAGGACGAACGCGTCAGCATGTTCAACAGGCTGCTGTTCTTGGCCGTACCGGTGAGCGTGCTTCTGTGTGCAGCGTTCAACTACGTGGTGTCAGTCATCCTGTAGACTGCGTGAAGATACTTATTGCTTATGAAGTATGGTTCAGGGCTATAATTCCCAAACTATTTTTGAGGAGGGAAAAATTATGCACAA
>JAFSUD010000021.1 GCA_017445405.1 Synergistaceae bacterium
AAATATATTTATGTACGACGAGGAGAATATATTAGCCTTCAAGCTCCACAAGATCGGCAAAAAACTAGGCATAGCTGGCGGAGTATCATTCATCCACGACCACAGAAACCCGAAAAACGAATCCCCCATCAAGCGTCTTGACAGGGGCATGAACTACATTAATTTATCCGAGCGTTCAGCAGAGTATTACTTCAGCAGGTACATCACCAGAAGCATAATTCTTCAGGCAGGGTATAAATTGCTGATGCGTTTGCGCTGGCTGAAGTCTATTAGTGCGGTGCTGGTGAAGAAGGGTGTGTACAGGCTCAAGGGCATTCACTAACTCTTTTGGGTGAGCAGGTATTTCACCGTCTCAAGGGCTAATCTCTGCAGGTAATAGAGCTTGCTCATCCCGTATTTCTTGTGGATGCCGTAGATCCAGTCAAGCCGCTTCTTCGCATCACGTATCGTCTTCTGTGTGCTCATCCCCCCAAATGAAAAGTTGCTGATGACTTTATCGAGGGGGATTAACTTTTTCCCATCTACATATAAATGTGTCGCAAGGTCAAAATCATCATGAGGAGTCTCCAGCGGATAAGGATACTCTAGCAGAATCTCCCTCCGTGTGAACGCTGCAGGGTGGCACCAATGCGCCGTAGACCAGAACAGTCCCCTTTTCGCGTGCTTCACGAAACTTCCCGACGGAGCGATCATGTTCAGACTCCCCCACGCAAGATCGTAACTCTCACGCTCGTAAAGCTCCGCCATAGTCTCGACAGCATCAGGTTCGTACCAGTCGTCAGCGTTAATCTGCCCGACAATCTCCCCATGTGCGAGGCGTGCTCCTTTGTTGAGCGCGTCATACATGCCTTTATCCGGCTCAGAAATTACGCGCATGTTCCGGCCTTCCTGAGCGTTGAAAGCAGGGATGAATGACTCTGCGATTGCTGGCGTGTTGTCGCGTGATGCTCCGTCAACCACTATATATTCTATGTCCCTGTATGTCTGTCTCATCACTGACTCAATCGTCCGTGAGATAGTCCCTTCTGCGTTGAACGACACGGTCAAAATCGTTACTGGTATGCTCATCCGCAATCACCTTCCTAAAGTTTCGCAGGGCATTATAACATTCAGGCCGTGTTGACAATTCGGATGGGCTTTGCTAATCTTATCGCCGCTTTGAAAAATTAATGGCACTCAACAAAACGTAGTGCTACAACATAAAGAGGTGAGACAATGACAGAGAGGCAGTTAAGCATAATTCTTGCTGTCGTGTATGAGTACATCAAGACAGGAGAACCCGCAGGTTCGCGCACAATCGTTAAGAAGTATATTCGAGGACTAAGCCCCGCAACTATCCGCAACGAAATGGCCGACCTTGAGGAGATGGGCTACTTCTACCAGCCGCACACATCATCAGGAAGACTCCCTACTCCTAGAGCGTACAGAGTCTACGTCGACTCGGTAACAGCGCGTGCACGGAGTCATTCCAGCGAAGAGACAAGCATACGCCGCGAGATTCTCGGAAGCCGCAGCGGGATAGAAGACCTGCTCAACCAAGTTACTCACCTCATGGCGAGACTGACTAACTGTGTGGCTGTAGCTGCTGTTCCGACGCTCGACGACGCAAAGATACAGCACATTGACTTGATCTTAATGGGAGGCCGTAACGTCCTAGCGTTGATTGTCCTTGAGGGAGGGTTAGTGCATCACTCACAGTTCACATTGCCGTACGACGTTGACGCATCGACGCTTGAGGAACTCTCCAGCAGAATCAGCACTTTTGCCTGTGGTCATTCGTGGAGCGAAGTCCGGGAAGGACTCTACAAGTACGTAGCGGAAGGTCTCAGCGACGCTCAGGAGTCATGTCGGGACGCAATCAGTGAGCTGGATAAATTCCTGACCGAGAAAAACTATAAGTTCTTCAGCTCAGGAGCACGGCATCTCTTGGACGTTCCGCACTTTCAGGCGTTATCGAGGCTTCAGGCAGTGTTGAGCCTGTTGGAGCAGGAGAAGCCCTTAGCCCACATGATCGAGAAGTGCCGCCAGAGCAGGGACATCAAAATAACTCTTGGCGAGGAGAACGAGACCGAAGGCATGGAGGATAACGCAATGATTCTCATCCCTGCCCGGCCAAGACAACAGAAGGCAGTACTTGGCCTGATTGGTCCGATGAGGATGGACTACGAGAGATCCATTAATGTACTTGAGAGCGTTGCAGAAGCACTTGATGAAGATTCCGGGAGGTGATTGACATGAACGACGAGGAGACAAAACAGGACGAACAACCAGAGAATGACACAGAGACTCCTGAAGTTGACCCGAAGGATGAACAGATAGCGAGTCTCACGCAGCAGCTCAAAGCGACAACCGCAGATTTCTTCAACTACCGCCAGCGCACAACGAAGGAACGCACAGAAATACGTCGACGCGCTCAAGACGACGTGATAACCGAGATGCTCCCGGTGCTCGACAACCTAGACCGTGCACTTGAGGCCGCAAGTTCTGAGGACACCGCAAGCATCGTGAAGGGCGTTGAGATGGTACAGCGGCAGTTTGTCGGTGTGCTTGAGACGCTTGGAGTGAACATCATCAAGGCGGAGGGTGAGAAGTTTGACCCTGCACTCCACGACGCGGCAGGTACTCAGCCGGTAGAAGACCCGGAGCTTGACGGCAAGGTCATAACCGAGCGGCTCAAGGGCTACAGGACGAAGGACAGGGTATTACGTCCCGCACAGGTAATCGTAGGGAAGGCACAAGCATGAAGATCGGAATAATCGGAGCAATGGACGTTGAAGTCAATCTGCTCA
The DNA here is from genome assembly GCA_017445405.1 of Synergistaceae bacterium. Lineage (GTDB taxonomy): Bacteria > Synergistota > Synergistia > Synergistales > Aminobacteriaceae > JAFUXM01. The sequence goes on from JAFSUD010000021.1 coordinate 2,790, forward strand.
AGGAGTCAGCACAGATTTCACGAAGGGTAACGCGTGCAGATATGGAGTTCTGCGAGGGAAAGCTCGGCAGCACTGACGTAGTTATCGCCAAATGCGGAATGGGTAAAGTCAACTCCGGGATATGTGCCCAGATATTGATTGACCTTTTCGGCGTGACTCACATCGTGAACACTGGAGTAGCTGGCGGGCTCAACAAAAGCCTGAATGTCGGTGATATTGTCGTGGCAGTTGATGCAGTGCAGCATGACTTTGACGTTACTATACTCGGTTTCCAGAAGGGAGAAGTTCCCTACACGGGAAAATATGCGTTCGAGTGTGATGCGTTCCTTCGGGAAAGAGCACTGAAGGCAGCACGTGAAGTCGCTCATGACCGCAAAGTCATCGAGGGCAGAGCTTGCGCCGGAGACATCTTCATCCAGACGAAGGAACAGGCAGACGCGATAATCTCTGCGTTCAACCCTGACAGCATCGAGATGGAGAGCGGAGCAATCGGGCAGGTGTGTTACTTGAACCACATACCTTTTGCGGTTATCCGGGTAATCAGCGACACCACAAAGGAAGACGTAGAAGCAAGCAGCTATAAAGACGTTGAGGCAATGACCGCGAAACTCTGCGCCTCAATCACTAAGAACATGATAGAGAGATTCTAGAAGAGAAGGAGACATAAACATTATGGCAAAAGTAGTAGGTATAGATTTAGGCACAACAAATTCATGTATCGCCGTTCAGGAAGGCGACCAGACAACTATTATTGCGAACAACGAGGGTGCACGTACTACGCCTTCAGTTGTAGCGTTCACGAAGGACGGAGAAAGACTCGTAGGGCAGCTTGCGAAGCGTCAGGCAATCGT
>JAFSUD010000022.1 GCA_017445405.1 Synergistaceae bacterium
GTGCTCTGTGCTCTGTGCTCTGTGCTCTGCAGGATTGTAGCCGAGTTGTGAATCACTGTCAACATTCCTTTCTGTAAATTTTGCGTCATTGTATCACAGCGTCCAAAAAATTAATTGCATTTCATTTTTCCGCGTAAGTATATCTGCAATTGACGAGTGAAATAATTTCTACTATCCTATGCACATATTCCAGTAAAATAAATTTCACTAACACTATAAATATTCTCAGAGGAGGTTTTTTCACGCATGAGCAAGAAACTTGTAGCTGATCTCATCGTCGATTACCTTGAACGCAGAAAGGTTGAGTACATCTTCGGCCTTTGCGGACACACAGTAATCGGTATGCTCGACGCTATCAACCGCAACCTCGAAAAGGGCGGCAAACTCCGCTACATCTCCAACCGCCACGAAGCCGTCGCCTCAACAGCCGCTGACGGTTACGCTCGCGTTACACACAAGGCCTCGGTCGTCATGTGCCACTTAGGCCCCGGCATCACCAACGTCCTCACCGGTGTAGCCAACGCCGCCTTCGACTCGATCCCGATGGTCGTGTTCGCCGGAGACGTTCCGAGCTACTACTACGGCAAGCACCCTCATCAGGAAGTCAACATGCACGGCGACGCAACACAGTACCGTATGCTCGAGCCTGTCTGCAAACGCTGCTGGAGAGTCGACGACGCAGAAGCACTCCCTGACATTCTGGATAAGGCATTCCGTCTTGCAGAGTCAGGAAGACCCGGCCCTGTGTTAATCGATATGCCGATGGACATCTGGAGCCGCGAAATTGAGGAAGACCTCTTTGCACGCACCTACAAGGACAGCCACGTAACAGTGAAACCCGCCCTTGATCCTGCATGTGCTAAGGCAATCGCTCAGAAACTCATCGACGCAAAAGCTCCTGTTATCCATGCAGGCGGAGGCATTCTGTTAGCTCAGGCATCAGCCGAACTCGCCGCACTCGCTGAGTTCCTCGACATCCCGATTTCCCGCACGCTCATGGGACAGGGCTGCGTGAGCGACCTTCACCCTCTCATGGTCGGACAGACTGGATTCTGGGGACTCGCACACACCCACGCATTCACCCTCAACGCTGACATCATCCTCGCACTCGGCACGAGATTCGCGGAGGCAGATTCATCGAGCTGGTATCAGGGCGTAACGTTTGACCCGTCAGTAACGAAGTTCCTTCAGATCGACATCGACCCGACAGAGATCGGCAGGAACTACCCCGTAGAGATCGGTGCAGTAGCAGACCTCAAGCTCGCACTCGCTCAGATTCTCGAGGCAGCAAAGGCCATCAAGCCCGAAGGCATCAAGAGGCCCGGACTCCGTGAAGGCATCGCTAAGGCAAAGGCTGAGTTCAAGGAATCCGTGAAGGCCATCACTGAGGATTTACGCTTCCCGATGACTCCGCAGAGAATCCTCAAGGACGTTAAGGACGCAATCCCTGAAGACGCACTCATCTTCACAGACGTAGGCTGGAACAAGAACGGTGTAGCCCAGCAGTTCACCATCACGATTCCCGGAACAGTTCATCACTCATCAGGACTCGCGACAATGGGCTTCGGAGCATCGGCAGTTCTCGGCGGCAAGAAGGCAGCACCCGATAAGATATGCATTGCCCTCATCGGCGACGGCGGATTTGGTGTCAACCCGACATGCATGGCTACAGCAGTTGAGGAAGGCATCGCGTGCACGTGGGTAGTCATGAACAACTACGCTTTCGGAACGATCGCAGGACTCGAGAACGCCAACTATCACACGCAGTTTGGTACGAAGTTCCACACGCCCGACGGTGAAGCATACTCGCCGAACTGGGCAAAGGTTGCAGAGGGCTACGGTGTTGAGGCAATCCGCATCACGAAGGCTGAGGAGTTCGCACCCGCAATGAAGAAAGCAGTAGAGGCCAACAAGGCAGGCAGGCCGTTCCTGATTGACGCAATCATGGAGAACATCCCTGTACCTACACCCGGCTGCTGGAACATCAACGACATTTACACTCCTGGCGAACTTGTCAAGGAAGGTAAACTTGTGAAGAAGGACGCTGACGGCAAGTATATTCCGCCCAGCCACGCAAAATCACACATAACGAAGTAGTAACCAACCCCTCCCGGCCTCCCCTTATCATGGGAGGAGCAACACAGGAAGTCGCCCCTGTGAAGGGGAGATTTAGAGGGGTAATATCAACAATAAGGAGAAATAGTACATATGGCACATCATGAAGTAACACCCGAAGAAATCGCCATGCTCGAAGAGATGGTGAAGAAGGCCAGAGCCGCAGCAGAAGTTATCGCGACGTATGACCAGGAGAGAGTAGACCACCTTTGCCGTGCAATCTGCGCAGCACTCTACCCGCTGAAGGTTTGGGGGCCTATCTGCGACGAAGCAGTTGACGAGACCAGACTCGGCGACAAGGTAACCAAGCGCAACAAGAGAAACAAGCTGAAGCTGATTCTCCGCGACTGCCTCAGACAGAAGAGCGTCGGCATCATCGAGACCATCCCTGAGAAGGGACTCGTGAAGTACGCAAAGCCCGTAGGCGTTATCGCAACCCTCGTTCCCACAACGAACCCCTGCGTAACTCCTGCAGGACAGGCAATCTACGCTGTGAAGGCACGCGACGTACTCATCTGCTCACCGCATCCCAGAGCGAAGAAGACGACATGCAAGACCGTAAACATCATCCGCGACGTTCTCGAGCGTGAAGGTGCACCGGCAGACATCATTCAGGTAATCGCCGAGCCGAGCATCACCCTTACTCAGGAACTGATGAAGATGGTCGACCTCGTCATCGCAACCGGAGGCCGTCCGATGGTTCGTTCAGCTTACTCGTCAGGCGTTCCCGCATACGGTTCAGGCGCAGGAAACTCGACCGTCATCGTCGACAACACCGCCAACACCAAAGAGCGCGCATACGAGGCAGCAACCAACACCCGCATCTCCAAGTGCTCAGACTTCGGATCAGGCTGTTCATGCGACGGCAACCTCATCGTTCATGAGGACGTATACGACAACTTCGTAGAGGGCCTCAAGAAGGAAGGCGCGTACATCCCGACGTGGGAGCAGGCAGAGGCCATCAAGAAGGTAATGTGGGACGAGACAGGCCACAGACTGCCTGACACAGTCGCAATCTCCCCTCAGGCAATCGCAAAGGCAGCAGGTTTCGAGATCGGGCCGGAGTATAAGTTCATCGCAGTACCGAACAACGGCCAGAAGGAAGGCTTCACGATCCGCACAGCAGAGGACATCAAGAAGTGCATCGGCAAAGAGCATTTCTTCAGCACTGAGAAGCTCACAACCCTCCTCACCCTCTTCAAGTACGGCGGAGAGTTCCAGACTGCGCTCGACATCATGCAGGAAATCTTCGACAAGGCCGGCGGAAAAGGCCACTCCTGCGGACTGTATTCGTTCGACGACGACCACATCCATCGTCTGGGAATGTGTGCACCGGTTTCACGCTGCATGATTCGCCAGCCGAACAACAGAGGCAACGCAGGAAGCGCAACTAACGGAATGCCTCCGACCAACTCAATGGGCTGCGGAACTTGGGGCGGCAACATCGTGAGCGAGAACATCACCCTCAAGCACTACATGAACACGACGTGGGTAGCCCGTCCGATCATGGAGGACATGCCTTCACTGCAGGCACTGTTCGGCGAGTTCTACGTTGATGGTATGGATGAGGAATAACAGAAGGTAATTTGCTGCGGCAGGTCTCGTGTTAATGCGGGATCTGCCGTTTTTGCTGAGGGAAAATCAGACATGCTCAAACGGTCTGACAAAGTACCCGTTTGTGTCCATGTATGACATGAGGATTATTTCTGCATCGTGTTCCATCCCGAAGCCGTCATCGTCAGCATAATATCTTCCGTCAGGCTGAACCATCCAGAAAAATTGCAGGAGGCCGTCTTTAAATGGATTGAAGCTGTAAGTAAAGTCCATCTTTTTACGGAAGGGATGCACAAGGTCATTGACCCAGCTTCCGGTAATTACGCCGGGAAAATTTGAGAAATAACCCCACCAGTTAGTGATTCTCTTGCGAAACCTCAAGCCGTCATGATTAAGAAACATGCTCACAGGATGATAGCCTCCGTAACCGTTTGGCTTGCTCTTGTAAGAGAAATAATATCCGTCGCCCACTTCATCGCATTCAATCATATTTTCGTCCTCCTTAATAATTGCTGCCCCTGCCAGCTTTATTGTTGACAGGGGATATTTTGTGTTCACTTGCTCCGGCGGACTGCCTCCTTAAGCATCACGTCATGCGCTCCGCCCTCCATAAGTGTTACAGGTGAGACCAGAGTCAATTTTGCCTTCTCCCTCATCTCGGCTAAGGTCAGTGCTCCGCAGTTGCAGAACGTTGACTTTATCTTGCTCAATGTCTCGCTCACGTTGTCCCGCAGACTTCCCGCGTAAGGTACGTAGCTGTCGACTCCCTCCTCAAACGACAGCTTCACCTGAGACGAATCCCCAGAGTCGTAACGCTGCCAGTTCCGTGCTCTCGAGCTGCCCTCGCCCCAGTACTCCTTCACGTAATTTCCGTTCACCATCACCCGGTTAGTCGGACTCTCGTCGAAGCGTGCAAAGTACCTTCCGAGCATACAGAAATCCGCCCCCATAGCGAGAGCCAGCGTAACGTGATAGTCCATGACGATTCCGCCGTCCGAACATATCGGCACATAGATTCCTGTTTCAGCAAAGTATTCATCGCGGGCCTTTGCGACCTCGATTACTGATGTTGCCTGACCTCTGCCTATGCCTTTAGCCTCACGCGTTATGCAGATTGAGCCTCCTCCGATACCTATCTTCACAAAGTCCGCTCCAGCGTCGGCCAAGAAACGGAAGCCTTCTGCATCTACTACATTTCCTCCGCCGACTTTTACTCGGTCGCCATAGTTCGCACGTATCCACTGAAGAGTCCTTCTCTGCCACTCGGTGAATCCTTCGGAACTGTCTATGCACAGCACATCAGCTCCAGCATCTACAAGTGCGGGGACTCGCTGCTCGTAATCGCGAGTGTTTATGCCCGCTCCCGTCATGTAACGTTTCTGCGAGTCGAGAAGCTCTAACGGGTTCTCCTTGTGCATGTCGTAATCTTTCCTGAACACGAACGCGACCATATGTCCATCAGAGTCAATGACGGGCAGAGCATTTAGCTTGTGCTCCCAGAGAAGATCATTTGCATCACTGAGGCTGAGTCCGTCATGTGCAGAAATTACCTTGTCGATCGGAGTCATGAAGTCCCTGACCTTTGCGTCTATGGGCGTGCGGGTAACTCTGTAATCCCGGCTCGTGATGATGCCGAGCAGTTTTCCGGTGAGGCTTCCGTCGTGAGTTACTGCTACTGTGGTGTGGCCGGTCTGTTCCTTGAGGGCGAGCACGTCGGCGAGAGTCTGCTCGGGGCTGATTGCCGAATCGTTGGCGACAAACCCGGCCTTGTAGCGTTTGACTTTGGCGACCATCTCGGCCTGTTTCTCGATTGGCTGTGAGCAGTAGATGAATGATATTCCGCCTTCACGCGCAAGAGCTATAGCCATTGAGTCATTGGAGACGGACTGCATACACGCACTTGTTAATGGAATGTTTATCGATAACGGGGCTTCTTCTCCCTTCCTGAACTTGCACAAGGGAGTCCGAAGTGAGACATTTGACGGCACGCACTCCGCTGACGAGTAAGTCGGAATGAGCAGATACTCAGAGAAAGTGTGTGAGGGTTCGCTAAAATAATATGCCATTGAGGTAATTTCTCCCTTCAAAAATTTTGCACTGTATGATAGCACACAAGCAGGATAAATTTTTTCAGCGTGTATAATAACGGGCAAACTTACATTCAGCAGAAATTTGGAGATGATTTACACTTTATGACACCACAAGATGATTATTACATGCAATGCGCCTTGACTGAGGCAGAAAACGCATTATCGAGAGGTGATGTCCCTGTAGGAGCAGTTCTCGTGAAGGGTGATGCTGTTCTTGCTTCAGGAAGCGACATGAAGTCCTTAGACCCTACGGAACACGCAGAGATGAACGCGATTCGCAGAGGTGCTCAGAAGCTCGGGCACTGGAACTTGGCCGGATGCACTCTCTATGTAACGCTCGAGCCTTGCCCAATGTGTGCAGGAGCCTGCGTGAACGCGAGAGTCTCCCGTGTAGTGTACGGTGCGAAAAATTACCGTTCAGGAGCAGGAGGAACTCTCTATAACATTCTGAGTGACTCGCGGCTGAATCATGTGTGCGAAGTCAGAGCCGGTGTGATGGAGAATGAGTGTCTGGAGATACTGCAGGGGTATTTCTTGCGGCGAAGGGGGAAAAGATCATCATGATACCGACATGTCCAGCTTCCGACCTCAAGATTTACCGTTCAAGCGACTACACCAAGCAGCTAGCCCGTGAATTGTCATGTCCTCCGCTTGCTGCAGGCGTTCTAGAAATGCTCAAGGGGACTCAGGACATCGACTCGTTACGCGAATGGATTCACCCGGACTTCACGCAGCAGATAGAGAGTCTTGACTTAGGCACGGCCAGCAAGGAAGCAAAAGCTCTCTGGGAGTCCAAAAGCTCATTCGGCAACGTGTTAGTTTACGGAGATTACGACACCGACGGCATAAGCTCGACCGTCCTCGCGATGGAGATTTTCCGCAACAAGGCCGCGCAAGTCAGGTACTTCATCCCGAGAAGAGACATTCACGGCTACGGACTCAACGCTGAGATTCTGGCCAAGATTCCCGGCTGGGGCTGCAACACGTTAATTGTTGTGGACTGCGGAACTAACGACTCCGAAATGCTCGAGGAGTTGAGACGACAGGGCATCAATATTTTCGTGTTCGACCATCATTCGCTCTCAGCTCCGATAACCATTCCCACAATCGTGAATCCCTGCATAAACATGGAGGCCGGAGACCATCAGAAGATTTGTGCTACTGCTGTCCTTTGGTGCTGGGCTTGGAAGGAAAACATCGTCCCTAAACGCTTCCTGCAGTATGAAGTAGACCTTCCCGCCATCGCTACCATAGCTGACTGTATGCCCCTCCACAACCTCAACCGTTCACTTGTGCGCTACGGAATGAACCAGATGCGCAATAACCCCAGACGAGGACTCGCAGCACTCTTTGAGCAGTTAAGCATCAACAAATCCCAGCTCACAGAAGAGCACCTCTCTATGCGCGTGATCCCCTGCCTCAACGCTCCGGGAAGAATCGCTACTGCAGACCCCGGAGTCCGGGCACTCTTAGGCAACGGCAGCAACGAGGCTATTCACTCATGCGTCGGAGAACTAATGCGCATCAACAAGAAACGCCAGGTACTCACAGAAAATATTGCTCACGAGATCGATAACGGCATCTTGTCAGGCAGCATCACAAGCAAAGTGCTTTACCATGAAGATTGGCCTATAGGAGTATTAAGCGGAGTCGCGAGCAGGATATGCGCACAGTACAACAGGCCTATAGTTTTGGCCGCACCTGTAGGAGTTCAGGTAGTGCGCGGGACGCTGAGAGTCCCTGAAGGAGGAGACGCAGTAGGGATACTGCGCGAGGTTGCCGACAAGCTCGACGCATGGGGAGGACACAAATACGCAGCGGGCTTCTCTGTGCTCAACGAGAACTGGCCGGAGGTTAATCAAGCTCTTGAACGTATGCTCTCGGGACTGGTCATCAAGGCAGAAAATGTTACTCCCGTCATCAATATTTCTCCGTCTGACATATCAATTGATGACTGGAAGGCTGTATCATCTCTAGGCCCGTTTGGTAATGACAATCCTTCTCCGAAGTTCTACACTGACAGCAATTCAGGAGGCATTAATCCTTTAGGCAAGGAAGGCAAGCACAGCTATATTCTCGTGAACGACAAGAGGTTATTAGCCTTCAACACAGCACCGCGCGAGATAGCTGAACTGATGGGCAAAGGAGTACAGGGCTGGATATATCACCCTAGATTAGATTATTGGAGGAATGTAGAGCAGTTACAGTTTATTCTAGACTGTGCAGTAACAGGAGGTGTTTAATGTGCCGGACGAAATCAGCACCATAGCTTCAGGACAAGAAACTTTTTCGTCCATCCTTGACAGCGTACCGTCTATTGACGAGTCGTCTAACTACCTCACAGAGATGTACGCTCTCCGTGATGAGTATTACGCGCGCATACCCGAGCAGTGCCGCCAGGAGTGCGTGCGTTCAGTGTGGCAGGACTTATGGGGCCGGGCAATGCTCTCACTGACTCCCGAGCAGCTCCGGCAGCTGGGCGAGGCGTTCGTGTTTGCTGCGGAGGCTCACAAAGACCAGCTCAGGAAGTCCGGAGACCCATACATCATCCACACTCTGAGTGCTGCCCTGATTCTTGCGGGTATGAGGCTCGACATCGCGACTCTTCAGGCTGCGCTGCTTCATGACGTTCTGGAGGATACTCCGGTAACTCCTGAGGAGATGCGCGGGAAGTTCGGCGAAAACGTCGAGACTCTCGTTGACGGCGTAACGAAACTTGCCCGCAATGACGTAAAAGCCTTCATGTCCCGAGACGACATCAAGGGCGAAAACTTGAGGAAGATGTTTATTGTCATGGCTCGTGATATACGCGTCGTCCTCATCAAGTTAGCTGACCGTCTCCACAACATGAGGACTCTTGACGTAATGCGTCCCGACAAACAGGCGAGAATAGCTCTCGAAACTATGGAGATTTACGCTCCTCTCGCACACAAGCTCGGGATATATCAGCTAAAGCGCGAACTCGAGGATTTGTCGTTCAAGTACCTGCAGCCCGACGTGTATGAAGAGATAGTGTTTCGCGTGAGTCAGAAAATGCCAAAGATGGAGGAAGTCATCAGCAAGGCAATCACTATCCTTGAGGACAGACTCCAGAAGGAAAATATCCCCTGCAGAATCAAGGGCCGCTCCAAGCACTACTACAGCATTTACGAGAAGATGCAGAGAAAGAAGCTCTCCTTTGAGGAACTCTACGACATTCTTGCTGTCAGGATTCTTGTCTCCGACGTAACTACCTGCTACTCAGTTTTGGGGATTGTCCACGCGCTGTGGGTGCCGATTCCCGGACAGTTCGACGACTACATCGCCACTCCCAAGAGCAACATGTATCAGTCATTGCACACTACAGTAATGGCGTTCGGCGTGCCTTTGGAGGTGCAGATACGTACCTACGAGATGAATCACTTTGCGGAGTACGGAATTGCCGCTCACTGGGTCTACAAGTCCGGAGGCACTAAGCGCGCAATTAAGGGACTCGACGCAAAATTGATGTGGGTACGTCAGGCACTCGAGGCAGGGCAGGACGGAGACTCTCAGGAGTTCATGGACGTGCTCAAGAACGATATATTGCTGACGAGCGAGCTTTACGTCTTCACGCCTGACGGTAAGCCCATGATCCTCCCGAACGGCTCGACGACTCTAGATTTCGCTTACGCCGTCCACACGGAAGTCGGCAATCACTGCGCCGGCGCAATGGTCAACGGCCGGATTGTCCCTCTCAACACACAGCTTCACAGCGGAGACATGGTCAAGATTCTCACGTCGCCTAACAGCTCACCATCTAAGGACTGGCTCAAAATTGTGAGCAGCGCAAAGACTAGGGCAAAGATCCGCAGCTACTTCAAGCAGGCAGAGAAGGCTGACCGTGAAGAGAAGATAGAGCGGGGCTGGAAACTCATTGAGCGTGAGTTCAAGAGGCGCGGTCTCAATGACGTAAAGCGTGAGGACTTCAGCAACATTGACGAGCAATTATTAGCTGTAGGGAACGGCTCGGCTGGTGTCGGTGAAGCAGCACAGAGACTCTCGCTCGCGTACCTTCAGCACAACACTTCCCAAGAGGTGAAGGCTGCTCCTGTTGAGGTGGTTGCAGAGCCGACGACTCACAGGAGGGACGGCAAGAGCGATATTCTCGTCGAGGGCGAAGGAGGAGTCAGCGTAACTCTCGCGGGATGCTGCACTCCTGTACCCGGTGATGACATTGTGGGGTATTCGTCGGAGAAGAGAGGCATAACGATTCACCGTGCAGACTGCCGGAGCATTCAGAGCGGGAAGCATGACCGGAGCGTTAGTGTCGAGTGGGCGGTGCATAACGACGACGAGGGCAACCCGAACAGGAGGGGGAGACTCTACACTGCTCGCCTGAAGGCAGAGGGCGTTGACAGAGAAGAGCTGCTTGCTGATGCGACGAGGGCACTCGGACTCGAGGGAGCGGGCATTATGGGCATCAAGGCCTCAATGGTCGGGAACAGCTTAATGCGCATGAAGATAGAGCTGCGTGTCCGGAATCTCGAGCACCTGTACGCATCAATGGCAAGGCTCAATGAGGTGCGCGGAATTATTGAGGTAACAAGGGGGTAAATTATGAGGTTAGTAATTCAGAGAGTGAAGAGGTCTGCTGTAACTATAGAGGGCAGAGATAAACACGAGATAGGGCAGGGAATGTGTGTGCTGATCGGCGTAACTCACGGCGACACAGAGAAAGATGCTGACTGGCTCGCGGACAAGATGTCGGGCTTGCGGATATTCTCTGATTCTGAGGGGAAAACCAATCTGTCATTGCGTGATATAGACGGAGAAGTTCTGTTAGTGTCGCAGTTCTCGCTCTATGCGTCGTACAAGGGCAGGAGGCCGGGATTCTCTGATGCTGCGAAGCCTGAACACGCAGAGAGAATCTATGACTACTTCGTGAAGAAGGTGCAGAGTCTAGGCTTTAAGAAAGTAGCCTGCGGGAAGTTCGGTGCTGATATGGAGGTCGAGATTATCAATGACGGCCCGCTAACGTTTATAATAGAATCTCCAGCGAAACAGAATCAGAATCAGGAAGGATAAATTTTTGCATGAACTATAAATATTTCCCAGTCGGCGCACTGTGGACGAACTGCTATGTATTCTGGGATGACGACACTAAACAAGCATTCTGTGTTGACCCCGGCGGAGACACTAAAGAGGTCAGAGCCTTCATCGACTCTCAGGATCTCAAGCTCACAATGATTCTCCTCACCCACGGCCACATTGACCACATCGCCGGAGTCCCTGAACTTGTCCCGTTCGTCGGCGATAACATCTACATCGGACGCAATGATGCTGACATGCTCCGCCATCCGTCAACAGACCTTCAGGCATTGTTCGGCGTGCACTGCGAAGGCGTGTCTGACTTCAAAGAAGTGTGGGAGAGCAAAATAATAGACTTTCCAGGCTACAGCATCGTCGTCATGGAGACTCCCGGCCACACTCCCGGAAGCGTCTGCTACATGGTTACTGACTCGCAGAATCACTCCGTCCTTCTCTCTGGAGACACACTCTTTGCCCAGAGCGTCGGGCGTACTGACCTCGCGGGCGGAGACTGGTTCAAGCTCGAGTCCTCACTCCGGAGACTCGACACACTTCATGACAGCCTTCACGTCCTGCCCGGACACGGCCCGGACACCAGCATTGCCAGCGAGCGCGAAATGAATCCTTACTGGCCAAGAGAGGCATAGCATAATGTTCAAGTCATTTTCAGGAATCTTAGGTATGGATGTCGGCATCGATTTAGGCTCGTCTAATATCGTCGTCTACGTCAAGGATAAAGGTATCGTTTTCAGTGAGCCTTCTGCAGTCGCGGTGAAGAAACTGCCCAGAGGCACAGGCTTTGAGGTTATCGCTGTGGGCACTGACGCAAAGAACATGTCGGGAAAGACTCCCGCAGGCATCGACGCAATATGGCCTCTCGACGGAGGAGTAATCGCGAACTTCGACATGACTCAGGAACTCATCAAGTACTGCATAAAGCGTGTAAGCTCAAACAGTGCCTTCATGGTTCATCCCAGAGTCGTAATCTCCATTCCCGCAGAAGTTACAGAGGTCGAACGCAAGGCAGTTATTGACGCAACGCTCGGAGCAGGAGCGAGCGAGGCCTATGTTGTGGAAGAGCCTATCTCTGCAGCTCTGGGCGTTGGCCTTCCCATCGACAAGCCTAACGGCTGCATGGTTATAGACATCGGAGGGGGAACTTCTGAAGTCAGCGTAATATCTCTGGGCGGAATAGTCGTAACTAGTTCGCTGCGCAATGCCGGCAAGACTATGGATAACGCAATTATCGCTATGGTGCGTTCACGTTATGCGCTGTTAATCGGCGAGACTACTGCGGAAGAAGTCAAGAACAAGATCGGATCTGCTCTCCCGCTCGATACGGAGTTAGAGATGCCCGTAAAGGGCCGCGACCTGTCAGGAGGACTCCCAAAGAGCGACACAGTGTCATCTGTAGAAGTCCGTGAAGCAATGGAGCCGATATTCACAGGCATTGAGGACATGGTGAAGGTCGCACTCGAGAAGATGCCCCCCGAACTCGCAAAGGACGTAGTTGACAGAGGAATAATCCTCACCGGAGGCGTGGCACTCATGCGCGGACTCGCCGAGAGACTCTCACGGGCAATCAACACTCCCGTAATCGTCGCAGAAAATCCCCTCTACTCTGTTGCTCTGGGCGTGGGAAAGATTCTAGACAACCTAGACGCTATGCGCAGAGTCCTGATGTCCGTTGAGCGCGGTTCTCGTTAATGGACAACACCCGCAGCACTGCACGCGAATGGGTTCACGGCCTCACAGCGTTAATTCTTGGCCTCTTCCTGTTAGGGATAAGTTCGGGGCTTGGTGTCATCAAGAACATCGTAGACTTCTGGGGAAGCATATTGTTCATCCCGGAATACCCCGCTGTTGTCTTGAGAGAGGTATATCTCGGCTGGAAGGGACGCTCTCAGGACAGGGAACGCCTCAATGAAGAAGTTGCACGCCTCAGAAGCGAGAACGCAAAATTACGGCTCGACTTGGCCAGACTCTCGGGCGAGAAAGTCTACGAGAACGCATCAGGAGACCGTGAAGTCAGAACAGCACGCGTAACTCTGCGCGCGCCTATGTCGTGGTGGAGCGAGATACGCATTGACAGAGGGACTCAGGACGGCATGTCTATAGGCCAGCCAATTTTCAGCAACGGCTATCTTGTAGGACGCGTGAGTACTGTAGCTATGATGAGTTCGTGGGCGGAACTGATAACCTCGTCGGGCTTCATGATTCCTGCAGTGATTGAGGAGACACGGGAACTCGGAGTAGTTGTCGGAGACGGCACGGGGTTAGTGCTTCTGAAGTACATTCCTGCAGGGCGGAGCGTAAGGCCGGGAATGATGGTCAGTACAGCAATGATCAGCGAGCAATTGCCTCCTGGACTGCCTATCGGGAAGATTACGGGAGCGTTCCTTCAGGAGTCGGACGGATACACGACGTACAGGCTCGAGCCGGGAGCGGACATGTCGGGCTTCTACACAGTGAGCTTTTGATGAGGTGCGCATCATGTTGTTAATAATATTGTGGCTGATACAGGACTTGCTTACTGTCTTTACTGGGGGAGGTATGCAGATTCCCGGAGTGTTTATGCTCGGCTTAGTCTACAGGCTTCTGGTTGATGACGGCACAGAATCCGAAGACTCGCTGTGGGCTATTCAGGAGTCTGACGGCTGCACGACGTACAGGCTCGAGCCGGGAGCGGACATGTCGGGCTTCTACACAGTGAGCTTTTGATGAGGTGCACAGCATGTTGTTAATAATATTGTGGCTGATACAGGACTTGCTTACCGTCTTTACAGGTGGAGGTATGCAGATTCCCGGAGTGTTTATGCTCGGCTTAGTCTACAGGCTTCTGGTTGATGACGGCACAGAATCAGAAGACTCGCTGTGGGCTATCTGGTCAGCATTTGCAGCAGGTATCTTGTGGGACTTGCGGTGGGTCGGCATTCCGGGATTCTTCACTCTGGGTTATGTTATCGTCGTGATGATCGTGATTCAGGTGTGGGGAGCGATTCCTCCTTCGTCGCGCGGGGCTTCAGGTACCAGCCTGATAGTCTTTGCATTAATGGAGGTCTCGCAGATGCTGCCTCCGCTTCTTCCTGTCCTGATACTCGGCGGCTCGGCGGGCTGGAACTTCTTCCTCATGCAGCAGATATATTCACTTCCGGCGATACTCTTCTGCATGTACATATACCTTCATCATGTCAGGAACAATAAAGTGTAATATCAGCACATTTAGCAAGTTATAATCAATACACTTCAGGAGCATTAATCATAGATGGAAATATTAGACAGCAGACTAAAGCTATTCTTGTACGGCATGGGGTTATCTTTCGCATTTCTCATGTTCGGGCTGTACATGTGCCAGATATATCAGGGCGATAAATACATCAGGTTAGCCCACAATAACAGGCTGAGATTAATACGCTCCGCTGCACCGAGAGGCGAAATCTTTGACCGCAACGGCGTACCTCTTGCAGTAAATGATACTTCGTTCTGCATCATGGGCTATCCTCTTGACCTCAACACTCCCGCAAAGCTCGACAGACTCAGCAAGATACTCATGCGTCATGGAATCCCAATCAACATTCCCGACCTCGAGAAGACCATCAAGCAGCAGCGTTCTGCTCCCTACAGAGTCATGCGCATAGTCCCTAACTTGACCATGACTCAGATGGCCGAACTCGTCGCGGATTACGACTTCCCGAGAGAGCTTTTCCCCATGAGCGTATGGCGCAGGACTTATCCCGCAGGAAGCACAGTAGCTAACGTTCTTGGCTACGTCAGCGAAATATCAGAGGAGGAACTCAAGGCACGCACAGAGGACGGCTATGCAGGAGGAGACTTGATAGGCAAGACAGGCATAGAGAGAAGCTACGAGGAGATTCTGAGAGGCTCGCCCGGACAGGAAGCCCTCGAGGTAGATGCTCGGGGACGGAAGATCCGCACGCTTGACGCTAACCCTGCCGTCAAGGGAGAAGACTTGCACCTCACGCTGGACATGGGAGCACAGAAATTAGCCGTTGAGCTTTTGAGCAACTGGAAGGGCGCAATCGTCGCGATGGATGTTCACACCGGAGAAGTCCTCGCGCTTGCCTCAAGCCCCGTTTACGACAACAACCCTATTGCGTGGGGAGTGTCCGCGAGAGAGTGGCGCGACATAGTGTTTGACCCGAACAGGCCGATGCTTGACAGAGCTATTGCTGGAGTCTACCCTCCGGCGAGCACGTTCAAGGCGTTCATGTCTATAGCTGCTCTTGAGGAGGACTGCATCACGCCTTCAACGATGATAGCCTGCAGAGGAGGCCTGAGAATGGGATCGCACCTCTTCAAGTGCTGGAAACATTCAGGGCACGGATCGCTTAATGTCATGGGAGCGTTGCAGCATTCATGTGATGTATTCTTCTACCAGACGGGATTGCGCACAGGCATAGACAGGCTCGTAAAGTGGGGAACTATTCTCGGGCTTGGCCAGCTCACAGGAATAGACCTTCCGGGCGAAAGTTCCGGGAACATGGCCGGGCCTGACTGGAAGATGAGACGCTTCAAGAGCCAGTGGGCGAGCGGAGACACAGTTAATTACTCGATAGGTCAGGGATATATGTTAATGACACCGATTCAGATAGCACGTCTCTACGCAGCAATCGCGAACAACGGCAGCCTCGTTACTCCTCACCTCAACAAGAAGGGCTACAAGACTCCCAAGAAATTACCCGTAACTCCCAAGAAGTTAGCCATCGTTCAGCAGGGACTCGAGCGCGTCGTGAGCATAGGGACGGGTTCACGGGCCGGACGCTTCGGAGTGAGCATTGCGGGGAAGACAGGCACAGCCCAGAACTCTCACGGGGACGATCACGCACTCTTTGCAGGGTACGCTCCTGCTGACAATCCCAAGTACGTAGCAGTAGCTGTTGTTGAAAACGGAAAGCACGGAAGCTCAGTAGCTGCACCTATGGTAGGTGAAATGCTTGCTTATTTGCTCACTCACTGAGAAAATTAGCACACACAAAAATTTTTCGACATGATGATTAACGATGAACATACTGAATAATCCTTTGCGTAAATTGAGAAGGCCGGGTGCTCAGATTAAGCCGGAACGCACTTATTACGGCCTCAAGTTTATTGTGCCGGAAACGCTCACTGAGGATGAACTCCTGAAACAGTTAGCAGGTATACCGCCTAATGTCTACAAGCTGCCCGAAGGTGAAGGAGTATCGTTTGACTTCGGAGGCAGGGAATGTTCGCGCAGATTAATTCTGCACATGATTAACAGCATAGTGTGGGAGAAGGGCATAAAGATACTTGCCTGGCTGTCAGTGAATCCCGAGAGCATAAAGCTGTTTGCGGCTGCAGGACTTAGCGTAACCGAGCCGGAACAAGAATCAGAATCACCTCATACTCCCGAGCCTGAGCAGGTAATGACAGAGAGCGTTGCTGAGAGAAGACATATTGCGGGCCTGAAAGTAGTCTACACGTCCATGCGTTCAGGACAGAGCATCGAGGCAGACGGAGATGTGCTTGTCTGGGGGCATCTGAATCCCGGAGCAGAGATTAAGGCCGGAGGGAGTATTCTTGTTGCAGGAAGACTTCTCGGAGTGGTTCAGGCAGGAGCTTACGGCCGCGAAGATGTGTTTGTGTGGGCAGGGAGCTTCGAGACTCCGCAGGTAAGACTCGCAAACAAGCTGTGTTACGCGGACCAGAAATCTACGACTTGCTGGCGTAAAGGCGTGCTAATTACTCTTGAGGAGAGTACACCGGTAATCAGGGAGTATAAATTCCTGTCCGGCGACAAAAAATAATCATTAATTGGAGGTAACAAAACAAGAAATGTCAGCTCGTGTAATAGTAACTACCTCAGGCAAAGGCGGGGTAGGCAAAACAACATCAACAGCAAATATAGCTGCGGCACTGGCCAAGTTCGGCAAAAAAGTTGTCGCGGTTGATGCAGATGTAGGCCTTCGCAATCTCGATGTGATCATGGGTCTCGAGAACAGAGTAGTCTACAACTTCATCGACGTGATAGAGAAAACCTGCACTCTCAAACAGGCTCTCGTGAAAGATAAGCGCGTCCCGGGCCTCTATCTTCTTCCTGCTGCACAGACCCGCACTAAGGACGCAGTGAACCCCGAGCAGATGGTCGCTCTCTGTGAGGAACTCAAACCTGATTTCGACTTTGTGCTTCTGGACTGCCCGGCAGGTATCGAGGGAGGCTTCAAGAATGCTGCTGCAGGTGCTGATGAGGCACTCGTAGTAACTACTCCAGAGATTCCGGCCGTCAGAGATGCGGACAGAATTATCGGTATGCTCGAGTCGATGGGCAAGTCCCCCATCAGGCTCATCATCAACAGGTTACGCCCCAACATGGTGCAGGACGGCGACATGCTCGCGAAGGACGACATACTCGACGTGCTGTCAATTGACCTGATCGGCGTAGTCCCTGAAGACGAGAGCGTAATACGTGCCACCAACAACGGCGAGCCTATGACAATGACTCTTGACTCTCCTGCAGCACATGCATACCTGAATATTGCCGAGCGTCTGTTAGGGCGGGAAGTGCCGTTAATGGACTTGGAGAGTTATGCGACGAGAGGCCTGCTCACGAAGTTAAAGCAGTTCTTCACGGGCGGAAAGCGCAGGAGGTAGGAGGTGAGCGTGATGGATTTTCTCAAGAAATTATTCGGCGGCGGAAATGAAGGCTCAGGCCAGAAGGCGAAAGACAGGCTGCGCATAGTGCTTATTCACGACAGGACGGACATATCACCTCAGCTTCTTGAGAATCTTCGGGACGAAATAGTTACTGTTCTGACTAAGTACATGGAGATTAACAAGGAGAAGATAGAGATAGATTTAGACCGCGACGAGAACGCAGTAGCCTTAGTAGCGAATATCCCTGTAATCCGTATAAAGCGCGGCAGTGTAGAGATGCAGTAATACATGAAGCGATTTTGGAACGGCCTTAAGGAAGATTTAGCCCTCACAGACAGAATCATGCTCGGCAGTGCATTGATGCTTTCTCTGTGGGGGGTGTTCTGTATCTATAGTGCTGCTGCAGGTGCGGAAGGGAGAGGCTTTGATTATGCATTCCGTCAGGCTGCGTGGCTCATGGTCAGTGTCATTGCTATGCTGGGGGTAATGGTCTTCGGGCATCACAAATTTCTTGAAGGTGCTTACCCGTTATTCGGCTTGATGCTCCTGCTGTTATTGCTTACTGACCTTCTCGCGCCCAAAGTCAAGGGTGCTCAAAGCTGGCTCGGAGTCGGGGGCGTAAGGTTTCAGCCCTCAGAGTTCGCAAAGATAGCCATTATCCTGATGATGAGCAAATTTCTGAGCCGTTATCCTCCGCTCGACATAAAGACGTTCTTAGCAGGACTCGGAGTAATCATGCTCCCCGTGCTTCTCGTGCTGATTCAGCCTGATGCAGGGAGCGCATTAGTCTATCTCGTTATCTCGTTCGGGATGCTCTTAGCTGCAGGGACTCCGCTGAAGTATCTCGGGAGTCTCGTCGGACTCGGACTCGCAGCAGGGCCGGTGATGTACTTCTTCATGCTCAAGGAATACCAGCGCAACAGAATTCTTGTCTTCATTGACCCGATGCGCGACCCCTTAGGCGCGGGCTACAACGTCATACAGTCGAGAATAGCTGTTGGTTCTGGGGGCATAGCAGGAAAGGGCTTCATGATGGGGACTCAGAGCAAGCTGAAATTCTTGCCCGAGCCACACACGGACTTCATATTCAGCGTGTTTAGCGAGGAGTTCGGCTTCATGGGAAATATACTGCTCGTGTTCCTGTTCTCGGTGCTGTTCTTCAGGATAATACTTGCGGGCATGAGGAGCAGGGATAGGCGGTGCAAGATACTTGTTGCTGGAGTAGCGTCGTGGTTATGGTTTCAGACTTTCGAGAGTATAGGCATGAGCATAGGATTTACTCCCGTTACGGGACTGCCTCTGCCGTTCCTGAGCTACGGAGGAAGTTCATTGCTCGCTACGTTTATTGCGCTTGGCCTAGTGGCGAGCGTTGCAGCGGAAGGAGTGAATAATCATGGATTTTGAGGAGTTCTCGCGTCCTGAGTGGCAGCTACTTTCTCAGGTATCACGTCCTTCACGTTATGCTGGCAGTGAGTGGAGGCCGTACCCAAAAGCTGACTGGAAAGACGCAAAGCTGAGAGTCTGCCTTACTTGTTGCGTTTGTCCGGAAACGGAGGCAATTATGCGTTCTCATGATATGCCGCTGCGCTCAATAGATATTGCGCCGGGACTCGTCGCGAGCGTTGCAGCGGAAGGAGTGAATAATCATGGATTTTGAGGAGTTCTCGCGTCCTGAGTGGCAGCTACTTTCTCAGGTATCACGCCCTTCACGTTATGCAGGCTCAGAATGGAGGCCGTACCCAAAAGCTGACTGGGACAGCGCAAAACTTAGAGTATGTCTCGCGTTCCCTGATGTTTACGAAATAGGCATGAGCTATTACGGCTTCCAGATAATCGAGGCATTCATTCACGGGATGCAGAGTGATTATCTTGCTGACAGGGCATATTGCGTGTGGCCTGACATGGAGGCACTTATGCGCTCTCACAACATGCCCCTTCTCTCGACGGAACACAAACGACCCGTGAAAGACTTTGACGTTATAGCGTTCACACTTCCTCATGAGGCGGGCTACACAAACATTCTCACGATGATAGATTTATCGGGGCTGAGAGTCAGGAGTTCGGAGCGTTCGGACAATGACCCCGTGATTATTGCGGGAGGCTACGGAGCGTATGTCCCTGAAGTGATGAGCGAATTTATCGACGTGTTCTGCATAGGAGAGGCTGAAGCGTTATTGCCCCAACTGCTGCCGGTGCTGAGTGAGACGAGAGGCAGGCCAAGACATGAGAGACTCGCCGAGTGCGCAAAGCTCCCCGGAATCTACGTGCCTACGTACCCTCACAATGTTACGCGCCAGATTGCGCAGGAACTCTTCACTCTGGACTCTATGATCGTCCCGAGCGTCGGCATCGTCCACGACAGAGCAGCAGTCGAACTCTTCAGGGGATGCTCGCGTGGCTGCCGGTTCTGTCAGGCTGGCATGGTCAACAGGCCTGTACGTGAACGTCCCGTGAGTCAGGCTGCGGACTCCATCATCCGTATACTCTCATCAACAGGCTGGGAGGAAGTCGGCCTGCTGTCTCTCGCGTCATGCGATTACTCGGGCATAACTGAACTCATAGACACACTCTCTGACAAGCTCACTGCTCACCACGCAAAACTGAGTCTGCCTAGTCTGAGAATGGACGGCTTCTCTGTCGGACTCGCTGAACGTCTCGAGGGTCTGCGCTCGAAACATGGGAGCATCACGTTCGCGCCTGAAGCAGGGACTCAGAGACTCCGAGATGTCATCAACAAGGGCATCAATGAAGAGATGATAATTACCTGCCTCACAGAAATATTCTCGCGCGGCTGGGACAGGGTGAAGCTCTACTTCATGATGGGGCTTCCCACAGAGACAAGTGAAGACCTCGACGCAATCGCCGAGCTGTCATACAGGACTCTGAAACTCGGCCGGAAGCTAGGCAGAAAACGCTGCAGTGTCAGCGTGAGCGTATCCGGCTTTGTCCCGAAAGCACACACACCTTTTCAGTGGGAACGCCAGAACTCCATCACCGAGCTTCAGGAGAAAGGACGCTACATTAAGTCGCTTGTTCATGACCGGGCGTTATCAGTTGCGTACCACGAGCCGGAGCAGACATTCTTAGAGGGAATGCTCTCACGGGGCGACAGGAGGACGTGTGAGGTGATACTCAGGGCTTGGGAGACCGGAGCACGCTTTGACAACTGGACGGAGTATTTCGACATTACCAGATGGCTCGAGGCGTTCAGTGAATGCGGACTAGATCCCGAAGACTTTACGCGCGAGAGAGGAGAGGGCGAGACTCTGGCGTGGGACTTCGTGAATGTCGGAGTGCGCAAAGATTTCCTGCTGCGTGAGAGGCACAGGGCGTATTCCGGAGAACTGACAACTGACTGCCTGAGCGGATGTGCAGCGTGCGGACTGGGGTGCAGAAAATGAGGATAAGGTTAGTTTACTCAAAACGTTACGGAGCGTGCTTTGTGCCTCATATCGCATTGGCGCAGATATTCTCCCGTTCTGCATCAAGAGCAGGGTTTACGCTGATGATGACGCAGGGATTTTCTCCGAGAGCGAAGCTGAGTTTTTCGCCCGAGCTTCCTGCAGGAGTCGCAGCACTCAATGAGGCCGTCGACATGTATTTTGCCGGTGAACCCGTGAACGTAATCACAGCTATGAACTCCGCACTTCCTGAAGGCTTCTGCGTATCAAGAGCAATTGTTATTCCAGATGATGCTCCCTCGCTCGGGAAGTCATGTAAGCACGCAGAATATCTCTTGCGCAGCACTTCAGGGCTTGTTCTTGCTGGCTTGGCCGGAGAATTTTTCGGTGATGCTGTGGTGCTTAATGAACGTGCAGATGACTGGCAGAGAGTGATTATCTCTGACCCTGCCCAGAATCCGATCGGCGGGTTCGTGAAGTCGTTAGTGCGTGAGAATGTAATTGCTGGCTGGCACGAGATGAACATTGTGCGTGTGAGCATAGGCATTTACAGCGCAGAGAAGGGATGCGTGATGATGAATGAATGACGTAAAAATCATTGCTGACCTCGCGGAACATGAGCAGTCCAGAGTCGCAATTCTTGAGGACGGCAGGCTGTCAGATCTCTTCATAGAGTACAGCTTCTCGGACGACGACGACCCTTCAGGAGGCTTCAAGATGCCCTCTCCCAAAGTGTCAAGGCTCTCTCGTCAGGGCGATATATTCATGGGCAGAGTCGAGACCATACTTCCCGCCATCAATGCCGCATTTGTCTCACTCTCGGCCAAGTCGTCAAGACACTCAAACGACACGCACAATGCATTTCTCTACCTCAGCGAGGGAAAGTCTCTCAGGGCCGGGCAGCATATCATTGTTCAGGTTACCAAGAACGCACGCCAGAACAAAGCTCCCCGCGTAAGCACCCGCATATCTGTTCCCGGAAGGTGGCTCGTGATTGTGCCTGATAGCGACGAGCTCGGAGTCTCCCGGCGCATAGCAGACAATCAGGAACGCAGACGGCTTAAGGTTATTGCTGAAGCACTGAAGGCAGAAAATCCCGGCTTCGGCGTAGTTATCAGGACTGCTGCGGAGGGCGTAAGCGAAGAGTTGCTGCGCTCCGACCTGGCCTCTCTGCTCTCTCTCTGGCAGGACATCAAGGCCAAAGCTAAGAACGTCCACGCTCCGGGACTGCTTTACCGGGACATGGGGACTCTGGGGCGCGTGCTGAGAGATGATGTCTCGGGAAAGATTGACCAGATAATCATCAACGACAAGGACGAGTTCGCGGACACACAGAGTTTCCTGACACGCTTTTTCCCTGACAATCCGGAGCTTGTGCTCTACGAGGGGACTGCGCCTATTTTCGAGTACTTCGGAATCGAGGCAGAGATTCAGAAGGCACTTGACCGCAAAGTCTGGCTGAGGAGCGGAGCATACCTTGTGATTGACCAGACGGAAGCATTAACCGTGATTGACGTGAACAGCGGAAAATTCACGAGTGCTGAGGACATGAGGCAGACGACGTTAGCGGTGAACTTGGAAGCAGCAGACGAGATAGCCCGTCAGATAAGATTGCGTTCAATAGGCGGAATAGTTGTTACTGACTTTATAGACATGGAGAGCGGGGACGACAGGAATACTCTTCTGAAGCACTTTGCGGAGATTCTCAGGCCCGACAGGCTCAAGGCTCGGGTGTTCAGCATCACTCAGCTCGGACTCGTCGAGCTCACCCGTAAGCGTGAACGCCCTGACCTGCGGAGCGTACTCACAAGAACATGTCCCTACTGTAACGGCGACGGAGTTATTGAGCGTGAAGAGAGTATTGCTCTCAGGATAAAGCGTTTCATCAGGAAGGTAACCAGTGCCACGAACGCAGAGGCATATGTTCTTCAGGCAAACAGGCACATTGCAGAATACATCTCACACTATCTTGATGAATGGGAGATGGAGTTCGGCAGAAAGATATTTATTATTGGGATACATGGCTTTGACAGGGA
The DNA here is from genome assembly GCA_017445405.1 of Synergistaceae bacterium. GTDB lineage: Bacteria > Synergistota > Synergistia > Synergistales > Aminobacteriaceae > JAFUXM01. The sequence continues at coordinate 22,879 of JAFSUD010000022.1, forward strand.
TAAATTCCGCCTTGAGTATCAGGGAGACCTGAAATCTGCAGAGGCTCATGCGAAACTTTGCCTTGAGGATAAATTCATGAAGAAAGGCTGTGAGAACTAATGAAGCGAGGAAGTTATCACAGATGGCTCTCATATGGCATGAACTATTGAATGATGATGCAGCCTCCTGAATTTATGGGGGCTGTATTTTTGCGGCAGAGCTGATAGAATCTAATGCATCAATAATTTCAAGAAGGGAGATTGACACACAAACGATGAACAAGTATAATTTCCAGTCCAGTCCAGTCCAGTCCGTTATTATACCCACATATAACCGCAAAGAGTTTCTAGCCGACGCAATCAACAGCGTGTTATCCCAGACACAGAAGAGCCTCGAGGTCTTGGTGATCGACGACTGCTCGACAGACGGCACAGGAGACTACGTGAAGGGGATTGCTGACGAGAGGGTACGCTACTTCCGGAATGAGAGGAACAGCGGCCAAGAGGCAAGCCGGATGAACGGTCTCAGACACGCACGAGGGAAATACATAACTTTTCTTGATGATGATGATTACTGCACAGACTATGAGTTCTTCGCAAAGGCACTAGAAATTTTCCGTGAACATGAAGATGATGAAGTCCCGTTAGTGATGGTGTATGCAAACGCAAAATGGCTGTACACCGACACAGGCAGGGAGAAGCTGAACAAGATAGGCACGCCGGGAAGAGTCAGGGGACTCGACTTTGTGCTTGGCCGGGGATACAGCAAGCCTCCTTCGACGTTTCCTGCAGTGTTCAGGGCGGATATTCTGAGGCAGGCAGGACTCGGGAACAAGATTATCTTTGATGCGTTGACGTACATAGAGTCCTCGTTGTTCGGCGATGCGTGGTTCATGGGGGACGTTATCGGAGTCTATACGGTACATGGCAACAGCTACACACTCGGCTACAAGAAGCATAATCCTGACCTTGAGGCGAGATACTTCAAGACTGTGAGCGAGAATGCCAGACGCTGGAAACATGTTGCGGAAATCTTGCACACCAGAACAGACAAGAGAACTGCTGACAAACGATATATCTCTGCGATGTTAGGCTTTGCTGGTTATTGTGCTGTTGCGAGGCCAAGCGTCAAAGATAGGGTGAAAGTTTATAGGTGTATCCTGAAAGAGTCTGGCTTCATGCCGAAATTGTGGGTGATGATTACCGTCCACTGCGTGAAGTCCATGTTACGCAAGATTACTCCTCTCCGCAAACTCTACCGCTTCATCAAGTACAGAATGCGCGGCAAGCCTTACCCGGAAGACTAACGCCTTCTGTTATTCCGTGAAGGCAAAGGCTTAGTGATTATCTTCTGCCACAGCGAAATATACTGCTCGTGCAGAAACGACGGGTAATCCCTCTCGAGACTCGGCCTCTCCCACCTGAACACATCACTCCTCCCGCTCAAGTACCGTTTCAGTGCTGGAGGAGTGTCATCATCAATCACGGTATTTATCCCCTTCGCCTTGTTGCCGTCAAGATACTCACGAAGCCCCGCAAAGTTCCCCTTCTCCCAGCGTTCCAGCTCCTCAGGACGCAGCACACTGCACCCTGCAGCCCGCAGCAGTATTCCCGACGAACCGCTCATGTCGCAGATAGTTACCTCCTTCAGCACTTGGCCGACAAGAATCGAACTCGACATCCTCGCCTGAAACTCTGCCAGCCTTCTCTGGTAGTACGGGTAATTCTGGGCATCCCACTCCGATAACGCCGTCAATACTCTCTGCGCCACAAACGGAATCACTGACGGATCTGAAAGCGTCTTAACATCAGCAGGAAACTTAGTGTACAGAGCCTTCACGTCAAATTTTCTCCTGCCGTCAAGCCCTGAAGCCCTCGCATCATCATCATCAAGAGCAATAATCTTTGTGCCTTCAGGAAGCTCGCGCAGTATCTTTCCGCGCTCATTCATCACCAAATCTCCGTTAGCGTTCCAGATTCTTATGGGGATAACGTTTACTTCCGGGCCTCCGATAAACGACGCAAGCAGGGCAAGCCACGGATGACTTACTGCAACATTGAGCTTGTCATCACACCAGCCCGCCCCGCTGAGTGTCAACGCTATAACTATTGCTGCGAGGAACTTACGCGCCAAATTTCGCCCTCAGGTCGTTATAGACCAGTTCAGCAACTTTCTTCTCTGCCTCTTTGCGAGTCCGACCCGTCTCTATGTGCTCAAAGCCGGACATGTAAAGCCTCACCGTGAAAACCGGAGCATGTGAAGGCCCTGTAACTTTCAGCAGCTCATACACCGGAAGAGGCATAGCCCTAGCCTGAAGCCACATCTGCAGCTTGAGTTTAGGGTCAGCTCCTGCAGCCTGTTCTTCTGCATCGCTCAGAAAAAGTTTCTTGATAACGCGTTCTGCTGCTCCCATTCCGCCGTCTAAGCACACTGCGCCTAACACTGCCTCGAGCGCATTTGCTGTTACTGACTTGGGAAGCGCGCCTGTCTTCATTGTGTGGCCGTGAAGCACGATATACGGGATGCGGAGTGCCTCAGCTTTCTTCTCCAGAGAGTCGGCCTTGACGAGTTCCGCACGCATTCTTGTGAGTTCTCCCTCGTTTGCGTCAGGGTACATCTTGAAGAGCGACCGGCTCACTATGAACTCGAGCACAGAGTCCCCGAAGAACTCTAATCTCTCATTGTTGTAATGCAGTCCGTATTCGTGGGCAAATGACGAGTGGCAGAGTGCCTCCTCAAGGACGGCCTTATCGCTGAACGTGTACCCGATGCCGTCCTCAAGAAAAGCTATCTCGTGAGGGTCAAGGCGTAATTTATTCTGCAGCCCCTCAAGGTTAATTTCCTCAATCATGATACTTCCCGAATGCCAATACTCCGTTATGTCCGCCGAAGCCGAAGCTGTTCACGAGCAGACGGTCAACGTTCCTGTTCACGCCCGCACCTGTTGATATTGTGATGTCGCACTCTGGATCCGGAGTCTCGTAATTCAGCGTGGGGTGAATATATCCCTCCTCGATTGCCTGCAATGACGCAATGACCTCGAGTCCTCCTGCAGCTCCCAAGCAGTGGCCTATCATCGATTTCGTTGACGTTACGGTGATGTCCTTTGCGTGTTCGCCGAAAACATGGTTAATCATTCCTGCCTCCATCTTGTCATTGAGGCCTGTAGATGTCCCGTGTGCGTTGATGTAGTCGACCTGTCCGAGTTCCCAGCCCGACATCTTGAGAGCTTTGCGCGTGGCGAATGCTGCTCCTTCTGCGTTGGGGTCGGGTGCGGTGATGTGTCCTGCGTCGCATGAAGTACCGTAGCCCGTGAACTCCGCGTAAATGTGTGCTCCGCGAGCAAGTGCGTGCTCGAGTTCCTCAAGTACTACGACTCCTGCACCTTCGCCCATGACGAATCCGTCGCGGTTCTTGTCGAACGGCCTCGATGCGTGCTCGGGGTCATCGTTGCGGGTGGATAATGCCTTCATTGATGCGAAACCGGCAATAGCTATTGTGCGCAGTGCTGCCTCAGTGCCTCCGGAGATTATCACGTCAGCGTCATCACGTACTATTGCGTGATAGGCCTCACCCATTGAGTGAAGTGATGTAGCACATGCTGTTACGACGCAGAGGTTAGGGCCTTTTGCGCCGAGAACTATTGCGACGTATGCAGTTGACATGTTGCTAATCATCATGGGGATGAAGTAGGGGCTGACACGTTTTGAGCCTTTGTCCCTCATAATCTGGAAGTTGTTGAAGGATGTCTCTATGCCTCCCTGACCTGTGCCGATGTACACACCCAGCCTGTATGGATCAACAGTCTTCAGGTCTATTCCTGAATCTTCAACTGCTAACTTTGCTGCTGCAACTGCAAACTGTATCGCGCGGTCTGAACGTTTCGCTTCTTTGCCGGGCATGTAGACGCTCGGGTCAAAGTTCTTTATCTCCGCTCCGAAGGTTACAGGACAGTCTCCCAAGTCAAACGTTGTGATGCTGGATATTCCGTTCCTGCCTTCGCGCAAGGCCTGCCAGTAATCTTTTCTCCCAAATGCTATGGGACTTACCGGGCCTAGACCTGTTACAACTACTCTGCGTTTCTTGTCTGTCAAGTAATTCACGCTCCTTTATAACAAAAAGGGGGGGATAGACTTAGTGAGAGTCCTTCCCCCGCAAAAAATACGTTCGTCTTAGTCATCCACGCCGATTTTGCTCAACGTGTAATTCATTGCCTCACCGACTGATGTCAGCTTCTCGGCATCCTCGTCAGGAATCTCGATGTCAAACTCCTCCTCGATCCCCATGATAAGCTCCACTATGTCCAGCGAGTCGGCTCCGAGATCCTCAACAAAGCTCTTCTCCGGTGTAACCTGATCTTCCTCAACGTCGAGGCGGTCGGACACTATAGCCTTCAGTTTCGCTACAACTTCTTCTTTCGTCATGTTATTTCACCTCCTCAATCAAAATTCTCACGCTAATACTATTAGCACATAGTCATTCCTCCGTCAACTGCAAGTACCTGACCAGTGATATATGAGCTTTCCTCACGTGCAAAGAATAACACTGCTTTTGCGACATCTTCAGGGCTTCCCATTTTGCCGATGGGTATGCTCTTCATGATTGCGTCCTTCACTTCGGGCTTGAGTATTCCCGTCATGTCTGTATCTATGAAGCCGGGAGCTATAGCGTTTGCTGTGATGCCTCTCGCTGCGTACTCTCTCGCTGCTGACTTCGTGAAGCCGATAATTCCTGCTTTCGAGGCTGCGTAATTCGCCTGTCCTGCATTGCCAGTAAGTCCCACGACCGACGCAATATTGATTATCCTTCCGTAGCGGGCTTTGGCCATGTCGCGGATAGCTGCCTGCGTGCAGTAAAAGCACGAGTTCAGGTTAGCATTGATGACGGCCTGCCAGTCTTCGGGCTTCATGCGCATCAAGAGATTATCGCGGGTAATTCCTGCATTGTTGACGAGAATACTTACTGCTCCCATCGAGGCCTTAATCTCCGTAAATAAGCGTGTTACATCTTCCTGAACGCTAACGTCCGCCTGAAAAGCTCCTGCATTTACGCCCATTGCCTTCAGCTCCGCGCACAAAGAGTCAGCCTGTTCACTGCTCCTGTTGTAGTTCACGGCAACGTCAAAGCCATTCCGGCCAAGTTCGAGAGCTATAGCCCTGCCTATTCCTCTTGATGCACCTGTAACTAATGCAAGCATTCTCTTACCGCCTCCAGTGTCTGGGGAGTCCCTCCTGACTTTATGTTCATGCCTTTCCTGCAGCGTTTGATGAGTCCTGCGAGAACTTCACCCGGCCCTAGCTCATAGAACGTGTCAATCTTGAGAGTATCAGCCATGTACGCAACGGAATTTTCCCACAGCACAGGGCTGAATGTCTGACGGTAAAGACTTTCGCGTATCTCATCAGGATTGTTTACGGGATTGGCATTCACATTAGCGATAATATCATACTTTGCTGGATTCCACGAAATTTTCTCGAACTCTGCACGCAGTTTTTCCGCAGCGGGCTTCATGAACTTGCTGTGGAAAGGTGCAGACACATTCAGCTTCACCGCTCGTTTTGCTCCGTAAGTCTTCGCGTTCGCAATAGCCTTGTCGATGTACTCACTCAGTCCGGAGATCACGACTTGGCCGGGAGAGTTGAAGTTCGCAGGTGAGACCTCGCCGTCTGGAGCGACACCTTCACACATTTTCTTCACGCCTTCTGCGTCGAGGCCGAGCACTGCTGCCATTGCCCCCATGCCTTCGGGGACTGCCTCCTGCATGAAGATTCCTCTATTGCGCACTAACCTCACTGCATCCCAGAAGGAGATTACGCCTGACGCAACAAGAGCCGTGTATTCGCCTAAGCTATGTCCTGCCGTACATGACGGAGAAACATCCGCGCCGAGTTCATCGGTGAGTGCTCTCAACGCTGCGATGCTAACGGTCATGATTGCGGGCTGTGAGTTCTTGGTGAGGGTAAGCTCTGCCTCGTCCCCCTCAAAGATTAACTGCGTGAGGTGCTCTGACAATGCATCATCAGCTTCTTCAAACACTGCCTTAGCACTCGGGAAAGCATCGTATAATTCTCTGCCCATTCCCACACTCTGCGCGCCCTGACCGGGAAACACTAACGCATACATTTACGCCTTCACCTCGCCGACTCGTGATAACACTCTCTCTGCATCAGCAAACATGTTCTCGATTATGGTCTTGGCCGGGAGAATCTCGCTGACCATTGCGGCACTCTGCCCGCTCATGAGAGACCCCCAGTCTGTGTCGCCGTCAACTACTGCTGCTCTGAGCTTGCCTGTCCCGAGAGCCTCGATCTCGCTTGCGGGAGCACGTTCGGACTCGAGCCTCTCGAACTCTGCGGTGAGCTTGTTGCGCAGACACCTCACAGGATGCCCTAAGCTCTGGCCGGTGATTGCTGTGCTCCTGTCTCTTGCGTCAAGAACGGCCTTCTTGTAGTTCATGTGCACGGTGCATTCATCACAGCAGATGAAGCGAGTCCCGACCTGCACGCCCTCAGCTCCGAGCGCGAAAGCTGCGACGACTCCTCTTCCGTCGGCGACTCCTCCTGCGCAGACAACGGGAATCTTCACGGCCTGAGCAATCTGCGGAGTGAGCACCATTGTTGTGAGTTCTCCGATGTGTCCTCCGGCCTCCATGCCCTCAGCGACTACGGCATCTGCTCCCTGCTTCTCGACTCTGCGTGCCTGAGTTACGGACGCTACGACGGGAATAACGATCGTCCCGAGCGGCTTCAACCTCTCTAACACTTTGCCGGGACTCCCTGCACCTGTCGTTACGACGGGGACTCTCTGGCGTGCAGCGACCTCGAGGGCTGCCTCTGCAGTCGGACTCATGAGCATAATATTCAGCCCGAAAGGTCTTCCCGGCTCAATCATGCTCTTAGCCTTCATGATTTCCTGCTCCAGAATATCTGGAGGGGTATTTGCTGCAGCTATAACGCCTAAGCCTCCTCCGTTGCTCACTGCAGAAGCTAGCTCGGCATTCGCTACCCATGCCATACCGCCCTGAATGATGGGATATTTTGTGCCCAGTAATTTGCAAACTCTGTTATCTTCTCTCAGTAACATTCTTTCACCTCTCTAGATTTCTCGGTTGATTTGTGCTGTGCCGTCCTCTGCTATGAACTTTCGGGCGGCTGATATTGCGCTCACTATTGCGGGAGATTTTGAGCGTCCGTGCGCTTTGAGGACTGCTCCCTTCACGCCGAGCAATGGAGTCCCCCCGTACTTCTCGTAGTTGAAGCGTGCGAGCAGTCTTTTCACGGTCGGGTAGAGAAACGCCATGCCCATTTTTGCCATGAACGACTTGTGAACTTCTTCTGTGAGCATCGACTTTAAGGTCTGGATGAGTCCTTCGCCGAGCTTCAGGGCTATGTTTCCGTTGAAGCCGTCGCAGACTACAACGTCAGCATTTCCGAAGAATAATTCATTGCCCTCAATGTAGCCTCCGAAGTTCAGGGTGTCTTTGCCCTCCATGAGTTCACGCGCGGCCAAGACGGTATCATCTCCCTTGATGTCCTCGCTCCCGTTTGAGAGCAATTTTACTTCCGGATTGGCGACACCAAGAATCTTGCGGGAGTAGACGCTCCCCATAAGTGCGAACTGCAGCAGGTTTTCGGGCTTGCACCTGACTGTTGCACCTACATCCAGCATGAATGAAGGTTTCTCAATTGACGGTACAGGTATTCCGAGTGCGGGCCTGTCGATGCCGTCAATGCGTCCGACTACGAGGACTCCTCCTGCGACGATCGCTCCTGTGCTTCCTGCAGACACACAGCCCTGTGCTTCACCGCGTCTGACCATCTCCATAGCTACACGAAGACTCGAGTGCTTCTTCTTCCTGATGGCGTTTGCGGGGTGCTCGTCAGGGTCAATAATTTCTTCTGCGTGCTCAATGTGTATTCTGGGATGCTGGCAGGAACAGGCCTTTATGCGTTCGGTGTTGCCGGTTAGGATTATCTCTATGTCGTCAAACTGCCTGCAGGCTTCGAGTGCTCCTGCGCAGATTTCACCGGGTGCGTTATCACCTCCCATAGCATCTAATGCAATCGTGATCTTATCGCTCAAGTTCCACACCTCCCTTCAGCTTAATACTTCTATTATGAATCTGCCTACAAATATTTCTCTGTCCCCTACGCTCGTCCTGACGCTGACTATCTTTCTGCCCTCATGATTCACGCCGACCTTTGCCTTCGCGACTAAGACATCTCCGACGTGAGCATGACCCTTATACTCTCCGCGCATTGAGTCAATAATCACGTTGGCAGCATTTATCGCAGCTACGGCTATTGAGCTTGCCTGAGAGTAGACGTAATTATCGCTCACAATATCCGTGAACCTGAAGGCCATTTCCCGGGCTGTGCGCAGGACTGACAACGCCCACTTGTCAGGCTCGAGTCCGAGAAGTTCGCCGATTACCTCGCTGGGACTCAGGGACTGGAGCTTGCTGATAGCGTTTTGTGCCATTGTGCGGAGACGTTCGCGGAGTTCAGGGACTCCCATTAATGCGCGGTCGAGCCTGATTGTTGAGATGCTGACACCCAGACTTGCGGCTAATTCGCTGTCCGTTATCATAGGATTATCAGCGATAAGTTCAGCAAGTTTTGTGTGCCGTGATTTTCTGTCGCGTCTGAAATTTAGCATCTGGTCTTAATACCTCATAATAATTTGGAAATTGCGTGAAAGTATAGAGAGTATAAATGAGTTAGTCAAGGAGGAAAACAGGGAGACAGATATATTTACCTGCTCCCCCAATAAATTAAGCTACGGTTACGCCAAGAGAGTGTGCAAGATTAAGAATAACTTCACGAGACAGTCTGCTTATATCCATGATTGCCTCAAGAGGATAATTTTTCTTCAGCATGTCAGAAGCTACACGCATCATGCCTTCTTTCATGCCTTCTTTCATGCCTTCTTTGCGGCCTTCCTTGAGGCCTTCCTCGCGCCACACTGCATGAGCCTCTTCCTCGTCCCACTCCGTCAAGTACATTCCTTTCACCTCCGCTCTGTGCATCCATTAAGCTACAGTTACGCCGAGAGACTGAGCAAGGCTGAAAATAACTTCGCGAGACAGTCTGCTTATATCCATGATTGCCTCAAGAGGATAATTTTTCTTCAGCATGTCAGAAGCTACACGCATCATGCCTTCTTTCATGCCTTCTTTCATGCCTTCTTTGCGGCCTTCCTTGAGGCCTTCCTCGCGGCCTTCCTCGCGCCACACTGCATGAGCCTCTTCCTCGTCCCACTCCGTCAAGTACATTCCTTTCACCTCCGCTCTGTGCAGAACCAGAAACTTCTTCAGCAGGAAATCTTCAGGCATCTCATCTATCGCCGCATCTATAGCTGCCTCAAGATCTCCCAGAACTTCCTTATGTCTCCTTATTGCGTCAATGAACCATGAGTATTCTATCATCGGCCTGCACTTCTCCATCAACGCCCTGTTATGCCCGTAATTTATGTTCAGCATCCTGACCTTAAGCTCAAGTTCAGGCTCTTCACGTTTCGCCTCTTCATCACTCTCAAACGCATCACTCAGCTTCAGAATAACTTCATCAGGCTGATCGGCCGTCCCGTTGTAGAAGCACACAAACTTCGGACGCGGAATCTTGACTAAACTGCTGCCGTACCTGTATGCCTGTTTATCAGCTAGGTATTTCTCCAGAATATGCGCCAGATAAAGAAACACCCTGAGCGGAATATTAGGATTAAACGATGACTGATGCTCCCAAATATTCAGGACTAATGCTATTATGAACGATAAATCATTCTTCATCCCCATATACACAGCGTCATCTATAGTGTTGAACACTACATCATCAGGATTCGTGAACTCAGAACCCGTCAATGCGTTATACAGACTCAGCGTCCATTCTTTGTGCTCAGGATTCCCAAAGATGAACTTGAATACTCTGTCCTTATGCTGCTTGTTTGCTGACGACAAAATCTCTCCGCCCCTTCATGCAAAAACGCAGAGAACCCGTCTCCGCGAATCCCCTGCGCCGTTATCAGCTAATGACTAGAACTGCACGAAAGCCGGAGTGTCTGCCGGAGCATTCAGGAACTTCACCAGCTCATCATCAACCTTCAGGAGAGTAACTGAGAATCCCTCCATGTCTAACGAGGTCATGTAGTTTCCGACTAGAGTCTTCACGACCTTGATTCCCTTAGCCTTCAGCACATCATTCACGTGCTTGTTCGCGACGAACAGCTCCATCAAGGGAGTACCGCCCATGCCGTTCACCATCACAGCGACTTCATCGCCAGCGTTGTAGATGCCCTCAGCAAGAATCTTAGTGAGCAGCTTATCCGCAATATCATTCACCGGAGAAATCTTCTCTCTGTGAGTCCCCGGCTCGCCGTGAATCCCGATGCCTATCTCTACCTCGTCGTCCTTAAGGTCAAAGCTCGGCTTCCCTGCTGCGGGAACAGTGCACGCATTCACAGCCATTCCCATCGAGCGGACATTCGCAATTACCTTCTCTGCGACTCTCTTCACGTCAGCGAGTCCGAGTCCTGCCTCAGCCGCAGCTCCCGCAATCTTGTGCACAAACACTGTACCTGCTATGCCTCTGCGTCCTGTCGTCCACGTCGAGTTCTCCACAGCCACATCATCAGCCACGATTACCTGCTCGACCTCGATGCCCTCGTCTCTGGCCAAGTCCGCAGCCATCTCGAAATTCATTACGTCGCCCGTGTAATTCTTGATGACGAGAAGCACGCCTTTTCCGCCGTTCACTGCCTTCACTGCCTCGAAGACCTGATCCGGTGTCGGTGAAGTAAACACTGCTCCTGCAACTGCACCGTCAAGCATTCCCCTTCCCACAAAGCCGCCGTGTGATGGCTCATGCCCCGAGCCGCCGCCTGACACTAACGCGACCTTTGGGCTTGGCCCGGATGCGCGAACAAGAACCTCGAGTCCGTCAAGTCTCCTCACGTACTGCGGAAATGCTGCTGTCATTCCGTCGAGCATCTCGCTCACTATGCCGTCTACTCCGTTGATTAACTTCTTCATGATTATTCCTCCTTATAGTTTGCTCGCTTCACGGGACTCTTCTGCACTCTTCAGAACAGAGTCCAAGTCTCCGCCTCCTGCTGCCTCCACTACTGCACAGATACTACCCTCAACGATGGGCGCGTCTGCTATCACCGCATTCACTTCATGGCTAAGCTCCGCGTGCTGCGCGACCGTCCACGAGAAGCTCTGTCTCAAAGTTTGCTCGCTTCACGGGACTCTTCTGCACTCTTCAGAACAGAGTCCAAGTCTCCGCCTCCTGCTGCCTCCACTACTGCACAGATACTCCCCTCAACGATGGGCGCGTCTGCTATCACCGCATTCACTTCATGGCCGTCTTCCTCGAGAAGCTCTATCGCCGACTCCGCACTCATGATCGAGCTGCCGATGTCTGCCATGATTACGACTCCGTCTCCCGAGTCTGCCTCGAGGATTGCGTCTGCTATTCTTTGCGCGTCTGTGCCGATCGAGCCGTCCCCGAGTCCTCCTGCACAGAGAAGGCCTGTGAAGTTCTGCGCCATCTCCCGGGCTAAGTCCCTGACTCCTTCAGCAATCTTCCAGCTATGAGACACTATCACTATTCCGACCATAACATCACCCCTTCAAGAAGTCCCGAATCGCTTCTAGAGTCAGAGTCGCAGAAGTTGCTCCCGGATCCTGATGGCCTATGCTGCGTTCTCCGAGATAGCTAGCCCGGCCCTTCGTCGCAATAATAGTCTTCGTGTACTCCACGCCTTCACGGGCAGACTCACACGCAGCCTCAAGCGCACTCACCATGTCCGCACCCTCAGCAATTTTCTGTGCATATGTCTCACTGGCAGGGATTATTGCGTCAAGCATAGTTTTCTCGCCCTTCACTGCCTTGCCCCGCTTCTGGATTCCGGCAATCGCAGCTTCAAGTACTGCCTTCATGTCCTCAGCAGTGAGTTCACTCTTTCCGGCCAAGACTTTACCGGCCTCCATGTATGCAGTCCCGTAGAGCGGCCCGGATGCTCCGCCGACTGTCGAGAGGAGCGTCATGCCTGCCTTCTTGAGCACTGCGCCGATGTCCTGAGTCTCGGGGTCGGTTTTCTCGAGCACTGCGTGAAATCCCCGAGCCATGTTTATGCCGTGATCCGAGTCGCCGATCTCGCGGTCAAGTTCTGTGAGGAAATCCTTATTGGCAATTATGCTCTCTCCTATTCTGGATAAGCATTCATAAATTCTGCTTGGCATTTTCCGCATCAAGCCTCCTGTGTGTAAAAGTTAATGGGTATATGTGAAATGTTACAGCAATTTTCTCATGAGGCAACGATAATTATTCCGGTATATGTATGCAGGGCACAAAAATAGCTGCCCCATTATGCAGGACAGCTTTTAGGTTACGGTAATACTTCCGAGTGAGTCCCTGCTCTGAGAAACGTTACTATCTCTCTGCTGTCTTTCTCCAGCAGTCTATAGACCAGCAGAAGGTCTCCCTTGACGTGGCACTCTCTTACATTCCTGCCTGCTCCTTTAAGCTCATGATCTTTCCACTCCGGAGGCAGAGGACCGTCATTCGCAATCAGAAGTAGCATAGCTTCCTTGAGGCGGTGCATGTCATGTTTGCCTGAACGTTCCAGCTTTTTCCAATCTGTGAAGAAATCTGGTGCTCTGGAAAAATCTCGGATAGGCTTGGTACGTTTGTTTGCGGCTGTCCTCTTGCTATCCGGCATATCGTCTCTCCCATTCTGCTATTATGCGGTCAGAATCCCGAATTGCCCTCAGCGTTATAGGATTGGTTACTCTCGTGCCGTCGTCGTCGTAAAGCTCGATGTCGGAGTAATCGTCCTCCTTCTGCTCCTGCAATGTATCTCCCGCAAGTTCTTCAAGCGCACTAAGAAAGTTCAATATCTTGGGGTTGGTTATTTCTTTTCCGTTGTCGTCATAAAGTTTCACGATTATCACCTCGCAAATGATTCTACTACACCTTGCTTTACCAATAATAAGGCTTTTCGTGTATGATTATCATTGCGGAAGAAGAGGGGGGCAATGTATCTCAGGACGCATAGTCTCTCCTTTTTCCGTCGCCCCAAAAATTTCACAGGGAGGGAATATTCATGTTTCACACTAACGTAACTATTGCAGAAAAGTATGATTACCTTGCGCCGAAATTCCGGGCTGCCTACAAGTGGCTTGCTGAGACGGATTTAGCGGCAATTGCTGACGGGAAATACCGCGTTATGGGAGACGACGTTATCGCCGACGTTCAGACCTACACGACACAGTACGCGAGCGAGCGCAGATTCGAGACACACGACGCACATTTTGACATTCAGTATATAGCGGAGGGACAGGAATTTTTCGGAGTATGTCCGCGTGAAGGCTTGACGCTCATAGAATCACACCCTGAACGTGATGCAGAGTTCTGGAAAAATCCTGATGGAGATTACAGCATGGTGCTGCTTCATGAGGGAGAGTTTATCGTCGTAGCTCCTGAAGAGGCACACAAGCCGAGATGCGCTGTCGGGAGTCCTGAACGTGTACGCAAAGTAGTTCTGAAGGTGAAAGTGTAAGGCTAATCTTTGTTGAGGAGACTGTAAACTGCTTCAGGCTGCTGGTTCGCAACAGCAATAATCATATCCTGCCCCTTGCTCAATATCTGGAACTCTATGAATCTCAGCGTGGATTTTGCTTCATCCGCGTCTGTGATTCTGCTTCTGGCTTCCGTGAGGTTGGAGCCGGACTGCGCAAGGTTCGTCGCCGAGTGCTGGAGCGAGTCGCTGTAGGAGACAATCTGCGTTCTCTGCTTCACAACGTCCTCAATTGCTCGGTCTATGAGGCTGATTGAGCGTGAGGCAAGCTCCCTCGTCATGACGTTCACTCCGCCGACTCCGAGTCCTTCAGACGATACATCTCCGAACTGTACGGCGAAATTCTCTGCCTGATTCGTGCCTATCTGGAAGATTATTCCTGAGTTCTTGAGGTTCACGAATGCAGAATACGCGTCATCACCTGTGAGGGTATAGCTCTCTTCCCTGCTGTCCCATGATGCACGAGTCCCGGCCATAGGGTCAAATTCTACATCTATGTTGTCGCCTATCGCTCCGTAAAGCACATTTCCCGTAACCTTCACGTCCGACGCAAGAGCCTCTCCCGAGTCTGCATCATAGATTGATACGCTGTAGGTACTCTCTGAAGACTCCTGCACTGTGTTCATGCCCAACGCCCCGAGCAGGTCGTCATTGCCTGACAGGAAGAGTTCTCCGGACTTGCCGGGAAGTGCGCTGCGGATCACTAAGCTGGCATTGACGGTGTAAGTGTCTCCTCCGTCATCGGGTGATAACTGAATGTCGGTTACATTGCTGAATTTTCCTGCATCGTCGACATAAGCAGCCTGGCCTAGAGTGTCGGACACTGCGGAATTTATCTTGTCGGCGAGATCGTAGAGGGTGTCATGCTCGTAAAGCGTGAGTGATGCAGTCTGTCCGTTTCCCTGAACGAGAGTCAATTTCTGAGGTTCTGAAACTATAAATGTGCCGTCGGATTTATGGAACTGCGATATATCCCTGAGAGTGTTTGCTTCCTCGCTGTAAACTGTGAAGGCTTCTGCTTCCCCGTCGTCTTCTGATTCTGAGACCTGCTCAATCTTGTAGAGTTTTCCTGCCTCGAAAATATTGCTCTTCTGAACCTGCGCTTTGCCGGGGTCTGCGTGAATCTCGAGCCTGTAGCTTCCCGAAGGCCTTACGTCGAGCGAGGAGCTGCCCCTGACTGAGGCCTTGAGCGTGTTGTCGCTGCCCGACCACATGAGACCCGATGTTCCATCGAGGAGCTTTTTCGTGTTGAACTGAGTCGAGTCTGCGACCATGTCGAGCTTGCCCTTGAGAGCCTGGACTTCCTCGTCGATGTGCTGCCTGTCCTGTGAGGTGAGTGTGTCGTTGGCGGACTGTACGGCGAGTTCGCGCATTCTCTGAAGTATTGTGTTCGTGTCGCCGAGCGCGCCTTCTGCGACCTGAAGGAGTGATATTCCGTCCTGAGCATTCCTGACGGCCATAGAGTACCCGGCTGTCTGGGAACGCATCTTCTCACTGATAGCTATTCCTGACGCGTCATCTGCTGCTGAATTTATGCGCAGGCCTGTAGCTAAAGGCTGAATGGATTTCTGGAGCATGTCATGAGTAATCCTCGATGCATTTACGGCAGATAATGATGTCATATTGTGATTGATTATCATGATTATTACTCCTTCTAAGAAAAATTTTGCCTATGTTAGACGATATTATCGGACATGGCAGCAAAAAAATAAATCCTGCATTTCTCAGAAACAGCGTGTATTATGTATGCGTTCACAATATCTATATACACTGAGGGTGATACACAATGATAATGAGGCTTAACCTTAAGGTGAGGATAGCTATCTTTGTGCTGACAGTGCTTGCGATTGTAGGGCTTATTGTGCTTATAGTCAAGCTGATTCAAGACTGGGGCGAGCGCAAGAAGGCAGAAGGCATAGAGATAGGACGGCGTGAGGCAGAAGAAAGCCGGGGACATAAAAATATCCTGAGCTGGTTTAGGCGCAAGAATGAGCATTGGGGTTAGTAATGGAGGTGCGGGATGATGACTGACATAACGGCAGACGTAAACAGCAATGAACGCGGGAATGACAGACCTGTTGTTACAGAGATACGGGTAAAGAGATCCGGGTACTTCTGGCACGGTGTTATCACAGCAATAATAATCATCGCAGCCGGATATTTCGGAGTGAGATTTATGATGAGGTCGCTTTACAGCCGGAATATGGGGCTTGGTGTTGTGCAGTCGGCTATAGAGAACTGCGGAGAAATGACGACACTTCGGGCATATTTTGAGGCAATAGCTGACAGCGACGAGAAGGGAATATTTATGACGTGGCGGAAGTTCGCAATAATCTTCAGGGGAACAGTAGACTGCGGGTTCGATATGAGGAAGGCCCGGGTAGAACTTTTCGAGGCAGAGAAGAGAGTAGAAGTGAACTTGCCGCACTGCCAGATTCAGAGGGTGTGGATAAACTTAGAGAGCGGAGACAAAGGAGGCATAAAGGTATACGACCAGCAAGGCGGATGGTTTGCGAGTCCGCTGACACTTGAGGAGCAGAACGAGATAGTGTCAAAGTCCCTGAAGTCTATACGTGAGCGCGCATATGATGAGTGGGATATTATCCTGCGTGCTGAGGAAAATGCGGCCAAGCTCTACAAGAACTTTCTCGCTCCGTTCAACTACAATGTGAGCGTGATATTCACCGATGACGAGTCAAAACTTGGAGTGCCCGATAACATGAGAGCGGACACTATGAAGGGCGGAGGAGCATTAATAGTTCACACAGCGCAGTAAAAACAGCCCCTCCGGCTAGGCAAAGACCAGAGGGGAACTTTTTTGCTGTCATCACTAAGTTCTTCCGCCGTTCCATAAGTCCTCCAGACGCACAAATGTATATCCACGCTTCTGAAGCCTCCTGACAATTTCCGGCAGTGCTTCTACAGTGTTCGGCATTCCTGAATGCATGAGAATAACATCTCCAGGCCTCACGCTCCCGAGCACGAGGTTCACTATTTCATCTTTTGGACGGCCTGTATAGTCCGCAGTGTTCAGACTCCAGAGTCCGAGCCTGAGATTCTTGCGGCGCATTGCGTTGAAGATTCGTGTGTTCCAGCCTCCTCCGGGCGGACGGAGAAATCGAGTCCTGCGTATACCCAATTCTTCCAGAACGTCATCACACCGTTTAGCCTGAAGCATGATGTGATCTACTGACGGATCCTGATAGAGCCTCGGGTGGGTGTAGGTATGGTTGGCGAGTTCATGTCCTGCATTGTGAAGCAATAACGTAACTCTCCCGTAACGCTGTGCGAATTTCCCCACAACAAAGAATGTAGCTTTTACGTCATAGTCTTTGCTGTGAAGGGCTGCTATGATTTCCTGCATTCCTGTTTCTCTCGGCCCGTCGTCAAACGTCAGGACTATTTCTCTGACGAACGGATCACCTGAAGCTATGCCGTATTTATGGCGTTCCTGAGATAACGGCCCCCACTCTATGAACACGAACACTGCGAGTGCTAAGAGCATGAATTTACGAATCATGATGTGATTTATTCTCCTGAGTGTAAATGTGATGGCAGTGATTATAACATTGGGCATGATAGAATGTGATTATCCGAATCATGAGCAGCAAATCCAGAGAACAGAAGAGAATTTTACCAACTACTTTAACAACTACAAAAATATGATGTTAAGTTAGTGATGAACAGTAATTACGCGCCTAAAAATTTTGCTTCATATGCACATTTTTTTCACGCACACATGAACAAAAAATTACCCTCCGGCATTTGAGCCAGAGGGCAGAAATTATCTTTACACTACTTAATGAACGGTGTCAATAATCCTTCTTCCCAGCCTACAGGCCTGAAGAACCCGCCGTACAGCTTCGACAAATGCGCCTTCATTACTTCGCTCTGGTACGCATCAACTACCTTAATGTACACCGCAAGTTTCTCTGCGTCCTCAAGGTCTGCAGTACGTGCAGCTATCAAGTTCCAGTATTCCTTCTCGCGCGCCTGGTCCGCATACACTGCATCGCTCGCCTTCAGGCCGTAATCCAGCGCGTAAGTGTCATTGATGACTCCAGCCGCAACATCCGGCAGTGCTGAAGGTATCGTGTTAGCCGCAAGCTCCTGAATAGTTATCTTCTTGCTGTAGCTCACAATGTCCTCTTTCGTAGGGTTGAAGCCAGCTCCCTCACGTAACGTAATCAGCCCCGATGTCGCAAGTACCTTGATGGCTCGTCCGCCGTTGGTCGGGTCATTGGGGATAGCTATTACGTCGCCGTCCTTTATCTCGTCAAGCGTCTTAATCTTGATGGAGTAGAGATTCAGCGGAACAACGAACGTGTTGGCAATGTTCGTGAGCTTGTAGCCCCTGCTCTCGAGTTCGTCAGCAAAATATATCCTGTGCTGGAATCCGTTCAGGTCAATATCTCCGTCAGCAAGCGCGCGGTTCGGAGTAACATAGTCCGTGAACTGGATGACTTCGAGGTTGATTCCCTCTTTCGCGAGAGCCTCTTTCACGGGCTGCCACATCTCGTCGTAAACGCTGCCGGTAACTCCGAGCCTCACTGTAACTGCTGCCGACGCACTGAGCGCAAACGCGAGCACAAGGGCTAATGCAACAACAAACTTTTTCGTCATACTACATACTTCCTTTCATGAAAATGTACACAACTGCAAAATATATCACGGTTTCCGAAATTATGAATAGCCGTGAAAACTATAACCGCTCATAGATTAATGCGTGTTCTTTCTGGCCAGATATTCGCCGAGCCACTGCACTATGCTCACTCCGGCAACGAGCACTCCCACAACTACCCACGTAATGCCCCTTATGAATAGCTGCGAAACTATAACCGCTCATAGATTAATGCGTGTTCTTTCTGGCCAGATATTCGCCGAGCCACTGCACTATGCTCACTCCGGCAACGAGCACTCCCACAACTACCCACGTAATGCCCCTTATGAA
>JAFSUD010000023.1 GCA_017445405.1 Synergistaceae bacterium
ACTCTCCATCCTTACCGTGAATTGCCTCCTGAATCACCGCCTTCCTCAATACCTCAGCATCAATCATTACGCCATCCCTCCATCATTCCAGCAATCCTCGCCATACTCATACGCACAGCCTCAAACTCACGCTCCATATCCCGAAACGCCTCATTAGCACCAGGCAATTCCTCCGCCTTCGACGGATAACCGCAATAGTCAAACCCATACCCACGCTCCGCAAGCTCCTCAATCGTTACACGCCGCGCCACGTCAAACCCCTTAGAGTCCTTAACCTCCCGGCGGTCATCCCACCACTTCTCACACTCCCCAAAACTGTCAATAGTGAACGGCCTCGATTTACTGTATGACCTGTCCCCATCAAGAAGAGGCACACGGTAGAACCACGTCTCTCGAGTCCCGCTCCCATTCGCAAAAAATAGTATGTTCGTCGTGATTGACGTGTACGGCGAAAAAACTCCCGCAGGCAGCCTCACAACAGTATGAAGGTTGAAGTTCTCCAGCAAATGCTTCTTTATCGCCAGCTTAGGACCGTTTGTCCCGAATAAGAACCCGTCAGGCATAATTACCGCCGCCCGCCCCCTCTCCTTCAGCCTGTACATAGCCAGCACCAAGAACAGATCCGCAGTCTCGTCCGAACGCATATCAACAGGAAAATTATTCTTGATGTTATCCGTCTCTGTCCCGCCGTACGGAGGATTCATAAGTATCATGTCAAATTTATCGGCCTCTGAGTAATCATACACGTTCCGCGCCAGTGAGTTGCTGTGTATTAGGTCGGGCCTGTCCACCTCATGAAGCAGAAGATTTGTTATCCCCAGCAGATACGGTATCGGCTTCTTCTCAACACCGTAAACGCTCCGCCCATACTTGTCCCATTCGTCGATATTGTTCGTATCGCGCAGAGTCTTCAGCACGGACACAAGAAAGCCGCAAGTCCCCGCAGCAAAATCCGCTGCCCTCTCTCCTAACTTGGGCTTTACACGTCCCACCATAAAGTCAGTAAGTGCTCTGGGCGTGTAGAACTCTCCGGCATTGCCCGCGCTCTGCAAGTCCCGAAGTATCGACTCGTATATCTCACCGAAAGCATGAATATCTTCATATGTGTTGAACTCTACTGCGTCTACTTCTTTAAGCACCTTGCGCAGTAATGTACCGTCCTTCATGTATTGATTGACATCGGAAAATACTTCCTTCACGATTCTCTTCTTTCGCGGTGTCTGCGGAGTTACCTCCAAATCCTTCAGCGCAGGAAGAAGCTCATTGTTCACGAAGTCTAGCAGCTCTTGGCCGGTCCTCGTCCCCTTGCCGGTGTCCGCCGCCCAGTTCTTCCACCTGAATTTCTCCGGGATGATTGATGTGAAACCGTCCAGCTTCCAATCATCTTCCCGCATATCGTAGACCTTGAGAAATAGTATCCATCCAAGCTGCTCTATTCTCTGAGCATCTCCGTTGATCCCCGCGTCCTGACGCATAATAACCTGAATCTTGCGTGTGAAATCCTGTAAATCTGCTGCCATGTTTTACGCCGCCTCATAAATAATTTGTGTCAATTCTCTCACAGTCTGCACGTATTTGTCCCAGCCGCCGAAGAGTTTCATTATTGCTGTTCTTGTACCCATAAGCCTGAAGGGTGAAGTGTTGAGTACTTGGACACTTTCCAGCTCGCTTATTCCTGTATCAATGTATTTATCTAGGAGGGCCTCAAGAATTTTTCTGCACTCCTGAGAATATTTCGAGAGCCTTGACGAATGCCGGGCATGTTCCGCACGTTCGCGCCTGGTCTTAGGCTCAACGTCATAGGCCGTGTGTATTATCAGGTCAAAATCATCAATGCCTTCTGCCTTCTCCCCTGCCTCGCTGCGGAGAATGTCAAGAAAGACTCCCTGACCCTTCAGTTCTTCAATGAGGGCCTCTTTGCTGTCATAATTATTCCAGATGCTGATAAAGTCATGAAGAGATGAGTACTTGCCGAGAATATTTCTGCGGGTGTAGCTGCGTATATCCTCAGTGATTAATTTTCCGCTGACGGAGTCGATATACTGCACTACCTCATGAAGTATCCACACAGCAACACCGTTGACGTAAACTTTCTGTCTCGGCTCTGAAGGCTGCGCAGCTTCTTTGGGGTCCTTCTCGTCTGGCGGGGTATATGTCGTGCTGAGAGGCTGGCCGTCAAAATCAGGATCAGCAAAATGTGAACATGCACCCCTGAAATCCATAATAGTGAAGTACTCTTTCCCCCTCATAGGGTCTAACCTCGTGCCCCGCCCCACAATCTGCTTGAACTTCGTGATAGAAGAGATCTGGCAGTCCAAAACGATTAACTTCACAGTACGGGCATCGACTCCTGTCGTCAATAATTCTGAGGTCGTCGCAATAATGGGAGCTTTCTTCTCAGCGTCCGCAAACTTTTTCGCGAGTTCGTCGGATTTGGGAGCGTCGCCCGTTATTCTTGCTATATATTCGGGATTCTCTCTAGTGATGTCGGTGTTAAAGTTATTCATCTCGAGGCGCATTCTTTCTGCGTGCTCAATGTCGGCACAAAATATTATTGTCTTGCTGTCCCTGCCGTTGTCCTTAAGCCATCGTGTTATGTGTTCAGCAGCTTGCTTTGTTCTGTCCTCAAGAACTATCTTCTTGTCGAAATCACTGACAGTATATTCTCTGTCCTCCACAAGCTGTCCGTGAATATCTGTCTTTCCTGCTTCCGGCCTCCAGCCCTCAAGGTCGACGTTAAGCCCGACTCTTATGACCTTATACGGAGCAAGAAAGCCGTCCTCGATTCCCTGCTTCAGGCTGTACGTGTAGACAGCTTCCCCGAAATATGCGGAGTTGCTCACGTCGCCGGTCTCCTTAGGCGTGGCGGTCATCCCGATCTGAACTGCCGGACTGAAGTATTCGAGAATCCTGCGCCATTGTGAATTTGCGTCCGCGCTTCCTCTGTGGCACTCGTCTACTATGATAAGGTCGAAGAAATCACCGCTGAAGGATTCGTATGGCTGTCTCCCCGAAGTCTGAGGGTCAAACAGCTGCTGATAGAGGCACATGAAAATTTCGTATGCTCTATCGGGTTTGTGCCCTGCGACCTTTGTGATGATGTTCATATTGCTGAAGGGCGCAAAATCTCCCGTTATTGTCTGGTCGAGCAATATATTTCTGTCGGCGAGGTAAAGGACTCGTCTGGCTCTGCCTGCCTTCCTGAGCCGCCAGATGATCTGGAACGCCGTAAAAGTTTTTCCCGTACCTGTAGCCATGACGAGGAGGATACGTCTTTTGCCAAGCGCAGCAGCTTCGAGGGCAGCATCAACGGCGCGCCTCTGGTAGTATCTCGGCTCTTTGCTGGTCATGTCGTCATACTTCCAGCCTTGAGAGATCACGTGCTGGGCTTCCGAGTCAAAACCTTTGTGCTTGACCCACCGCCCCCACAGTTCTGAGTCTGAGGGAAATTCTTCGGGAGTGAACGTGCGTTCAAGGCCCGTAGTGAAATCGTGTTCTGTGTAAGTCTGGCCGTTAGTCGAGTACGCAAAAGGAGAACCGAGAATCTCTGCGTAGTTCATTGCCTGCTGAATGCCCTTGCCCGGATAGCTGTCTGCTCTCTTGGCCTCAACGACTGCGAGAGGAAAATCATTGCCCTTGTGAAACAGAACATAATCAGCTCGTTTAGTACTGCCTCTCTGCGTATGATTTCCGTGTACTTGTACTTCTCCGTCAGTGAACTGATATTCTCTGCGTATCTGTGAGCTGCTCCAGCCCGAATTTTCCAGTACAGGGTCAATAAGGATTATGCGTGTGTCGTGTTCGTTGATGCTCATGATTTAAGTATGCCTCCTTTTGTGCTGACGGTGTGAATAATTTATTATATGCAAAATTTTTCAAGACGGAGAAAATATCATGCACAGACTCACTATCAATAATCTCGGGCCGGTCTCTGAATGTGAAATGACCTGCAGACCGTTCATTGTTCTGACAGGTGAGCAGGCTTCAGGGAAGAGCACTATAGCAAAAGTTCTGTATTACTTCAGGACGGTAAAAGATGACTTTCTTGATGCGGTGATGTCTGTTCTCTTGGACGTGCAGAGGCAGGAGAAGAGTCTTATCAAAGCATTACGTGAGGCACTGCGCAAAAAGTTCTTGAGGACGTTTGGCTACATGGTCAATGAATTAAGGCCGGGCATGAAGATAAGGTACTGCTACACCAAAGATTTCACGATAACAGTGAGGCTGATAATCTCCAGGACGCGGGACAGAAAAATTCTCAACGTTGAGCTTAACAAGCCGCTTGCTGATGCTGTAAACGAGTACGAGAAATATATTTTCTCCGAGGCTGTATCTTTCACAAAGAAGCCGTTACCAATTTTTCAGGCAGAGATCAGCAAAATCTTCAACGACAATTTTGACGCTGTATATATGCCGTCAGGAAGGAGCATGTTAGCGGTCCTGTCGAATTATGTGCGTCCGTTGAGCTTTGACTACTGCACACAGAAATATATAGAGAACATTACGGCCATAAGGCAGGAACTCACAGGAGGAATTGAGGGTCTGACTGATTACTACAAGAAGGACATTAATATTCCGCAGATTTGGGAGCAGGCACAGAGGCTGATTGACAGGGTGATTTGCGGCTCATACAGAGTTGACGGCGGGGAGGAGCGGATAATTCTCAAGGATGGAAATTCTGTGAGGATCAGTTTTGCTTCATCCGGCCAGCAGGACGCATTATGGATAACTAACCTTCTGTACTATTATCTTGTGCAGGGACAGCGCCGGGCAATGTTCATAATTGAGGAGCCTGAATCTCACTTATTCCCGAGTTCGCAGAAATACATCATGGAATTGATTTCGCTGTTGTGCAATTCGGGGCATTCTGTGCTTGTTACGACACACAGTCCTTACGTTCTTGGTGCGCTGAACAATCTTCTTTACGCTTGGCAGTTCAGGAAGACGGACAAGCAGGAACGGGCCGCGAAGATAATTCCTCAGACATTGTGGCTTGATTCAGAGAAGTTCAGTGCGTATTTTGTGAGGGGCGGAAGGGCAGAGGACTGCATAGACGCTGAGACCAAGCAGATACAGAACGAGAGGATAGACGAAATTTCTGAAGTAATCACCGATAACTATGAAGGTCTGCTGAGCTTGAAATATGAGGATTCAGAAAATGCCTCTGAATGATTATGCTCCTCTGTCTGATGACGACAGGCCCCTAATAGTTTCTGCGGAAAAGGGGCGCAGACATATCGGATGCAACGTCGGCAGGGACAGGGTAACACATTACAGGGTCGACGGTGTGATACTCTGCGGAGAGAGGGCGTGTGATTACATAGTCATCAATGAGAAGAAGAAGACGGCCTATCTAATTGAGCTTAAGGGGTGCAGAATAGACAAGGCTGCTGAACAACTGAAGGCGACTGCTGAAATCTTGGGGCAGTATTTAAGGGGTTATGAGCTGCGGTTCAGGATAGTCGCGAGCAAGTCCCGTACGAGCAATACACCGCTGAACTCTGCCAGAAGGATAATAGATAAGTGGGAAGCGTCCGGGCGGTTCCGAATGAGCACCAACGAGATGAAGGAGGATATATAGCCGGTCAGATGGTCATAGCGTCGACTTCGGACAATATATCCTCGAGGTGTTGGACGATCTTTCTCTGTTCGTCTAGGGGGGGAAGAGGGA
>JAFSUD010000002.1 GCA_017445405.1 Synergistaceae bacterium
ATAGAGCAACGGCCTTCTAAGCCGTAGGCCGCGGGTTCGAATCCTGCAGGGCGCGCCATAAAGTAGCAGATTGCGGGTTCGGTAACACAGAGTTTTCCTGCAGGACGCACCAAGTAAATTGGCAATATGGTGAGTGTAGCGCAATTGGTTAGAGCTTCGGATTGTGGTTCCGGCGGTTGAGGGTTCAAGTCCCTTCACTCACCCCAGAATATACAGAAAGCGTTCGTAGCTCATCTGGATAGAGCGACAGACTTCGGATCTGTAGGCAGCGGGTTCAAGTCCTGCCGGGCGCGCCAGTAAAAATTGACAAATGAATAATGGACTGTTAGCTCAGTTGGTAGAGCAGCTGACTCTTAATCAGCGGGCCGTGGGTTCGAGTCCCTCACAGTCCACCATTATCTTAAAAGTTTCCATACATTTTTCAGTATATTGTTAGCGATTAAATAAGGTAGTTTTTCGTGTTAGACTATCGCCTTTCTGTTAGCTTAGTTATGAGTAAAGCCTTTAATTCTCCTGAGTGCTGTAATTCCTCAAAAGTTGTATGCATATTTATCAGACGTGGCAACAGAGCAATCCAGCTAGTGTTGTGATATATTGCTGTTATACTCACAAGGAGGAAATGTCATGAGCAATTTCTTAACACCTTTCGATATAGCAGACTTCGCCGTCAATGTAGGAGTGAAGAAAGCTAATCTCACAATTACTCAGCAGTTCGTGTTAGGTATCTTGGCCGGAGCGTTTATAGCATTCGGAGCACAGGCCTCCAGCATGGCAGCGCACACAATCTCCGACGTAAGCACAGCAAAATTCTTAGGCGGCCTCATCTTTCCTGTAGGGTTAATTCTCGTCCTCATGGCAGGTGCAGAACTCTTCACAGGCAACAGCTTAATGATCATGGCACTCGCCGAACGGAAGATTACGCTGACTCAGTTATTGCGTTCGTGGATCGTCGTGTATTTAGGGAATCTTGCAGGCAGCGTGTTAATTGCATGGCTCATCTTTTGGTCGGGGCAGCTTAATTACACTGCAGGACTGCTCGGCGGAGCAACCATCAAGGCAGCAGCAGGAAAAATAAGCCTCTCATTCAGTCAGGCTTTCGTGCTCGGCGTGCTCTGCAACTGGCTCGTCTGCTTGGCTGTCTGGATGTCCTTCGGCGCAAAGGACGGCATCAGCAAAGCAGTATGCGTTTTCTTCCCGATATGGCTGTTCGTCGCATCAGGCTTCGAGCACAGCGTCGCCAACATGTACTACATACCTGCAGGCATTCTCGCAAAGTCCAATTCGTCATTCATAAGCAAAGCCCTTGAGCTGGGAGTCAGTCAGCAGGTTATAGACTCGCTCACATGGTGCACAATGTTCACGCGCAACCTTCTGCCTGTAACTCTCGGCAACATCGCCGGAGGTGCTGGACTCGTCGGGCTTGTTTACTGGTACGTGTACAGGAAATAGCGCAAAAATGTGCTGTCAATTAACGGTCTTATGCGGTGATAATATTCACATGAGGAGGTAATGATTATGTTATTCGGAAAATCACAGCTCGGGAACTTCAGGGCTTCTCTCGATGAACGCTCGCAGGAAGGACTCAACTCCGCCGTTCAGCGCATTATAGACGTGAAGAAGAAAGGCGGTCGCGTGATGGTCGTAACAGGCTCCGGCCCGAACATTCACGAGGGAGTTACTACCCTGATTGCGGAGCTGATACGTGCAGGAATCGTTGACGCAGTGTCCACAAGTTCGGCAGTCATCGCTCACGAGATGGCAGGCTCTCTCGACAGAGTCTACAGGGTAAGTTCTGATGCTCTCGGCATGGACCGGGCCAAGATGCCCAGAGGCGACGTGTTCGAGTTCACGTGTCTCACGGAGCAGGAAATAGCTGCACTTAAACGCGAAATGCCTCTTGATGATGACCTGATGAAGCGCGGAGAGAGTCTGCCTCACGTCAACGAGATAATCAAGGCTGCAGGAAATATGGCCTACCCGATGGGACTCAGGACAGAGAGATTGGCTCATGAAGTGTTGAGCCTCGCGAGGATGTACGGCCTCCCGTTCGAGACAGTTGCAGGCTGGGGATGCGATGAACACACCATGCTCGGAGCAGCAGCAAGAAAGGGCGTGCCTGTTCTCGTAACGATTCCGCAGTTGGTCGGAGGCGGAGCAGTGGGAATGTCGATCGGCGACTCAATTCCTGTGTCAGAACGCTCAATGAGAATCTCCCGGATGCTCGCGTCATGTGATGTGATTATTGAGTCAGCAGTTGCTCTCACGCAGGAGATTCACGACGGGCCTTTTGAGTGCTACACAGGGCACGGGATATGGGCGTGGTGGTCAGGACAGAACACGTATAACCTTCGGGATAAGACACTGATTCGCGTTGACCTCGACGAGAATCTGAGGCGTGCTGTGGAACTCAATCAGACCGTGCAGGAGGCAATAGATAAGGGCTTGCCGAAGACTAAGGCCGCAAAGATTCCCTTCAGGATGGAGATGTCGGCGTTTGCGCGTCATGAGGGTAGTATCCCCATTGTCGGGGACATCGGGAAAGTGTGGCCGGTCATTGCTCATGATGTCGCTGAAGGGTTAGGCGTTGAGCTGGAATTTCTGTCAGCGTCTCAGGACACGCAGGAGGGACAGGCTATGCGTGAATGGATTGTGAAGAACGTGAAGGCTCTAGACATGGAGAAGATGTTAGCCCGTGCGCGTGCCTACACACTGTAACAGCCCAAAAAATTACTCCCCTGACTCATCATCGGGGGAGCTTCTCGTCTCTACAGCTTTGCAATAATCACATCTCTCATCTGCGAGCCGGTTACCAGCTTCTCAGTGCCGGTGTAAATGTTTCAAGTCCTCATATCACACGATTTGTCCTCAAATTACTCGGCGTACAGCAAATAGGGCTTCCTCTGTTCCTTGAAAGCCGCAATGTCTCCCTGCCATGATGCCTTGATTTCCATAGCCGTCTTCCCTTCATCAATCATCTTGCGCAGTTCATCAGAGCCGCTTAACAAGTCAATCCAGTAAAAGCCTTTTGCGTTAGGCTGCCCCCAGAATGATTCTTCGGGAGACGTACTCATATATGCATTGTACGCACTAAGCAGGTATTCAGGTTCTATCCCGGCAGCTAAAATTTCATCAATGGGAACAGTCCTCAAATCCACTCCATAACAAACCTCGTCCTTAAACGGCGGCTCAAGTGCACCTTCCATACTGCGGGGCGTAAACGTAAAATCAAATCCTTCAATACCCTCCAAGTAAGGACTGCCGTATATCTCAAAGGGAAAATCCGTCCCCCTGCCTACAGATATTTTTGTGTTCTCGAAAAAGCATGTTGAAGCATACAGATATACAGCCCGCATGTCCTTGATATTAGGTGAAGGGTTGCGTATTAAGAATGTCTTGGACTGATGAGTGTAATTCGCGCAGGGAATAACAGTAAGATTGCATGTATTTGCTCCCGCAGAAAGCCAGCCTTCCCCGTTAATCATTTGCGCCAGCTCGCCCCAAGTCATGCCGTAAACTATCGGAAGAGGAAGCCTCCCTACTCCTGACTCGTAGCCGCTCTTGAGAATTGGGCCGTCTACATAAAATCCGTTCGGGTTAGGACGATCCAGTATGATAACTTCTTTGCCGTAGGAAGTGCAGGCATCCATCAGGTAATACATAGAGATGTAATAGGTGTAATATCTGAGTCCGACATCCTGCATATCAACGACGATAGTATCAAATTTTGCCATGTCCTCTGATGAAGGATAATGCGTTCCAGCTCCAGCATAAAGCGAAAGTATAGGCACTCCTGTCTTTTCGTCGATAGAGTTATCTACATTTGCTCCAGCGTCCTCATTGCCGCGAAAACCATGCTCGGGAGAGAAAATCGCTGCCACATTAACACCCCGTTCAATCAGTGCGTCAAGAATATGTTCGCCATAAGTCAGCGGCTTCCCGTCAGTTCCGATCCCGAAACGGGTATTTTCGTCAGGGCTGCCAGTTTCCGAAGTGCTGTCGCCGACTATTCCTGTATGATTCGAGAATAAAGCTACTCTTTTGCCGTTCAGAAGCGGAATGTATTTATCAAACTGTACATCTCCGGTCATTATTTGCTGAGAATCTGAACTGCCGCCGCATCCTCCTAAAGTGAAAATTACGCCTGCCAGTATCAGCAAGAAAGTATAAGTTTTCTTATTGTGATATGTCCTCATAGTAAAACGCCTCCAGACAAAAATAGACTCCCAAAAATTCGGGAGTCTTCAGGTATCTAGAGCCTCGCGATTATTGCGTCCCTCATCTGCGAGCCGGTTACCAGCTTCTCAGTGCCGGTGTAGATGTCCCCGGTCCTCAGGCCTTCATTCAGTACTTCATCTACTGCACGCTCTATCTTGTCTGCCTCTGATGACATCCCGAACGAGTACCTCAGCATCATAGCCCCTGCAAGTATCGTAGCTATCGGGTTAGCTTTGTCCTGTCCTGCAATGTCAGGTGCCGATCCGTGAATAGGCTCATAAAGTCCTCTGCTGCCCTCTCCTAAGCTCGCACTCGGTATCATTCCGATTGACCCGACTATCTGGCTTGCCTCGTCCGACAAAATATCTCCGAACGTGTTCTCTGTTACGATTACGTCAAACTCGCTCGGGACTCTTATCAGCTGCATTGATGCGTTGTCCACATAAAGGTGATTAAGCGTAACTTCCGGATACTCCTTCGCAACGTCCTCTACAACTTCACGCCAAAGCCTCGACACAGTGAGAATGTTAGCCTTGTCAATGGAGGTAACTATCTTGCGCCTGCCCATCGCCATCCTGAACGCTACGTGAGCTATGCGCCTTATCTCGTGGTCGGTGTACTCCATAACATCACGGGCTGCCTTCTCGCCTTCAGGTGTCGTGAATGCCTCATGCTTCCCGAAGTAGATTCCTCCGGTGAGTTCACGCACAATGATGAAGTCAATTCCCTTGTCCGCAATGTCTTTTCTCAATGGGCACGCAGAAGCAAGAGGTGCGAAGATTTTTGCGGGGCGTATGTTCGCAAACACTTTGAGGCCTTTGCGCACTCCTAAGAGTCCGCGTTCGGGACGATTCTCCGGAGGCTGGTTGTCCCACTTAGGGCCGCCTACTGCTCCGAGTAATGTCGCGTCTGCATTCTGGCAAATCTTCAGGCTTTCGGCAGGAAGAGGCTCGCCGTACTTGTCTATCGCGTTTCCTCCCATTGCCACACTCTGGAACTCGAACTCTCCGGGCGCAACTTTCTCTAACACCTTCAGTGTCGCTCCGATAACTTCCGGGCCTATCCCGTCTCCCGGTATTACTGCTACTTTCTTCTTGCTCATGTTATGCTCCCTTCTTCAGTGATGCCATTAATCCGCCCGCGTCAATCATCTGCTTGATGAACTCGGGGAACGGCTCAGACTGGTACGTCTTGTGCTTTGTGTTGTTGGTGATTAATCCCGTGTCGAAATTCACGCTGACATCATCGCCGTCATTGATGTCTTCCGCAGCTTCAGGGCACTCAAGAATCGCGAGGCCTATATTGATTGCGTTGCGGTAGAAGATACGTGCAAAGCTCTTCGCAATGACGCACGAGATTCCGGATGCCTTGATTGCCACAGGTGCGTGTTCTCTTGATGACCCGCACCCGAAGTTCAGTCCAGCAACGATAATATCTCCGGGCCTGGCCTTCTTCGTGAAGTCTTTATCTATGTCCTCCATGCAGTGAGAAGCCAACTCCTTCTCGTTCTGGCTGTTGAGGTAGCGTGCAGGGATTATCACGTCAGTATCTACATGATCTCCGTATTTGTATGCAGTGCTCATGTCTACATTACCTCCTCAGGGTGCGAAATGTGGCCTGTGATTCCTGACGCAGCAGCTACAGCAGGGGAAGCAAGATACACTTCACTCTTGACATGCCCCATTCTGCCTACAAAGTTTCTGTTCGTCGTCGACACACAGCGTTCACCTTCCGCAAGAATGCCCATGTATCCGCCCAAGCAAGGCCCGCACGTCGGCGTTGATACTACACACCCTGCATCAAGGAATATATCCGTGTAGCCGAGCTTCATGCATTCCCTGTAAATGTTCATCGTCGCAGGAATAACTATGCCCCTCACTCCTGCGGCCAAGTGCTTGCCCTTCAGAATCTCCGCAGCAGCCTTCATGTCCTCAATCTTGCCGTTCGTGCACGAGCCGATGACTATCTGGTCAATCGCTATGTCCTTGCCTTCACGTGCAGGGTGAGCGTTCTCGGGAAGGTGAGGATATGCTACCGTGCAGTCAACTTCATCAAGATTAATCTCTATGACCTGCTCATACTCTGCATCACTGTCGGCCTCGTATGCTGTCCACTCTCTAGTAACTCTGCCCTTCAGGAACTCGCGCGTGATGTCGTCAACAGGGAAGATTCCGTTTTTGCCCCCTGCCTCAATAGCCATGTTGGAGATCGTGAGCCTGTCCGCCATCGTCAGCTCAGACAATCCCTCTCCTGAGAACTCGAGCGATTTATAGAGTGCTCCGTCAACGCCAATCCTGCCAATGAGAGTCAGGATAACGTCCTTTCCTGAAACGTAGGGCTTCTTCCTGCCGGTGATGTTCACGCGGATTGCTGCAGGGACTTTGAACCATGTGCTCCCCGCCTTCATTGCTGCTCCCATGTCCGTAGAGCCGACTCCGGTCGAGAACGCTCCGAGTGCTCCGTACGTGCAGGTGTGAGAGTCCGCTCCGATGACTGCCTCTCCGGGAGCGACGAGTCCCTGCTCGGGCAATAATGCGTGCTCGATGCCCATAGTGCCCACGTCGTAGTAGTGAGTGATGCCGAATCTCTTTGCGAACATACGGCACTGCTTGCACTGAGTCGCTGACTTGATGTCCTTGTTCGGGACGAAGTGATCCATCACCATAACGATTTTGTCAGTGTCAAATACGCTGTCAAAACCTGCTGCCTCAAACTCATTGATAGCTACGGGAGTGGTTATGTCGTTGCCGAGCACGAGGTCTAACTTTGCCTGTATGAGCTGGCCTGCGTGGACTTCAGGGAGTCCTGCGTGTTTGGCCAGAATCTTCTGTGTCATGGTCATTCCCATGTGTCAATAATTCCCCCTCATGAATAATTTTCTGATGATTATAGCAGTGTGCGGTCAGATTCCAGCTATAGGTTTGAGCGTGCCTATGACTTTGCGGAACTCCTCCA
>JAFSUD010000024.1 GCA_017445405.1 Synergistaceae bacterium
AGTTCTTCGTGCTCCATCACTAGATTAGCTATGAGTGCCTCACCATGTCAGAATTCCTCACAGTGGAAAGCCTGTGCGCAATCACGATAACTCAAACGCTCCAGTGTAGAGCTTGTAGTACTGTCCCTTCTGCGTCATCAGCTCCTCATGAGTTCCTCGCTCGATAATCTCCCCGTGCTCCATCACGAGAATTAGGTCGGAGTTCCTCACAGTCGAGAGCCTATGCGCAATCACAAACACTGTCCTTCCCTTCATGAGGGCATCCATTCCGCGCTGAACCAGTGCCTCAGTTCTGGTGTCGATTGATGACGTAGCTTCATCAAGAATCATGACTTCCGGGTTCGCTGCTGCTGCACGGGCTATTGCGATTAGCTGTCTCTGCCCCTGACTCAGATTCGCTCCGCCTCCCGTCAGCACAGTGCTGTAGCCTTCAGGAAGCCTCCTGATGAACTCGTCCGCTCCAACAAGCCGGGCAGCATTCACGCACTCCTCATCAGCCGCCTCAAGATTGCCGTAACGTATATTCTCCAGAACAGTACCGGTGAACAGGTTAGTATCCTGCAGAACTATTCCCAGCTTCTTCCGGAGTGATGACTTTGTGAGGCCGTTAATGTTCCCGCCGTCGTAGAGAATCGCTCCCCCGTCAACGTCGTAGAATCTCGGAATCAGGTTCGCTATTGTCGTCTTGCCTGCTCCTGTCGAGCCTACTAACGCCGTCTTCTGTCCGGGCCTGGCCGATAACGTAATGTCGTGAAGTACCTGAACATCGCGGGTGTAGCCGAAATCCACATGCTGAAACTCTATGCTTCCTGCCGACGAGTCATCAAGCGTTGACGTTCCGCTGTCGTCTTCAGGCTGTGCGTCGATAAGCGCAAAAATTCTCCCTGTCCCTGCAAGGCCTAAGACTATTGCGTTGAGATGCATAGATAACTGGTTAATGTTCATCGCAAACTGTTTCGTCATGTTCAGGAAGGGAATTGCTACACTTATGCTCATAGGCAGACCTGAGAGGCTAACGTTGCGTGCTCCCGCAAGAATGAGAATGCCTCCGGATAATGCGGTTACTACATAAAGGATATTTCCTATGTTGTTGAGGATAGGGCCAAGTGTGTTGGCTCTCTTGTTGGCCTTCTCTGCTTCTGCGAAAAGCTCCGCGTTCAGCTCCTCAAAACCTTCAATGCTCTCGCGTTCACGGCAGAACACCTTCACCACTTTCTGGCCGTTAAGCATCTCCTCAGTGAACGCCTCCAGCTTGCCAGTGAACCTCTGCTGTGCCCGGAAGTTGTGCGCGCTCCTCCCGCCGATCTTCTTAGTTACAATGAACATTACGACGATTCCCAAGAGAGTAACCAGAGTCAGCCAGAGAGAGAACCAGAGCATGATTCCCAGAATCGCAAACACGGTAATTGCTGCAGTGAGCATCTGGGGCAATGCCTGAGAGACCATCTGACGCAGTGAGTCCACGTCGTTAGTGTACCTGCTCATGATGTCGCCGTGAGGGTTGGTGTCAAAGAACTTGACCGGAAGATTCTGCATCTTCGTGAACATCTTGCGCCGGAACTGCATCAGCACTCCCTGAGTTATCTCCGCTCCGAGCTGCCCGACGAGCACCGCACCAAGAAGCGACAGCACATAGAAGCCCCCCAAGATTCCGAGCAGACGCACAACATTAACGCTGACGACCTGCCACGAGGAGTCCGAAAGCTCAATAAGCGCAATAATCTTCTGGATGAAGATTGACGGAGCAGTGTTGATAGCTGCGCAAAAGAGTATCAGGAAGATATTAACCGGCAGCTTTACAGGGTAGAACGTGAAGAGTTCGCGCACGAGCCTCACGAAATTACGTCCCGTGTTCATAGAGAGAACGGCTCCAGACTCCGCCGTAATATCCCGTGCATCTCTGCAATCGCGACTCCATAATTCACGATGGGGACTCCAGCTTCTCTGGCGCGCTCGAGACGCGAGGTCATCTCCTGCTGGTTCAGCATACAGCCTCCGCAGTGAACAATCAGCGAGTACTGCTTAAGAGACTCGGAGTCCGGGAACTCTCCGCCCGACGTGAACGAGAACTCCGGCTCTGCGTGAGAGAAGGCCTTTATCCATGCGGGCATTTTCTCGGTGCCGATGTCTCCGCACTGCCTGTGATGCGTGCAGCCTTCGGAGATTAATACCTTGTCGCCGTCATGAAGACGAGAGAGCTTCTCTGCGCCGTCAACGAGAGTCCGCAAATCTCCCTTATAGCGAGCGAACAGAATCGAGAATGACGTTAGGGGTATATCCTTCGGGACTATTGCGTCAACTTTGCTGAATACCTGCGAGTCTGTGATTACGAGTCTTGGCCTGACTGTGAGAGAGTTTAAGACATGAGAGAGTTCACCGTCCTGACACACTAAGGCCGAACAGCCCGAGTCGAGAATGTCCCTGATGGTCTGCTGCTGAGGAAGTATGAGCCTACCTTTAGGAGCTGCCTTGTCGATTGGGACGACGAGAATAACAATATCGCCGGGAGTGAGCAAGTCGCCGACGAGCCGTTTTTCTGAGGGAGCACGTTTAGCAAGAGAGGCTATGCGTTCCTTGAGAGCGTTCACACTTTCGCCGGTTAATGCGCTGACGAACAGAGCGTTACCCCCCTGTGTCCCCCCTGATTCATTGGGGACTTGCTGCTCATCACCGCCCATACGAAGGAGAGGCCGGGAGGGGTTGCCTGTGTAAGGGGAGGCCTGGCAGGGTCGCTCCAGCAAGTCGGCTTTGTTGTGCGCAACTATATACGGCAGCTTCCTCGACTTGAACACGTCCAGCAGATCACGTTCCGCCTGAGTCATAGGCTGCGAGGCATCATGCACCAGCACAGCCACATCACAGTTCCCGAGCACCTGCAGCGCACGCTTCACCCTGAGTTCTCCGAGTGCTCCCTCGTCGTCGAGTCCGGGAGTGTCAATAATCACCACAGGCCCGAGAGGCAGAAGCTCCATTGCCTTACGTACCGGGTCGGTCGTCGTGCCCTTAACGTCAGAGACAACGGCCAAGTCCTGACCGGTTACTGCATTCACCAGTGAGGACTTGCCTGCATTCCTGAGTCCGAAGAACGCAATGTGTACACGTTCTCCCGACGGCGTATCGTTCAGGCTAGAACCGGAAGTCTCTTGCGCTGCCATTCTTCATAGCCTCGATATTCTTGCGCGCAATCTCCCTCACGTTCTCGCGAGGTATCCTCTCAAGCTCGCGGTCTATCATCTCGTAGCCTATACGCTTCGTCTCTGGTGATGCGTAGTCTTCCAGATACTCAGTGAGAGTCATTAACGCGTTGGGGTGGCAGCAGTTGAGAATCTGCCCTGACTTGCACAGTGCCATGAATCTATCGCCTGTCCTCCCTGCCCTGTAACACGCAGTGCAGAATGAAGGAATGTGATCCTGCTTCATCAGCCACTGCACAACTTCATCTAGTGTGCGCTGGTCTGACACGTCGAACTGCTCCGTGTCGTGAGGCCTCTCCTCTTCAGTGTAGCCTCCCACTGATGTACGCGATCCTCCGGAAATCTGGGAGATCCCGACCTCGAGCATCTTCGCACGTACCTTCTCGTTCTCGCGCGTCGAGATAATCATTCCCGTGTAGGGCACTGCGACCCTGATACACGCTGCAATCTTCGTGAATATCTCATCAGGTATCGCGTTGTTGAAGTCGTCAGGGTTGATGTCGTCGGCGGGCTTCACTCTCGGAACGCTTATCGTGTGAGGCCCGACTCCGTGAACTGCCTCTAAGTGCTCCGCGTGCATGAGGAGTCCTGCAAACTCGTACTTGTAGCCCTCGAGTCCGAAGAGCACTCCGAGTCCTACGTCGTCAATTCCGCCCTCCATTGCGCGATCCATTGCCTCAGTGTGGTACGCGTAATCATGCTTCGGCCCGGTAGGGTGAAGTGTCTCGTAGCTCCTGCGGTTGTACGTCTCCTGAAACAGTATGTACGTCCCGATTCCGGCTTCCTTGAGCTTGCGGTAATTCTCAACTGTAGTAGCTGCTATGTTGACGTTCACGCGCCTGATGTCTCCGTTCTTGTGGTGAACGCTGTAGATTGTCCTGATGCTGTCGAGGATGTACTCTATGGGGTTATTCACCGGGTCTTCTCCGGCCTCAATGGCGAGTCTCTTGTGCCCCATGTCCTGCAATGCTATGACCTCAGCGCGAATCTCTTCCTGCGTGAGCTTCTTGCGCGGAATAGTCTTGTTCTTGGTGTGGTAGGGACAGTAAAGGCAGCCGTTGATGCAGTAGTTCGACAGGTATAACGGAGCAAAGAGTACTATTCTGTTGCCGTAGAATGCGAGCTTGATTTCCGCTGCAACTTCATAGATGCGCTTGATGACTGCTGGGTCTTCGCACGCCAATAACACCGACGCTTCACGGTGAGTGAGTCCCGAGCAGGTGCAGCCGGACACGTTGAACTTGGGGCGGGCTTTCTCGAGGAGCGAGTCTATGAGCGCGGAGTCGTTCTTGTGGGCTTCAGCATAAATCAGGGTGTCGAGTATCTCATCGTGATTGATGAACTCGTCAGCCTTGAGTGAAGCGGGATTGTAAGGAATAGACATGATTAATAGTTTACCCTCCGTTCTTACAGGTCAGAGGAATGCTCTTACCCGTCAGAAAATTTTGTTGTTGTGAATGTTCATGATTATAGCACTGTGAACTACCGTCACTTATAGAAGTTGCGGCTTCCTAATTCTACTAGGTCTGCGCTACAGCCTTGCGACTGCCAGTGTCTTACGTCCTCTCCATAGGCGTTTAGGGCTCGAAGCCAAAGTTCCCTACATCCCATAGATACCAGTTTTTGTTTTTACCGTGCTGTCGGAATCCTAATGAGGCATTCCATTTATTCAGCGGACTGAAGCCTAGCACGGCAATTTTATTAGCGCAATTACCATCCGGCAAACCGGAACATCTACCACTTGTAGAAGTGGGAGTTTTCTTGCGAGTCATGATAATATTGACAAAATTTTGCAGTAACGAAAGGAGCGGAGAAAATAAGCCGGTCAAGTGAATTGATAGAGAAGCTGTGTCCTGACGGTTTACCGTGATAAACTCCTCTCATTCACTCAGAAGGAATGATTACTCATGAACAGCATTAACATCATAGGTGCAGGACTCGCAGGCTGTGAAGCAGCATACCAGCTCGCCAAACGCGGACATCACGTAATTCTTCACGAAATGCGCCCCTCGCTCATGACTCCCGCACACAAGACAGACCAGCTCGCGGAAATCGTCTGCAGCAACTCTCTCGGCTCTGAGAACTCAGACGGCAGAATCTCCGCATCAGGCATCCTCAAGGAAGAGTTAGCCCTCCTGGATTCCCTGATACTCTCATGCGCTCAGGACTCCCGAGTCCCAGCCGGAGGAGCACTCGCAGTAGACCGCGAAAAATTCTCGTCTCTCGTTACTCATCGCATACTCTCTCACCCGAACATTGAGCTTGTCCGCGAAGAGTGCACAGAGCTTCCTGACACTCCCGCAATCATCGCTTCAGGCCCTCTAACGTCCGACAAACTCGCAGAAAGCCTCCGTGAAGTCGCTGGCGAACGCATATACTTCTACGACGCTGTAGCTCCCGTGATAATGCGTGAGAGCATAGACATGCAGAAAGTCTTTGTGTCCGGACGCTACGGACGAGGCGACGACTACATCAACTGCCCATTGACGCGCGAGGAATACGCAGCATTCTATGACGCACTCATTCACGCAGAACGCAATCTGCCTCATGACTTCGAAAAGGGGAAATACTTTGAGGGATGTATGCCAGTCGAGGCTATCGCAGAAAGAGGTGTAGATACTCTGCGTTTTGGGCCGATGAAGCCGAGAGGACTCACTGACCCGAGAACAGGGCGCGAGCCTTATGCAGCACTCCAGCTCAGGCAGGACAACTCAGACGGGACTCTCTACAACATGGTGGGCTTCCAGACAGGCCTGAAGTGGGGCGAACAGAAGCGTGTGTTCTCACTAATTCCCGGACTTGAACATGCGGAGTTCGTGAGGCTCGGAGTTATGCACAGGAACACCAGCGTGAACGCTCCCGCAGTGCTTGACGAGTTCCTGAGGCTCAGGGAGAGGCCGAATATCTTTCTTGCAGGACAGATAACAGGAGTCGAGGGCTACATGGAGAGCACGGCAATGGGACTCGTGGCGGGGATAAATATTGCGTGCGGACTCACGTCATGGCCTCGTGAAAGCGCAATAGGCTCACTGATCCACTACCTCATGACGACAGAGCCGAAACACTTTCAGCCGATGAATATCAATCTTGGCCTGTTCCCTGAAGCTCCGGACATTAGGGGCAAGAAGGAACGAGCACTCTTTCACCGCAACAGAGCAATTGACGCAATAAGTGAGCTGGTGAAGGCATTATGATTTATGTAATCGGAATAGGGCCGGGAAGTGTTGACGAGATTACCCCCCGCGCAATGGAGGCCATGAAGTCGTGTGATGTCATTGCTGGCTACACGCTTTACGCCGAACTCGTGAGGGACTCGTTCCCGGATAAGCAGTTTGTTACTTCTGGCATGAGGAGCGAACGTGAACGCTGCCTCTCCGCACTTAAGCTCTCATCAGCGGGAAAGACTGTAGCTCTCATCTCGAGCGGCGACTCCGGAGTCTACGGTATGGCGGGGCTTATGCTCGAACTCGCCCGGGACTCCGGCCAAGAGGTCAAGGTGATTCCAGGCATCACGGCGGCTAACTCATGCGCTGCTATTCTCGGTGCTCCCCTCATGAACGACTACGTAACTATCAGCTTGAGCGACCTCATGACAGACTGGAGCATTATTGAGAAGAGATTGACTGCTGCGTGCACGGGGGATTTTGTGATATGCATCTACAACCCTGCGAGCAGACACAGGCCGGATAACTTCAGGAAAGCATGTGAACTCCTCATGACGCACAAATCTCCGGAGACTCCGGCAGGTTATGTGAGGAATGCAGGACGTGAAGGCGAAACTCATGAAGTTCTTACGCTCGGGGAAATCATTAACCGTGAAATTGATATGCTCTGCACAATCATCATCGGTAATTCGCAGACGTACATCATTGACGGCAAAATTATTACTCATCGCGGGTATAATATTGCGCAAACCTAAATTCAGGGAGGTATGCCCTAATGAAGAAATATATTATTCTGCTGTTAATATGCGCACTAGGCTTCTTCTTCCATGAATATTACGGCGAAAAACGCGTCCTGCGTATAGGTGTCGAATGTGATTATGCCCCCAACAACTGGCAGGAAGATTCTCCTACTGATACAAACTGTCCGCTCGTGAACGCACCGGGATTTTACGCAGAAGGCTATGATATTCAGATTGCAAAAAGGGTAGCTGAAGAACTCAATGCTACTCTTGAGGTCAGAAAAATAGCTTGGAATGATTTATTTGACACTCTCGACAGAAGAGAAATTGACGCAATATTCTCTGGAATGCTCGACTCCGCTGAGAGAAGAAAGAGAGCGATATTCTCCGACACATACGACATAAGCAGGACTGAATACACAATTGTTGTGAACAGAGCCAGCCCCTACGCATCAGCAATCAGGCTTCAGGATTTCGCGGGTGCAAAGCTCGTAGCTCAGAAGGGTACTCACCTAGATGATGTCATTGACCAGATAGACGGAGTTATTCACATGCCGCCTGTCAATACTGTAACTGAGATGCTATTCATGGTCGTGAACAATAAGGCTGACGGGACGGTAATAAACCTTGACACAGGGCAGTCTTACGAGAGGAAGCACAGCAATCTTAAGCTGATACGTTTTCCGGAGGGCGAAGGCTTTCACTTGGATTTCAACGGAATATGCGCGGGCGTAAGGAAGGGCAACACAAAGCTGCTTAATGATATTAATGCGGCATTGGCCAAGATTTCACGGCGGGAAAGAAATAGATTAATGGATCGCGCAGTTATCAGAACATTAACTGTTCTGCCATGAATCATGATGTTATGTCCTTCACGTGCTCGAGTTCCCAGCTTTCACGGTTATGCTTGTCGTGAATGGTTACGGCTATTACGTCTATCCTCCAGAAACCTTGCCAGTCTATTTTGTCTGCAAGTTCCTGCGAAGCTCTGAGCAGAGTCCGGAGCTTCCTTGAACCTATAGAGTCCAGCGGGGACTGAACTTCGCCCAGAAACCTGCACCTCACTTCTGCAAACACTAATTCCTCCGGCTTTTCCGACACGTCCAAAGCTACTATGTCAATCTCTCCGTGATCAACCCTTACGTTGCGTTCAAGGACTTTCCAGCCAAGAGAGACTAAATACTCTGCAGCTAAGTCCTCTGCAAACTTTCCGAGTTCCTGAGCGTAAGTCATTGCTGGGCCTCCTTGTCGAGCTTATACACCCACGCAAGCACACGCGCCACTACTTCATAGAGTTCTGAGGGTATCTCTTCGCCAAGTTCGAGCGAGATCAACGCCGACACCAGCGCAGCATCCTCAACGATGGGCACATCTGCCTCAATAGCGCGCTCAACAATTTTGCGGGCAAGAAAGCCTTCACCCTTCGCAACAACTGCGGGAGCTGCCATCTTTTTGCTGTCGTACTTAACTGCTACGGCCTTATCCGGTTTGCTGTTCTCTGCCATGATTCACACCGTAATATCCAATCCGCGCCCGGCCATGAGCACATCTCGTTCTGCCTCCGGTGCACGCACAGCTATTCCGATGAACGTTACCGGCATATCCAGCCCCTGAAGCTCCTTGCGCAGGTCTCTTCTCCGACGCTCGAGTATTCTGCATGTCTCGGGCCTCTCTGCATTAAGCGTAAGGCTGCAGCTCTTCCCGTCGCTCTCCACGAGTCCGCCGACTTCCCCTAGCACCGAGCCGGTTATCCCGAAGCCTACCTGCCAGTAACGCCGGCCGTCCTCCTGTGCTGACCTCCCGACGTAGACTCTCGCCGTCATGTTCTGCGAGGTGTTGTCCATCAAAGGCCAGAAAGGTGCAGCGAGCAATGCGGGGTTCACGTCATTTCTCGGCGACTTCATCAGGATAGATTGTGCCTGAAGAAACCTCGCAACGTCATCATTCCCTTCTTTCATGTCCCGCAGTACCTTCACAGGGTCTTCATTCTTCCTCCGTTCGCGAAGCTCCTTGCGTATCCTGTTCCACATCTCCGTTGCCTCCTGGCCGTTCATCGCTGCATACTGTGAGAGCAGGGCTGCATTCTCCTGAGTCATCGGGACATCGCGCGCCCAAAGCTCAATGAATGACGACATCTCCAGCGAGTCATTGCCGAATCTTCTCCACGCGTCTTTGATGGAGTTCAGGACTTCGGACGAGAGCGGGAGTCCCTTAGAGAGAAGAGCTGTTGCGAGTTCCCTATCACGAGCCGGGATCTGCGACAGGAAGGAGAGTTCCCCCTGAGAGAGCCGCAACACCGGCACACCGTCAGGCCCTGATGCGTCCCACACTGCACGGAAATGTTCGCCGGGAATCAATGACAGCGTCGCACGTGCCCGCAGCTCCTGAGCGACTCCGTTCACGTCAACACGCACTAAATACGTCCCGTCCTGATTCTGCGATAACACGCTCCCCTCGACGACCGTCCCGGACTTCACACCGGCTAATCTCGCGGCTATCTGTGCAGGACTCTGAATCTGCGGCTGTGTCGAGATCTGACCCTGACGCGCTCCGGTGCTGATATTCTGCTGGGCCTGATTGTAGCCCTGATCTACTTGTACATTAATCGATGGCATTTATCCCTCTGTTGAGCGCAATTATCTTCTGGCAGAAATACGGACGGTGTATCGGACACATTCCTGCCTGCGCAATCATGTCCATGTGTGCCTGAGTTGGATAGCCCTTGTTCTGCGCAAAATCGTAGAGCGGGTATTTCTTTGCGTACCTCGTCATGAGCTGATCCCTCATCACCTTTGCAAGCACTGACGCAGCAGACACAGCAGGTATCAGGTTATCCGCCCCTATCAATGTCCACTGCGGAAACTTCAGCCTGTTGATGCGTTCCGTGCCGTCAACTATTACGCACACAGGATCTTGGCCGAGTTCAGCAGCTAACTTCTTCGCACTCTTGCCCATCGTCCACAGAGACGCAACAAGTATGTTATCCTGCTCGATACGTTCTATGCTTCCGGAAGATACTGCATACTTCACGCCCATATCCTGCATTGCCAGCACCAGTTTTTCACGCTTACGGGCACTAAGTTTCTTGGAGTCCCGGAGTCCCATTTTGAGGAGTTTACTTTCCTGCTCGCCGGTGAGATAAACTGAGGCCGCAAGTACAGGCCCGGCTAATGCTCCTCTCCCTGCCTCGTCTGTCCCGAAGACTATTCCTCTGTCCCGAAGACCCTCCAGCAATTCACGCGCTTCTTCGAGACTCGCTCTCGGTGTAAGTATTAATTCATTCCACAATTGAAGCTGCCTCATTCCTGAAATCTATTGCTCTTTCCTCCCCGGGAAGCTCTATGCACACTCTGCCCAGCCTTCCCGAACTGAATGCCTCTATCAATTTCTGCCCTGCTAGCTCCATGTTCACGCGTCCGCCGGAAATCAAGCACCCGTACTTTCTGCCTATACGCTCAAGCGTGAGAGCCGGAACTTCTCCGTCAACGTGCTCAACAGGAAGAATACTGCTCATGCCCTTAGCGTCTAGGAAGGCCAAGAGTGAGAGTGATGCGTTCTCCCAGCCTCCGACAACTTCAGCCTTTGCGCACCCGAGCCACGAAAGAATCAAGTGCGCTCCTTCTTCCGCGTGAGGGTCAAGAATGCCCGGCGAGTCGACAATCAGCATTCCCTCGTTCCTGTACCAGCTCACGGACTTTGTGATGCCCGGAATGTTCCCGACTCCTGCGTTGGCCTTCCCGATTAACGAGTTCAGCAGTAACGACTTGCCGACGTTGGGGATTCCCACGACTGCGAGTCTCACCTCACGATGAGAGGGCTTTAAGCGGAGAATTGCTCTCTTGATTGCGGATAACCCCTCGCGCTTCCGGAGGTCAGCTGAGTAGGTGTGCTTGAGGGAGTCCATCCACACGGACAGCTTTTCAGGGTCGGCTAAGTCCTTGCGGGATAACACATGAATCACGGGCTTGACCTTCGCGAGTGCCTTAATCAGCGGTGATGATGTAGAGGCCGGAGCACGCGAGTCCCTGACCTCGATAATCACGTCGAGCTTGCTGACTAACTCGTTGAGCTTTCTTGTCCCTTTGGCCATGTGGCCGGGATACCAGACTGTGCGGGGCATTTAACGAGGTATGCCTATTCTCTTGAGCGGCCAGTACCTGCAGAACACAGGCCCTCTCATGTCGTCAATAGAT
Source organism: Synergistaceae bacterium (assembly GCA_017445405.1). Classification (GTDB taxonomy): domain Bacteria; phylum Synergistota; class Synergistia; order Synergistales; family Aminobacteriaceae; genus JAFUXM01. Next base: position 11,292 of record JAFSUD010000024.1, read on the forward strand.
GCGAAGCCCCAAAATCTGCTGTCCTGAGAGTTGCTCCTGTTGTCGCCGAGCATGAAGTACTTTCCTTCAGGAACAGTGAACGGCACCTGCGGAAATATATTGTTCGGCCTCATGGTGTACCTGTCATGATGCACTATGTACGGCTCTTCCGTAGGCTCACCGTTTATGTAGACTACTCCGTCCTTCATGTCCACTACATCACCCGGCACGGCAATTACTCTCTTCACAAAATCTCTGTCCCTGTCCATCGGATACCTGAACACATAGAGAGAACCTCTTGACGGCTCAAATATCCAGTTCCAGAATTTCGCAACTAACACCCTGTCCCCGACTTCGAGAGTCGGAATCATTGACCCGCTCGGAATCCAGAACGCCTGAACTATGAACGTCCTGATAATCATTGCTAGCACAAATGCCCACACAATAGTCTCTATAGTCTCACGCCACCAGGGCTTTACTGCTTCTGCCATGTAATCACTCTCCTACCTGCTGTTCGCCTGTCTGTATGTCCCGTCGGCGTTGTAGATGTACGTCTCGGACTTCTTCGCTCTCGGGTTCACGATTCCCAAGTCCTGGCCGTTCAGGATAACTTGTGCTGCTGAGGGACGGCCTATAACGACTCTTGCGGGAGCTGTCAGATCCCACTTCATAGACTCGCCCCGCTTCAGCGTCCTCCTGAATACCGGCTGACCGCTTCCGAGAATCACACTGAGCCACACGTCATTCACTGCACGAATCTCGAGGGACGGACTCACTTCTTCCTCTTCCTCTTCCTCATCTCCGGAAACATCATCACTCACAGGCACACTCTGAATCTCTCCCTCGATTCCGGTAATCACTGTGTCTGATGAGGTGTTTGCTGTCAGCGGCCCTCCTGCTCCTGAGAAGTTGAAGAGCTTTAAGTTCTTGAGGTCGAGTCCGCCGTAAGTTACCGCGTACCAGACGTACACACCTGTTCCGACGAGAGCACCTATCAGCACGAGGAACAGCCAGAAATGCGATGCGGGCTTAAAGCCTTTGGGCATTGATGAGCCGTTCCCGAGAATGTTCTTGAGGTTCTTGCTCTGGTGAGCTTCCTGTTTCTTGGGAGGGTCTGTGCGGTCGAGCTGCGCCATGAAGTCATCCTGCAGGTCTTCAGCGTTTATCAGCTTAAGGTACGTCCTGATGAATCCCTTGATGTACACCGTCTCAGGAAAGCCCTCGTAGTTACCTTCCTCTATGCCGCGCAAGTACTCTTTGCGTATCTTCGTGCGGTCGAATACTGTCTCTAATGTCATGCCGATGCTTTCCCGGCGTTCTGCTGCCATCCTCCCCAATTCCTTGAGGACATCTTCTCGTTCTGTCAAGATTTCTCCACTGCCTCCTTAATATCTGCAAGCCATCTTCCCGGCTTTTCCTGCGCAAAAACTGCACTGCCCATCACTATTACATCACACCCGGCTTTCACTGCCCGGGCTATGTTGCCTCCGTTGATGCCTCCGTCTATCTCTATCACGTAATTATGCTTGTGCACTGCCCGCAGGCTCACGAGTTCACGGACTTTCTCAAGCGATGATTCTATGAACTTCTGCCCGCCGAATCCCGGAGTTACTGACATCACGAGCACGAGGTCAGCAAGCTCAAGCACATTTTTCACGTTCGCAGCAGGAGTCGGAGGACACAGAGCAACTCCCGCCTTCAGCCCTGCACTCTTAATCATGCTGAGTGAGGCATGAAGCAAATGCGGTTCTGTCTCTGCATGTATCGTTATCAGTGATGCTCCGGCCTCAATGAACAGCGGCAATATAACGCTTAGGCTGTCAATCATGAGGTGAGCGTCTATAAATGCATCGGGGTATCTCTTCCTGAGAGCGCGGGCAAACTCCGGCCCGAATGACAAGTTGCGCACAAAATGTCCGTCCATTATGTCGAGGTGCAGCCAGTCGTAATTACCCTCCAGAGAGTCAACAGAGCCTGCAATGTTCAGCATGTCAGCTCCCAGAAGTGAGGGAGCAATCAGAAATTTGCGTGTCATTCTAGCGATACCTCTCCTGCCCTATGAACTCTCCGCCCAAGTAGTAGCTGACTACACACTCGCCAGAGTATCTTGCTGTGGTGGTGATGGTGTCTCCGCGTGATACCTGCCTGTTCAGAATGTCGCGTTTGCCTGACGGGTCTGTTACCTCTATGCGGAGATTCATGGGGCGCGTAATCGGCGGAACAATGTAGCGTATTCTTGCGGTCTTGCTCCCTCCTGAAGACGCGGGGGCTGGCGATGGAGCTGCTGCCGGAGCTGGAGTCGCTGCGGGCTTTGGCGTTGCCGCTGCAGGTGCCGGAGTGTTCTGCTGTGTCGCCTGGCGTATGGCCTCTTGCGGAGTCTGAGCCTTCGCAGGTGTTGATGGAGTCGTTTTCGGAGTCTGCGGAGTCTGTGCGGGCTGTTCTGCAGGAGTATTCTGCTGTGATGTTACGCGCCTGACATTGCCCGAGTTCGAGTCAGCGTCCATGAATCCCGCAGGTCTCCTCTGAGTCGCGAGCTTCAGGATGACTCCCTCTCCGGCCTTGATGCTCGTCCCCGCTCCGGGCCGTGTCTCGATCGCGAGTCCTTCAGGCAGAAGCGGACTGTAGACTCTGTCGACCGCCTGAACCTTCACTCCCCCGGCCTCAAGGACATTGCGGGCCTCTTTCTCGGTCATTCTGTTCACGTCGGGGACTGTTACGTTGCCGCTCGAGTCTCCGGCATCCTGAACGAGCAGGTCTATTTTTCTGCCCGCAGCAATGTTAGCCGGAGCTGCTGGACTCTGTGCGATGACATTGCCCGCCTCTTTTCCGGATTCGCGGATTCTCACTACGTCGCCGAGAGTGAAGCCCTGAGAGCGTATCTCTTCCTGAGCGTCAGTGAGAGATTTTCCCGACACGTCAGGCACAGGATGAAGTTCTCCGCCCTTAGCGACCTGAAGGACTATCACCTTGCCCTGCCGGAGTTCCGTCCCCGCTGATGGAGACTGCGCGAGTACCCGGCCGTCAGGAAGTGTTGAAGCGACCTGCTCGACCTGCACGACGAGTCCGAGTCTCTCTGCCTCAGCGACCGCCTCGACGACGGATTTATCCTTGAAGGAGGGAACTGTAGATATTCTTTCGGGCTTCATGAAGACCGTGTAGACTACGACTGCACCTGACGCAAAAATTATCAGCGCAATCATGAAGAATATCAGTCCGAAGCCTCCTGCCCCTTTCCTCATCTTCATTCCGCCTCCCTTATTAATCTCATTATCCGCTCTATCACTCCACTGCCGTTCAGCTTGTCATTCTCCAGCGCATAGCCTAATGCATCCTTGCCGAAGTTATCACGCGCCTTCACATCTGCTCCAGCGTCAAGAAGTGCATTGACTACCTCAGGCGTATTCCATTCTGCCGCAAGCATCAATGCTGTACGTCTGCTCTTGTCAGTCATGTCCTCTGCTCCTGCGTCAATCAATGCGTTCACCACTCCGGGATCGGGGTTGTTCATTGCAGCGTAAAGTAATGCTGTCATGCCGTTAGTGTCCTTGAGGTTCAGGTTCGCTCCGTAAGTTATCAGTGCCTTCACAATTTCAGGCTTGTTCTTCTTGGCCGCTCCCATTAGAGGCGTTATTCCGTCATCTCGTCCGACGTTGACATTTGCCCCAGCCTGAATCAGCAGCCCTATGATTTCAGGGTAATGATTTAGTGCTGACCAGCCGAGCGGTGTATTGCCGTCCTGCTCTCTCGCTTGAACATCAGCTCCGGCATCAAGCAGAACTTTCACTGCATCGGGAGTGTTGCGTCTTGATGCTCCCATGAGAACAGTGCTTCCGTACTCATAAATGTAATTAACGCTGAGGCCTGAGTCTATAGCCTCCTGTATTTCCTGTGCAGAACCGGATTCGCAGATGTCCCAGAACTCGTCCTGCCTTTCTTTCTCGATAACACTCTTAAACTTAGGCATTATCCGACCTCCTCAAGATAAGTGCGCAATAGAATCCGTCGAGCCATGAGTTGTAGGGCAATATGTAAGTCCCGTAAGGCTTGCCCCGCCTGTACATGCTCCCCTTCCAGCCGATGAGTCCCGAAACGTCTGCGCACTCAGGGTGATTAGTGAGAACCTGCGCAACTATGCTTTCATTCTCCTGCTTGAGGAGCGAGCACGTGATGTAGAGTACATACCCGCCTTCACTGCAAATGCTGACTGCGTGATCTAAGAGCTTGCCCTGAACTCCTGCGAGTCCGTCGAACTTCTGCCAGTCGAGCCGCCATTTTGACTCGGGCTTGCGAGTCCACGTCCCCGAGCACGAGCACGGAGCATCGAGCACCACGAACGACGGAGACTCTTCCGGCTCAAGGATGACTCCGTCCCCGACACGGACTCTGACTCGTTCACTGAGGCCAAGACGCGCAAACTCTCTCTCTGCACTCTTCAGCCGTGCCTCCGCAATGTCCCAGCACTCTATCTTTGTGCCTTCGCATTCCTGCAGAATCTGTGAGGCCTTCACTCCGCGCCCCGAGCACATGTCTACGATGTGTCCTCCCTCGTAGAATTTCCTGACGAGCGAGGCAGCAAGTATCGAGCTTTCTGACTGCACCGTGCAGAGTCCTTCAGAGAAGCCGGGAACTTTTGCGGGGAGTATGCTTCCGCTGAGACGTAATGCAGAAGAGATGTCCGACTGCGTGTAATGAATCTCCTTTGCGTCGAGAAGCTGGGAGAGTTCACCGAGCTTGCCGGGAGTAACGCGCAGTGCAGCGAATGACGGCTTGAGCATCATCTCGAAGATCTGCGCGAGTTCGGGTCTGCTCCAAGTCTTCAGCCATGCGGGCATTGACCACACAGGAATCCCGGAGTATACGGCCTTATCCTCAATAGCTGCAGATTTCTTGTAGCTCTCGGCTAGTTCAATTCCGGACTCGTTTATCTTCCTGAGCACCGCATTAACTAGTGATACATACTTAATGAAGGCGTTATCCCTCTTCAGGTACTCTAATATGCCGTTGATTAGCACTCCTTCAGAGAACCGGCGAAGCTCTAAGATGCCTCCTGCTCCCATGATTACGCTCATGTAAACTTCTGGAGGCAGATCTTCTTGTGCACGCAGAAACTTAGCTGCGATGTTTTCCCAGAGTTCTTTTCTGCGCATGACTATGTAGACCAGCGACGAGGCCAGAGAAATATCAGGAGTCTTCATGTTCTCCCTGTCAGCTAGTTTCCGGAGGGATTCAGACGCGAAAGCTCCTGAGCTGAGGTCTGATGAGGTCAATATTTTGAGTGCTGCTTCTATTCCCCTCAATGAATTAACGCCTCCGTGATCTGGAAATGAGCAAGAGCCTGACAAGCTGCAAGACTGCCATCACTGCAGAAGCTATGTATGTCCAAGCCGCTGCTGTGAGTACTTTCTTTGCGCCCGCGAGTTCGTCAGGTGCGAGAGTGTGAGTCTGTTCCAAGAGCTTTAAGGCGCGGGAACTGGCGTTAATCTCTACAGGCAGGGTAACCAGATGGAAGACTAATGCGCCGGTGAAGAGCATGATGCCGATGTTGACGAGCAGGTTATTTCCGACGACGATGCCGAGAATGAACAAGGGCATTGATGCGCTCGAGCAGATGTTGACGGCCGGGACGATGGAGTTCCTGAAGATGAGGGGAGAATACGACTCGTGATGCTGTATTGCGTGGCCGACCTCATGAGCAGCAACGCCGATTGATGCAATGCTGGTGCTGCTGTAGACGCTGTCGGAGAGGTTGAGTGTCTTGTTTCTCGGGTCGTAGTGGTCAGTGAGAGAACCTGAGACATGATTTATCGGCATGTTAGCCATACCGTAGAGAGTGAGGAGCATACGTGCTACACTGTCAGCGGTTGAGCCGTTTCTTGCTGTTACCTGGCTGTACTTGTTGAATGTAGACTGAACGCTGGATTGTGCCCACATAGATAATAAGACTGCTGGTATAAGAATAAGCATAGTAGGGTCAAGGCCGTAACCAAACATGAAAAAATAGTCCTCCTGCAATTAATAAATTTACTGGTATTTGCAAACTCAGAGTATAACACACAGGGCTTAAATTTTGCGTGAGGGGGTAAGCGAAAAAGTTTACCGCTGAGAAAGCGTCAGATATAATTCTGGCATCCCAAATACTAACCATGAAGGGCGGTATATATTTATGAAGTCCTGTACATTCCGCAAAATCTTCATCCTATTCATAGCATTAGCATTGTCATCTGTGGCAGAGACAGCCGGGCCGGTACGCTTGGCCGTGATGAATATTACGCAGTCATCAGAGCTGAGACATCAGTCGGAGATAGCAGCAAATACTTTCTTGGGTACGCTTGCGAAGTCAAAGGCACTTGCGCTTGCAGAACGTGAAGAGCTTGACTTGGTGATTCGTGAACAGAAGATTAATGCGTCCGAGCTTGAGGGAGCAGCCGGAAAGATAGGCGGCATTATGGGGCTTCAGTATATGCTCCTCGTCTCTATGGTCTATGATGACTCGCCCGTAGTTTCTGCACGGCTCGTTGATTTGTCTTCGTCGCAGATAGTCTACTCGGACACGGAGATTCCAGACTCTCTGGACGACTCGGCAATGAGCGCGTCAAGTTCTAGGATGGCGGATAGATTACTTGAAGTCCTGGCAGGAGAGCAGGCGGTCATAACTGGGGTACACAGCAAAGAGGTAATTATCAACCGTGGAAGCAACGCAGGAGTAAGAGCAGGTGATATGTATCGTGTATACATGGGAACTAAACGTAACCCTATGAACATTGCAGTGATCCGAGTGAAAGATGTGCGTTCAGGTTTCAGTTATGCGGAGCTTGTGAAGAAAGGAGGGAAAATTGAGTTAATACGCAGATCAGATCGGATCGAGGCCGTCTCTAAGAAAGAAGCAGAAACACTCATCAATAACGGGAAGCTAGCCCAAAAACGCCCCGGTGAAAAGAAGGGCTTTGACCCTGCAGGAAGGCTTATATTATCAGAAAATGGTAATCCTATGGATATATCTGCGTTCAGAAGCCGCAAAGCTATGGAACAGAGTTATTGAATGGCTCACAGGTGAATATCCTAAAGTTTCTTCCGTAAAGGGCAAAGAGGTTAGCATAAATCGCGGCAGTTCGTCAGGTATACATAAAGGTGATTTATACTGTGTCTACGAGAAAAATTATATGACATTTGACAAAGACGGCAAAACAGTAGGCTGGGATACAGTGGACTTGGCCATAATAGAGATTATCAGTGTCAAGAAAGACATCAAGCACTGCTGCTCTTATGAAGAATGCCGGAGATGAGCGTATAATTCCGCGCCTCAAAGACTGCATGATAGAGTCAGTCTCTAAAGCAGATGCTAGAAAACTTATCCGCCAGAATACTTTTTCTATGAAGACAATAGAAGCTAGGATTAATGGAATGCGCGGCAGTTACTCATATTACAAGCATTCTTACTACACGGAGGTAAAAAATGAATACATGACTATAATAATTACTGAACCAGTAACAGTTAATGAAAGCGACTTAGGAAAACTGCAGGATATGGCAGAAGCGGGTCATCCACTTGCTCAATATATGCTGGGGAAATTCTATGATGACCGCAATAATTTTCCTATGGCGTACATATGGTATATGGAAGCAGCATTACAAGGAAACAGCGACGCACAAAACGCTTTAGGGGAATTATACGAAGACGGGCTAGGTGTCCGGCAGGATTATCGGAAAGCCTTTGAATGGTATTTGAAAGCTGCTGAACATGGAGAGGTACGTGCGCAAAATTCTCTTGGCCGAATGTACAAGGACGGAAAAGGTGTATATCGGAATGATGAAAATTACCGCACAGCATTTCTCTGGTTTGAGAAGGCAGCAAATAATAGTAGTATCTACGCAAAATACAACTTAGCCTGCATGTATGAAAATGGGTTGGGAGTTAAGCGGGACATCAATAAAGCGATTGAGTTTTACATCTATACATGTCAGTATTTTCAAGAGGCTAATCTGAACTTGGGAGATTTGTACGTCAGCCTTCTGCCTTCTCTCAAGAAGAAGTCCGAGAAGCAATCATACATTAACAAAGCTCGTGATTGCTATAACAAGGCAATTGAACTGGCTGAAAGTGAGAATGACTACAAAAGCGTGAATGAGGCTAAAGAACAGCTCGCTAAACTTTCACGCATAAAGATTCAGTAAGCACAAAGGGGAGACTCTCCTCCCCTCACTCGCTCCACACTCCGCGCCGTGCATTCCTCGCCTCCTTCTCGAACTCCGCAAACTCTTTCGCGTAACGGTTATTCGGCTTGATTATTAACACCTTCGCATACCCCCCGAGCAATAATCTAGCGTTGAACATGTCCCGCCTCATCGTCTCGTCATTAATGCTCTTGGGCTTTGCCGTCCACACATACGCCAGATGTCTGCTGTACCTGTCCTGCGGAGACTTATCGTATTCGAGCCACACACGCTTTCCCGTCAATGTCTGCTTCGTGAATGCACTCGCCTCCGGCCCGAAGAACTCCACCGGCTTGTTCGGATGCACCGTCTCGGGAGTGTCAACACCCAAGAGCCTGACTCGTCTCTCTGCACCGTCAACTGTGATTACTGCAGTGTCGCCGTCAACAACGCGGGCAACTGTCCCGGCGACGAATCCTGAGTCCTCCTGCTCCTCAAAGAGTCCCTGCCCTCCGAAGAAGTACACTGCTATTGCCGCAACAATTAGCATGATTACCTTCTTAGGGCCGAGCTTCATGATGTCCTCAAGAGTGATTTGCTGCTGTGCTTTCTTCCTTGCCATGATGGTAGCCTCCTTTAATGGTTACATTTCCCAAGTCTTAGCCTTGATAGCTGATACGTGCTTCACAACTGAATCTCTGGTTGCCATTGACAAAAGCCCGTTTATCACCTTGCTGGAGCTTCCGGGAGATGTCGTAGCGGTCTGGGTTGCTTCGCCGGTCTGGCTGGATGTGTAAAGTATCTCGCTTGTCTCTACGTCAATTACCCTGATGTCAAGAACTACGTATGCAGTTTTTGCCTTTGCTGATGAGCCAAGAATAGGCAGCATGAAACCTGATGCTTTCTCGCTGTAGTAGTGGAGAGTAATTGAGCCTGTGATGATGTACTGTGCGCCCATGATTCTGCCAGCCTTTGGAGCAGTTGACGGATCTAGAACTCCATCTTTGAGGAGCTTGAACTCCCTTGCGATGTCGTCGAGGCGTTCACGTTCCAGCAAGGTGAATACTCCTGAATTGTGCAGCTCTGTAGTCATCATGTCTATTATTGCAGAGGCGGGAGCGTTGCCGTCTTCGCTTCTGTCATTGAAGGGGAGAATTACAACTCTCGGCTTGTTAATAGTGAGAGAGTCTGCGAGCACGTTTGAGGGAGCTGCGGGCTGCTGAGGCGTTTTCTTTGCGATTTTGGCTGACTTTCTCTGCGGAACTTTCAGACGAGCGAGAGCCTTTTTTGCCTGTGCGCTGCCATTTGCTGCTGCCTGCTGGTAGCAGTCTACTGCTTTCTTCATGTCCGACTTGATGCCGAGACCGTTTTCGTACATTCGGCCGAGATTCATCATGCTGTCAGCATTGCCCATTTCAGCAGCCTTTGTGTACAGTTCGCGGGCTTTACTGTAGTCCTGCTTTACACCGAGACCGTCTTCGTACATAGCACCGAGATTGTTAAGAGCCTCTGCATAATTCAGTGCCGCAGCTTTCTCGTAATATTCGCGAGCCTTCTTGGTATCCTGCTTCACAGCGCGCCCGTCATAGTACATAACGCCGAGATTGTAGATAGCACATGCGTCATTCAGAGCGGCTGCTTTCTCTAAATATTCGCGAGCCTTATTGTAGTCCTGCTTTACTCCGCGCCCGTCATAGTACATAGCACCGAGATTGTTAAAAGCCCCTGCGTCATTCAATGCGGCAGCTTTCTCCCAATATTCGCGAGCTTTGTTGTAGTCCTGCTTCACTCCGGCTCCGTCATAATACATACCGCCGAGATTGTAGATAGCACATGCGTCATTCAGTGCAGCAGCTTGCTCGTAATATTCGCGAGCCTTATTGTAGTCCTGCTTTACTCCGAGACCGTCTTCGTACATAACACCGAGACTGTTAAGAGCTCCTGCGTGATTCAGAGCAGCAGCTTGCTCCCAATATTCGCGAGCCTTATTGTAGTCCTGCTTCACTCCGTAACCGTTTCTGTACATATAACCGATGTTGTAGATAGCTCCTGCGTGATTCAGAGCCGCTGCTTTCTCGTAATATTCGCGAGCTTTCTTGTAGTCCTGTTTCACTCCGTCTCCCTTCGCGTACATAACGCCGATAGTGTTGATAGCCTCTGCGTGATTCAGTGCCGCTGCTTTCTCGTAATATTCGCGAGCCTTCTTGTAATCCTGTTTCACGCCGTGCCCTTGATAGTACAGAAAGCCTAGATTATAGATAGCGTCTGCGTTATTCAGAGACGCTGATTTCTCGTAATATTCACGAGCTTTCCTGTAGTCTTGCTTCACACCGCGTCCCCGCTCATAGATAACGCCGAGATTGTAGATAGCCTTTACGTGATTCAGTGCGGCAGCTTTCTCGAAATATTCCCGGGCCTTCTTGTAGTCCTGCTTAACACCCAGCCCGTTATGGTACAGAACTCCGAGTTTGAAGATAGCACCCGCGTGATTCAAGACCGCACCTTTCTCGTAGTACTCTTTGGCCTTCTTGTAGTCCTGCTTCACTCCGATTCCGTCTTCGTACATGTGGCCGAGATTGTTGATAGCCTCTGCATGATTCAGTGCCGCAGCTTTTTCGAGATATTCGCGGGTCTTCTTGTAGTCCTGCTTCACTCCGTAACCGTTTCCGTACATATAGCCGAGATAGAAGGTAGCCTCTGCGTGATTCTGTGCCGCAGCTTTCTCGAGATATTCGCGGGCCTTCTTGTAGTCCTGCTTCACTCCCATACCTTCCCAGAACATTAAACCAAGAAGGTATTGTGCTGTAGGGTTGCCTCTATGAGCCGCTTTATCGAACCATTCAGCCGCCTTTGTATAACTCTGGGCTACACCAAGTCCCTTAGCGTACCTCGAGCCTACTTCACACTGCGCATCTGCATCTCCGCGCTTGGCCTTCTCCAGCATAGCCTCAAACTCTGCCTTCGTTGCCCCGAATGACACGCTCGCCGACACCATCACAACAACTGCTGCCAACAATAACCTTGCTAACTTCATAGTATTACCTCCTAACTTGAACTTTAACGCATCCCGCACGTCTCTTCCCCGACTTGTCCACTAACAGCATGTACAAATCAGTGAAGCACGCCACAGAATCATTCAGCCATTCACCAGCCCCAAACTCTACGCAGTTCTCCTCAGCGTCAATCCCCGCGCACTTCGACCACGAATAATATTCGCTGTAAGATGTCCCGCAAATGCACTTCTCCGCCTCAAGCTCCCTCACGTCAACTCCCTGCAGCCTCACCCTGAACGTTCTACCCTCGATAACTGCATTCATCGCCTCGCCGGTGATCACTCCAAGCTCTGACCTGAGACTCTGCCTTAGTGCCTCTGCCTTCCCGGCCCACTTCACAATGAACCCCTCCATCATTGCACGCGCTATGTAGGGCTTGCTGTTCAGGCCAAGCTCGATCTGAGGGTCAAGCTCCCGCAAATCCCTCTCCTCCTGCTCCTCAAACTCCCTCACCTTTGCGCACACAACTTCCTCTGCCTCATCACTCAGCAGCTCGCTCACTGCATCAATCTCCATCGCCCTGAACCACGCATTATTTCTCCAGTCCATAGCATCAGGCTTCAGCAGAAAATGTTCATCAAGTGCCTGTTCACTTTCCGACTGCTCAAAGTCTTCAGGGACATTAGGCAGCCCGAAGTACCACACGAGATAGGGCGAGTAACACGGTCTCCCGAGTGCCCTGCGCAGAATGATTCTGTCCGTGTCGCTGCGGAGCTGAATTATCGTGCTCTCGAGAGTCTCAGTGTTGCAGATTGTCAGAGGCTTGCTGAAGTGAGGATTATCGCTGTGTGAACGCAGAATAGCTTTAATTGTGTCTATACTCACGGGCTTTGACGGCTTGATTGAGAACGGGAGTCCCTGCCACTCTGTTTTGTGAAGTTCCGACAAGTCCATATCAAGCAGAATCTCAAACGCTTTCACATGACGGTACGTATTCTTGTCGAGGCCGTAAGTATCCGGCGACTGATACACCTTCGCAAAGTCAAAGTCTCCGTCATCAGGGCTGTACCATCCGCGCTTCTCTGCATAGCTCACAAGGTCATCATAGCCCCGTTCTTTCTTGTCAGGCTCGTGAATCGTGTAGTGGTTCGGGATAACTGCGACTTCATCATCCGGTACTCTATGGATTGCCCAGTGCTTGCCGTGAACAATCTGCATGACGTAGATTTCGTCCCTGTCAGCGAATGAGTAGCTTCTTCCGCTCGAGGCATAGCCGTATCTGCTCACAAGACCGCACGCAATATCCAGAGCTTCACGTGCGGAGTGAGCCTGCTCTGCGACGAGTCTCCGGAGTCCGTAGCCGATCCCGCCGTCAGTGAGTTCGGGAGAGTCCTCTCGGGAGTCTGCGCAGTTGTTCGTGCAGATGACTACACCGTGGCCGTTGACGTAGAGGTCGCAGAAGGCCGAGTCCGAGTAATCATTGCTGCAGGTCATAGCCTCAGACCAGAAGAGGTTTGTGCGTGTAGTGCCGAGTTCCGGAGATGCCAAGTCAGGCTCAAAGGTTATGTGTGTTCCGGGCCTGCGCCGTCTCTTGCTTACTAAGTGCGTCTGCATTATGAAGCGTCCCGGTGCGTCTTCGTTATGGCCTATGAGAACTTCTCCGGTTGATGTTGCTCTGCGTCCTGCTAGAATTGTCATGCACATTCTTAAAAATTTATCTCCCATATTAAGATTTTGCGTCTATTGTAGCTTATAATTACGGGCAAGATTATATCCCGCATTAATTAATCAAAGGGGCGTGAAATTTTCTTATGGACGAATCTAACTTGAATGATGTCCTTTTCCCAAAACCTAAACGGAGCAGAGGCAGAATACGTTCCCGGAGGCGCAGAGGAAGAGGCGTGATGAAGCTGCTGCTCGGTCTCGTTATGATGCTTATAGTTCTTGGAGTAATATTCTCCGTCGCAGACATAGGAGGCAATATCATTCTCGGCTATGCACAGCAATACCTCAGCGAGAACATGGGCCTCACTCTCACAGCGGAGAGCATAACCGGAAACCCGGTGAAGGGTTACAGGCTCAACAACTTTGAGCTTTCTGACCAGTCGGGACAAAAATTATTCTCTGCAGGCTACTTATCAGGGCGCGTGAATTTCCCTGCACTCTTCACAGGAAACATCAGGCTAGCAGAAATCTCGCTCGGAGGTATGAGCATGGACGTTGACTCTCTCATTGCGACGCTTCAGAACCTCAGGCTTCCGGAGGCATCTGCACAGAGTTCATCACTCACAGCTTCACCGGCTTATGCAGGGTCAGAGAATGCGCCACATATACCGCCAAGTATCAGCATGGGCGTAAATGCTCTCATTGCGACGCTTCAGAACCTCAGCCTCCCGGAGTCGTCTACGCAGAGTTCATCATTCACACTCACAGCTTCACCGGCTTATGCAGACTCAGAAAACAATATGCCGGATATTCCGCTCGACAGGTTCAGCCTGAGAGAGAGCGTATTTTCCTCAGAGTACGGCGTGATTACTGTGAACGAGATCGGAGCAGACCTGAAAGCGTTTGACATTGACATTGACGGCAGAATTAACGATGTCCCCGTGAAGGGAATTATAGACATGGGGGAATCTGCAGGCCTCACGGCGATTAACAGGTCAGATATTGCGCTGGGCAAGGGCAGAGTGTTAGCAACAGGAGGCTATGTTAATGATGCACTTGACCTTCACGTGTCGCTTGAGGATTTAGACCTTCAGGAGATGACAGGCCTTTACCCAGCACTTCTCAGCTCCGGCGACTTCGGAGGCAGCGCGAACATCAACCTCGACATCACAGGAGACCCCGGCTCTCTGCGTGTCTTCGGAACAATTGACTTCAAGGGCAGCAAAATTTACGGCTTTCCTGTTGAGCGGGTCAGTACGAACGTTAATTACTCCGACTACCGGGCAGCCTTCAGCAACATTCAGGCTAACGTCTTCAACGTCCCGGTTCAGGGAGAGATCGCAGCAGCACTCAGGCCGAACGAGAAACTCTCCGTGATGGTCAAGCTCGACGGCACAGAAGCCAGCCTCGACGGACTCGACTCCATACTCGGAGTTCCTGAGCTGAAGGACTTATCGGGCAGAGTCTCGGCATTCAGCGCGAACATCAGCGGGCACATTGACGAACTCAGCGGACTCGTGAACCTCACAGCACCCAGAATCGCCTACACCGGAAGAGCCTTGACGAACATACGCGCGCAGATGAAGCTCACGAAGAGCGACAAGGCAAACGTTGACGGAAAATTTCAGTTCGAGGGAGCACAGGGCTACATTCAGGGCAGCGTTGCCTCATTCCTGACGAGTCCGAAGCTCGACGTTACAGCAAAGATTGTTGACCTAGATGTGAAGAAAGTGCAGGACATGATTCCTGATGCGTCAGACTACAAGCTCGCAGGGAAGATTACTGCCGCCGTGAACGTCAAGGGCAGCGTGAACGATCCGACGGTTACCGGGAGTCTAGACAGTCCGGAGTTCTCGGGCTGGGATCAGACAATAACGAAGCCGTCAATCAACTTCACGTTCGCGAAAAGGACTCTGACTCTCAGCAAGACGGAGGGCACTCTAAACGGTATGCCGATAAACCTCAGCGGAACAGTCGGGCCTCTTCCCTCTGACAATCCAAGCCTCAATCTCAGCGCAACAATCTCGATGACTCCTGCTGCTCTGAAGGCGTATGTTCCTGACATTGACCAGTACGCTTTGAAGGGAGCAGTCAACGCCGGCCTTAAGGTTACCGGGAGCGTCAGCAAGCCCTCTGTGAATCTCGTAGCATCATCGCCTAACCTGCAGGCTATGAACATGCTCACAGCAAAGGATATTGAGCTGACGACAGCATTAACCGGGGATCTGGCCTCACTCTCGAGAATAAGCGTCAACGCATCGGCCAAGAGCATAACAGCCAGCGGAGTAACTTTTTCTGGATTGAATGCGAAGATAGACAAGAACGGCGACAAAATAATTCTCGGAGGCCTGAATGCCAAGAGCGGAACAGGTACGATAACCGGAGCAGGGACGGCGGACATTACGGGGAAAACGCCTCTCGATTTCAGCTTCAGGTTCACGAACTTAGCACTTGCACCGCTGGCTGCAGCGTCGGGAGCTGACCTCAAGGGGAATCTCTCAGGGACTCTCAAGGTCTCGGGGACGAACACGAATCCCGCAATAGCTCTCAACGCAAACGTTCCTTCACTGAGCGCACAGGGCTTCACGTTCACGAACATTCTCGCGGACATTTCCGGTAACATGGAGAACATCAGGCTGAACAAATTACGCGGAGAAGTTGAGGGCGCAGAAGTGAGTGCGTCGGGCAATGTGCAGGTCTCTCCTGCCCTGAAGCTCGACGTTGCCGTGAAGGGAGAGGGAATCAAGCTCGAGCGTCTGCTGCCTGACATGAAGGACAGCCTCTCGGGAACAGCCGACCTGACCTTCAGCGTAAGCGGGACGGGAGACAAGATAACGGGAAAAGGGGTGCTTACGTCTTCAGCAATAAGAGCTTACGGAGTCAGAGTAACGAATATAACTCTTCCGCTCACGTACTCGGGGAATACGTTTGCGTCGGCTGGAGGGAGCGCGAAATTCTACGGAGGGAGTCTCAGGAACTCTCTGACCCTGAACATTGACAGCATGAAGTACACGGATAACTTCGAGGCATCCGGTGCTGACTTGGCCGGACTCGTGAAAGATGCTGCTCCGGACATGAAGGACTCGGTCTCCGGTAAATCATCTCTCAAGCTGAGTGTTACAGGCACAGGTGCGAACGTCTCGGCGAAAGGCACTCTGACAGTCCCGGCACTGAAGGCTTTCGGCTTCAACCTCTCGAACGTGAACTTTCCGCTGTCGTACTCTGGAAGTAACTTTGCTTCATCAGGAGGTACAGCAAAACTCTACAATGGAACTCTGAAGAATACATTGACCTTCAACGTCGCAAAGATGACCTTCACGGACAACATAGACGCTTCCGGTGTCGACGTGAACGCACTGATTCAGGATGCTGCAGGAGGCCTTGACGGCAAGATTACGGGAACAGGCAAGCTCACCATGAAGATTAACGGCTCTGTGAAGGATAAGGTGAGTTACTCAGGCTCAGGCAATTTCTCGATGGGTGCAGGAGCAATTACGGGCTTCAAGTGGCTCGACCTGATCGCGAAAGTTCATAACACTAACGGCATCAGGTACGCTAACGTGAACGCACCTCTCGGACTGCAGACTGGCAGGCTGATTCTGAAATCCGGGAGCATAGCCAACGCTCCGAAGAATGATCCGATGTACAGGTACGCGAAGATAACCAACAACGGCGCAATAGATTTTTCCGGTGATGACGTTACGCTGAACCTTCTGACTGAGAGCAGCATAAATTACCAGCTCATCAACGCGATTCAGGGAGGCAGCAAAGGCGGACTCGAGGCACTGTTCAAGGGCGGGACATCGAACCTGAAAGAAGGCCTGAAAGTGTTTCTGTCAGGAGGCATCACAGGAGCAGAGAAGGCAGCATCAACGGGAGACTTCAGAATCGTGAACCTGAAGATTTCCGGCAAAGCAGCCTCGCCGACGTTCTCGGGGCTTAAGATAGGGCCTTCAACAGTGAAGACGCAGACGAGTACCCAGAGTGCCGACAAGACTCAGAGCAGCAAGAGCCTGAAGGATACGCTCATTGACAGGGCAGTTGATGCGGTAGCTCCTGGCCTGAAGAAGCAGACGACTACGACTCCGAAGGCGACGACTCCGTCAATAACCCCGAGTCAGAGTCAGCCCCAGCCTCAGAGTCAGCCTAAGACTCAGAATCAGAACAGGAACACGAGGCAGCAGATCGAGGACAAGGTGAAAGAAGAATTGCGCAAGGGATTACAGAAAGGATTAGGAGGATTATTCAGATGAGATTACTTCATGACCCTGTGAGGTTATTGCTGACTATTCCGGCGTTAGTGTGGGCACTGTCATTTCATGAGTTCTGTCATGGCTTTGCGGCAAAGATGGTTGGAGACCCGACGGCTGAACGTTACGGCAGGCTGTCCCTGAATCCGTTCGCACATTTTGACCTCGTGGGAACGTTGATGCTTCTGCTTGTTGGCTTCGGGTGGGCTAAACCTGTGCCGATTAACACGCGCTACTTCAAGCATCCAAAACGTGATTTAGTGATTGTGTCATTGGCCGGAGTAGCAGGAAATATCTTAACGGCAGTGCTGACGGTGTTATTCTTCAGGTTCTTCGGAGCGAGGTGGTATGCATTGACGGGACGGAGCGGGATAATTTTTCTGTTCCAGATGGTGAATATCAACATGGGGCTTGCTGCCTTCAACCTGATACCTATTCCTCCGCTGGATGGATCGAGAGTGCTTGAGGCGTTCCTGCCCTATAAGTACATGCATTATTACTGGTGGCTTGAGCGTTACGGAATGATAGTTATTCTCGTGCTCCTGCTCACCGGAATAATCAACGTATTCTTTGACCCGATAATAAGCCTCTTGTGGAACTTGCTGCCCTATTAGAGAAACATGCACCCCTTGTGAATTAAGCAGGGGGTGTAATTATTTGACACATACCCGCAAAATCAGTAATATACACACTATACAAATCACAAAGGAGGGCGCAAAATTTTGACTCGGGACTCAGGACTCAGGACTCAGGCGAACTATGCACTAACGACACTTCATCACGCTGACCAGCAATCATTTTCCCGCTTCACCATCACTCTGGAGGCTGCATAATGGGCAGACTCGGAGACATCAAGCGTTCCCTGAAACGCATAATGAACGACAGCATGGACAGTATCAGCATAGCGGCATCACGTTACGCCGAGACTAGGAAGTTCAAGGACTCCCGCAGAGTAGCAATCTTCAGCAAAGTACACCTCACTCCAGAACAGCAGAAGCAGATAGACGACTTCTACGTCAAGAATTACGGAGCGAAGATACCTCACACATGGCACAGGCACTTCACGGCCTTCACAGGAAATTTTGACTACAGGTATTTTCCTGAGCTGCTCTACATTCCGGAGTTCGAGTACTTCATGAACAGCGGAGCAAACTACACTTCTGCTTTATCCGACAAAAACGTTCTGCCCATGATTGCCCGGACTGCGGGAGTAAAGACTCCGAGAGTTATATTCTCGCGCACCTGCGGAGTCTTCAGGAATCCTGACTACAGGTTCATCACCGAACAGGAGGCTGTGAACTTGCTGACTCATTCCGGAGAGGTTTTCGCGAAACCTTCTGTGAACGGCAACAGCGGACTCGGCTGTGAAGTTGTCAACACTGACTCGCCCGACGAGGCTCGCAGACTCTTCTCGAGACTCGGCTCGGACTTCGTGGTTCAGGAACGCCTGAAGTGTCATTCGGACTTGGCCGCGATATATCCCAACAGCGTAAACACATTCCGTGTGATCAGCTACATCTGGCATGACGAGGTGAAAATCTGCCCTGTGATTCTGAGGATAGGTCAGGGAGGAAAATTTCTCGACAACGCGCACGCAGGAGGAATGTTTATCGCTGTTGATGATGACGGCACATTGCACAAGACAGCCTTCACGGAGTTCAACACACAGTTCACGAAGCATCCTGATACCGGACTTGCGTTTGACGGCTGGAAGATTCATGATTTCCCGAAAGTCCTGAAGGCAGCGAGAATAATGCACGAGGCTGTTCCGCAGGTCGGGGTAGTGAACTGGGACTTTACGCTCGGCGAGGACGGAGAGGCTGTGCTTATTGAGGGCAATATGAGGTACGGGGGAATATGGATATTCCAGATGGCTCACGGCAAGGCAGTATTCGGTGATAACACTGCAGAAATATTACAGTGGACCCTGAAAATGAAGAGCCTGAAGAAAAGCGGACGTTCAGCACACAGATTTGGCAGTTAATAACGTTCACACATGCTTGATGATGGTGTTATCATAGCAAGCAAACAGTGAAAGAAGGAATGCCATTAATGACAGAGAAGAAAGGCAAGGCAGTATTAGCCTACAGCGGAGGACTTGATACATCGGTGGCCGTAATGTGGCTCACAGAACAGGGCTATGATGTAATCACGATGACTGCGGACGTAGGGCAGAAGGACGTAGATTTGCAGGCAGCGAAGGCCAAAGCACTTAACAGCGGAGCAGTGAAGGCATATATCTTTGACCTGAAGAAGACGTTCACAGAAAACTATGTGTATCCTGCACTGAAGGCAAACGCAATGTATCAGGGAACGTATCCTTTGGTGTCTGCACTGTCGCGTCCGTTAATCGCCAAGACTCTTGTGGACATTGCCAACAAAGAGGGAGCAATAGCAGTAGCGCACGGCTGCACAGGCAAAGGCCAGGATCAAGTGAGAATCGAGGTCTGCGCAACGGCTCTCAATCCGCGCATTAAGGTGCTTGCTCCAGTGAGGGACTGGCACTTCACGCGCGAGGCTGAAATTGAGTACGCGGACAAACACGGAATCCCTGTGCGGGCTACAGCAGCATCACCCTACAGCACAGATGATAATCTCTGGGGACGCTCGATCGAGTGCGGACTCCTCGAAGACCCGTGGAATGAACCTCCTGAAGATGCTTACGAGATGACAGCTAACCCCCTTGAAGGCCCTGACGCTCCCGAATACATAGAGATTTCGTTTGAGGGAGGAATCCCTGTTGCGCTTAACGGCGAGAGGATGCACGGAGTAGAACTGATTCAGAAGCTCAACAAGATAGCAGGCCGTCATGGCATAGGACGTATTGACATGGTGGAAGACAGATTAGTGGGCTTCAAGTCGCGCGAGTGCTACGAGTGCCCGGGATCTGTTACGTTATTGACGGCTCACCGAGCAATGGAGACTCTGACTCTCGACAAGCAGGTGCTCAGGACGAAACGCGAGCTCGAGACGAGATTTGCCGAGCTGACCTACGAGGGCTATTGGTTCTCTCCGTTACGCGACGCAATCAACGCATTCATCAACGACACACAGCGTTACGTTAGCGGGACAGTGAAGATGAGGCTCTTCAAGGGCAGTGCAGCAGTCAGAGGCCTGAAGGCGGCCAAGAGCATTTACCGGCACGACTTGGCGACGTACTCGGAGGGCGATACGTTCGACCATTCTGCGGCAGTGGGCTTCATCAACATCTGGGGAATGCCTGTGAGGACGTGGACATCAACTTGGCCTAGACAGGACGAGGCGGAGATACCGATAGAAGCGTAGTAAACAGGGGAGCAGTTCTTGAGCTGAGGAGCTGCTCTCAAAATTTATGTTATAATCAAGCAAAATTCAGCTTTTCCCAATAGCATTACCATATATGGCTGCCTATTATGGATAAGATTTCTGTACTAATTTCATATTTCAATGAGGCCTCTGTAATCAGAAAGGTAGTATGCGATTTCAAGCAAGCCATACCTGACGCAAATATCTACGTCTATGATAACAACTCAACTGACGGCACTAGTACGCAGAATGTTTCAAGAAATAGATGCACAATGCTATATTCTTGTTGACGGCGACGATACTTATCCTGCAGAAGACAGCACGCAAATGGCATCTTATGTCCTGAATGAATGCGGTAACATGCTAACAGGACAGGAGGCCTCTTATTCAAAACAGGAGGCCTCTTATTCAAAACTCTTTACACTAACTTCGCTCCGAACTCCCTGCATTCAGCCAGCGCATCATCATCAGGTTCAAGGTGTGCTTTCACAGTCGCAATTACCTCTGCTCCTGCGTCCTTGCACCTCTGCTCCCATGTCCTCAGCCACTCGCCGTCGCCCCAGTCATACGAACCGAAAACTGCTACTTTCTTCCCGGAAATCTTGCCCTCTGCTTCGCTGAAGAACGGCTCCATCTCCGCCTCCTCGAGAACTTCCGCTCCCATTGCCGGAGACCCGAACGCCACAACGTCATACCCCGCAAGCTCGCCAACACTCGCCTCGCCCACTGTCTTCAGGGTAACGTCTGCTCCTGCACCTTTCGCTGCGTCTGCTATTGCGTTCGCCATTTTCTCGGTGTTGCCTGTCGTCGACACATACACTACTAATACTTTCGCCATAATACTGCCTCCATAATCTATTACTCACCCGTCAGAATTAACCGGGCTGCTTCACACTCCGCATGTCTGTACTGCCGGAATTTCTTCACTGCCTATTTCTCGCAGCCGTACACTTTCCAGTAACACGGACAAGATAACTTCTTGGCCTCTCTGTTCTCAATGAACCCCCTCACGTCTTCAGGCGGGTAATCAAGGAACAGCCCTATCTCGTGAGGAAAGCCCGCACAGAATTTCCCTCTCAGACACTCAAGGCACGCATCAACATCATGCAGCGGGTAGCCGTATTCCTTCAGGATAGAGCATGCCTCATCACAGCACAGCGCGCGGGAGAGAAGCTCTTTCCTGTAAATCAGGACTAATGCGTTCATGCCTTCAGAGTTCAGCAGAAGCCATTGCACATTTAGGGGAGCTAACCATTCATCAGCATGTTCAAGCCACAGAGAGCGCATATCTTCATCACAGCCTCTTCTGAAGTTGAGGAGAGTTGCTGCCTTTATGCCCTTGATAGTTGGTGCACCGAAACATAGCAACATGTTCCTCACAAAATCTTCAGAGCTTAAAGTTTTTGTGCGCTGCATGAAATTCTTGATTATGCTTGAATGATTATGCCTCATGATAATTTTCTGCCGTATTCATAAATTTGTTTGATGCATAAAAATTTATAACACATGAGAATATTTGTCAAGCTGATCTATTGCACTGGATAGAGCAATATATGCGCTGTTATCATTGGCAGCACAAATCCATTAAAGAAGGTGTGAAGAATGAGTATGCTTCTGGTCTGCGCTGTGATAGTTCTGGTTCTCGGCGGAGCTGCGTTTGCTGCGGGGCATTTCTGGAGATGCCGTTTCTGCGGACGCGGAGTCAATGCTGATAACTGCCCTGCGGCTGGCAAGTGCGACAAAAGCCCTTGGGGGACTCATGAATGGCAGATGATGCGTTAATGGAGGTGCTGATTCTTTGGATGGCTTCATAGCTTACAGCATGTGTGCAGGACTGGCAGGTTTAGTAATGATGCTGCTCTTCGATTCGGATTTGGGAGCACTTCTTGTGTTGGGTATTCCGCTGGCGTTGGTGCTGTTCTTGATTAAGGGCATCAAGAAAGGTTTTGACTTCGCAGGTGATGTGTTCGCAAAAGTAGGCCGTTTCCTCAGCGTGATATATCAAGGTATTGCCAGTGTCTGCAAATTTATCTGGGGACTGATTGATTATGTCCTGTATCTCATAAGCAGGAAAGGCAGCCGGTAAAATATTAAGCTGTTTCCTCAATAGGCAGCCCGGCATTCAGCAGCATTAGGTCATATTTAACCTAAATGCTGTCTGTTTTATTGCGTCTGAAAATCTGATGCACTGGATAGATTTTGTTATGCCTGTTATCATTCACAAATCCATACCGCTTTACATCAAGGAGGGAATCATCACGCCGTCATTCAGGCTCTCTCATGACACAATGAACAGGCTGCGGGCAAAATTCTTTGAGTTTCAGGACAGCAGAGAAGTACTCAGCACAATTCTTGATGACTATGCAGCAGACTACAGGCAGATTTCAGGTTCAACCCTTAAGCGTCAGGAAACTCTGCAGGAAAAATACTCAAAGCGTGCCCCTAACTTCAGCCACTTAATTTGGAGTGATGATGATGATTCTGTGTGGTGGACTGCTGCAGATATAGCTATCGTTCTCGGCCGCGATAAATCTTCTGTTACCCGTACTCTCTCATCGATGGAACGTTCAGAAGGCTGGTGCTCAAGGCTTTTAGCTCTCAGGAAGTCAGACAAAGCCTCAAACGGCCTCACAATTTACTCATACCGTCGCGAAGTGTTTGACCTGATAATTGACCGCTACGAAGCAGAATACTTAGAGCGTTTTTCCCGGCCGAGACACGGAATGCCTCAGGATATAGATGAAGTCAGACGTTTCTGGGAATACCTGAAGCAATGCGCAGACAATGACCGCATGAAGCTAGCTGATGTTTCCGAGCCGGAAGAACAAGACCTGCCGGACATTCCGCCGATGAGCTGGAAAGATATATTTTCCCTGATATGGCGCAAAATATTCACGGTCAGGACAGGAACATTCTTTACTGTAATATTTGCGGTCAGCTTTGAGCTTGCAAGACGCTGGAATTTCGCAAAGCCGCTTTTCCTGGCCGGAGCTGTCGTGATTCTTGGCGTGTGTGCAGTGATGATCCGTCTCAGAAAATGGCGAATTGATGTCCTCGCAGACTTGGGAGCGGGGGCGTTGCTGTTCTCTCTTCTCTGGAGTGCGGGGCTGAGTTCCGGGAGTATGCACCCTGCGCAGAGCTATGAACATGCATCTATGAATCACAAGGACGTTATCATGAATACTGAGTCAGGGTGGGCGGAAGTCTACAGAATTAATGATGAAGTGTTCGTAACGATAAGCCCTGTGCTGTATTCAGAGTTTGCGGATGACACCGTAGCGGCTCTTGAGTACGGGATAAACTCTCAGCCTGTCAGCACCAAAAGCAGCGATATAGACTATGTAACTTCAAGGCTGGTGTTCACTGACAGGAGCAGGTCAGACATCCGGACGGCCAAACTCGCGGCAGATATTCACGATAACTGAAGACATATAAGCAGCTTTTGAATGCGGGATAAATTCTCAGACTGTCAGCACCAAAAGCAGCGATATAGACTACGTAACTTCAAGGCTGGTATTCACTGAAAGGAGCAGATCAGACATCCGGACGGCCAAGCTCGCGGTAAATCATCACGATAACGGCAACTGAGACAATGAACGTAAGTGCATCGCTGACCGGCATAGACCACAATACGCCGTCAAGCCCCCAGAACATCGGCAGAATAATTGTCATCCCTGCACCGAAGAACACCTCGCGAATCACAGACAATCCCGCAGAAGTCCAAGCTCTGCCCATAGCCTGAATGAAGATGAATGCAGCTTTATTCACACACGCAAAGACTATCAGGCATAGATACACCCTAAAGCTCTTCACAGTGTAATTCAGGTAATACACGCTCTCCCCTGAAGCTCCGAACAGTTCAGCAATCTCTGCAGGGAACACTTCTACTATCACTAACGCAATCATCCCGATAGCTGCCTCGCACGCCAGAAGAAGGGTAAACAGTCTGCGCACTCTGTCGGGCCTTCCTGCTCCGATGTTGTAGCCGGTTATGGGAGTACAGCTCGCCGAGAGTCCTACAACGACGGAGATAACTATCTGGAAGAACTTCATCACGATGCCGATTATTGCCATCGGAATCTGCGAGTACTCGGGCTGCCCGAATACCGGATCGAGTGCTCCGTACTTTCGGATCATCATGTTGACGCTGGCAACGCTGATTACTAACGAGACCTGAGAAATGAAGCTGCATAGTCCCAGAGGCAGGTAACGTTTCATGAGTCTGGGATTGTAGGAGAGGTTAGTCCGCGAGAAATCTACTGCCATCATCTTGAAGGCTAGGTAGCGCGCCGACATCATAGCCGTGAAAATCTGCCCCATTATCGTCGCTAATGCTGCTCCCGTCATTCCCCAGTGAAAGCCGAAGATGAATAACGGATCAAGCACAATGTTTATCCCCGCGCCCATCAGAGTAGAGAACATGACATAGTTCGGGCTTCCGTCTGCCGAAATTATGGGGTTCATTGCTTGGCCGAAGACGTAAAACGGTATGCCGGGAATTATCCACGTGAAGTACTCTTTTGCGAGCCTGAAGGTCTCATTGTTCACGCGCCCTCCGAAGAAAGTAAGCAGCTCATCACGGAACAGCCAGTACAGCAGAGCGATAACGAGTCCGGCGGTTGATGAGAGGAGTGCAGCACTGCCTACAGCATCACCGGCCTGTTTTGCCTGACGCGAGCCGAGAGACATGCTCACGAATGCACATACACCATCCCCGATTAGCAGCGTGAAGGCTAATGCTATGACTGTGAGGGGGAAGACGACGTTATTGGCAGCGTTGCCGTTCGAGCCGAGATAGTCTGCATTTGCGATAAATATCTGGTCTACGATGTTGTAGAGAGCTGCAACAAGGAGTGAGATTATGAGCGGGACTGAATAACGCACAAGAAGTTTGCTGACCGGATCGCGTTCAAGAAAGATGTTAGAGTTCAAGATTATCACCTCATGAGAATTACACGGGCAATAAATAAATGCGTCTGCCCGTTTTTATTGAGTTGCCCGGACTTACGCATAAATGCTGCACAGCTAATAAGTAATTATAGCACCGGAGAATCACTAGTCAGAGCAGAAAGTGTTGTATAATCACGGCATTCAATCCTCACAAAACGCATCATGCAAAGGAGAAGTTTATTCATGAAGAAATGGGGCTTAGGAGCAAAAGTATGGTTTACCTTTATGATCATCGGGCAGTGGCTGACGTTCATTAACGAAATCACCAAACGCTTACCAGATGAGAACGTAGTATTACTTTCCGGTATATTCGGCGCAATAGGTACGGCCTTATATCTCTGGCTGGTATTATCCAAAACTAAAGCTGCACTTTACACCATCATTGCAATAGGGGTAGCAAATGCAGTTTACGCATTTATTAATGGAATAACTGTAGGAGCTGTTCTTGGACTGATTGTTACGGCGGTAACTTACTCCATAGCCAGCAAGGTAATATCGTAATAAGTCGAGCCTTTTTTGTTATTTAGTGTAAAATTAGCGCATTCACATTATTATTCAGGGAGGAAGGCAGAAATGCGCGTAGTCCAGACTAACATTATTAACAACACGGCAGGAACAACCCGCAGACTAGAACGCGGTTTTGTGATCCGCAGGACAGATACACAGTATATGCACGTCCGTGAACCCATCATGGTACAGCGTCCCCAGATCGAGGACTTCAACAATCTCGTAGTGGTACATGATCAGGTAGAGCAGTATATCTAGCAGCAAATAATGCCCTCTCCGAAAACTTCACCGGCTCGCGCAGGAGAGGGTATTTACTTTCCCGTTCAGCCTTCATTCAGCTAATCACCGTATTTATCTCGTTATGGAAAAGGTATTAGAATCACTTATCAAACTTTCAGGGAGGTATTTTTTTGCACAGACGCATAATCACTATTACGGCATTAGTATTTATGTTATCAGCATCATGTGAAGCTGCCGAAAACATGATAACAACCGGAACAGCAGTATCCGGAGACATCCTCATGTTCGGCGACGCATTGGGCATATTCTCGGCAGTCAGCAGCAATTCGCAGACTCAGCTCTGGACATATCAGGCCGGCGACTCAACATCAGTCGGGACTCCTGCAGTCTGCGGGGACACCGTGATATTCGCACAGGTAACAGGAGAAATTACCTGCCTCAAGATCTCTGACGGCTCGCTCGTCTGGAAATACGCTCCCGCCTTCAAGGTATCGACAAATGCAGGGCTTAATGACGGCGTTGCAGTTGGAGACGGGAGAGTCTACGCAGCCTTCATGAACGGCGAACTCAAAGCACTTGACCTCAAGACCGGAAAACCCCTCTGGAGCTACAGCTCGGATCAGGGACTCCGGACAGCTCCCGCATACTCTGACGGCATGGTCTTTCTCGGCGAGTACAACGGACTCTTCAGCATGCTCGACGCAGAGACCGGAAAGCGCATCAACGGCGGAGGCGCAGGAGGAGCAGTAAACACCCCTTCTGTGAGTGATGGCAATGTGTACTATTCTGCATGGGACGGCTCAGTTCACGCGGTGCGGATTAAGGGCGTTATCCCTCTGTGGAGCGCAAAAGTCAGCGAGCCGGTTACTACATCACCGGTGATTGATGACGGCAGAGTCTTCGTCGGGACTGCTTCCGGAAAAGTTGCCGCCTTGAATCAGAAGGACGGCGCAATTCTCTGGGAACATGCGACTCAGGGAGGCCAGCTCAGACTCTCAGCCTCCGGAGGCAGAGTCTCAGTGAATACAGAGGACGGCAGAAATATAGTGCTTGACGCAGAAACAGGAAAGGACAAGAAGTAATCATGACAAGATTAATCATCGCATTATTAGCAATTGCAGTATTCATCACACCGTCTTATGCGGAGTCCCCTTGGCTGAACTCCAACATCAAGGGTGCAGTTACCGACGGGTACACTCCATCGCTCAAGGATGACTTCTACGTTCACGTAAATCATGAGTGGCTCTCGACTGCACAGCTCCGGCCCGGCTACTCCCGCAACAGTGCATTCAACGAGCTGCAGGACATCATCGACGCACGCCTCAAGGCAATAATGACCGATCCCACGCTCTCGGGGCATGATGCGGAACTCGTGAAGACTCTCTACTCCCTCTGGCTAGACTGGGACTCTCGCAACGAAGCCGGACTCTCGGAGCTTAAGGGGTTAGTGCAGACTCTCGAGAAGGTAGACTCTCTTGACGGCCTGAGCAGGTACTTCATGACGGAGGACAGCTTCTACCACGATGTGAATATCTCTGATTTCGGGCTTGGCCGGGACAACAAGGACTCGGAGTCGTACAACCTCGAGCTTGCTGCGGGGAGTCTGTCTCTCGGGGACGCTGCAGAGTACCGCCAGATGACTCCGAACGGCGAGCGCACCAAGAAAATGCATGATTCAATAGTTACTTACATGTTCCGGAGGCTCGGCTACTCTGAGGAGGAGGCAGCAAAGTATCTTGCTTCTGCGTTTGCGTTCGAGAAGGCCATTGCTGAACACATGATGACTCTTGAGGAGCTTTACTCTCCCGACGCAATCGACAAAATGTATAACCCCCTCACGATGGACGAGCTGAGGGAGAAATCGCCCGTCTACCCGTTTGCGGACATTCTGGAGGCGCACTCTGCTTACTCTGACCTGATGAACCTTCAGGAGCCGGAGTGGCTGAAGGCCTTGAACGAACTCTACACTGAAGAGAATTTTGCGGGCATCAAGGCTTACCTGCTGTGCAAGCTCGTCGGAGGGTACATCACGATAACGGACGAGCCGGCATACCGCGAGTATCAGAAGCTCTCCCGCGAACGTTACGGGACGACAGGAAACAAGCCCGATGATGAACTCGCTGTAGACTTTGTGCACGGGAGATTGTCAGGGCCGGTGTCGAGACTCTACCTCGCAAAGCATGTCCCGGAGCAGGCCAAGAAGGACGTAGAGGAGATTATCAGGGAGACGGTGAAGTACTACAAGGCGATGCTCGGGTCGGAGTCGTGGCTGTCAGAGTCAACACGAGCTAAGGCTGTGGAGAAGCTCGACGCTATGAGGCTGAACGCTGCATATCCTGACAAGTGGGTTGACGATTCGGAGCTGGAGATTGACCCGGAAGGAAGCCTTATTGATGCGCTGAATGCGTTAAAGAAGTTCAGTGTGCAGAAGTATTTTTACGACAGGCTCAACACGAAAGTAGACCATGACCTCTGGATTAGTGATGTCGTCGTTGCGAACTCGTACTACAGGCCGAGCGAGAACTCGATAAATATTATTGCTGGGATTCTCGGAGGAGATTTCTACACGCCGGAGATGAGCTACGAGGAGAAGCTCGGAGGTATCGGAATGGTGATAGGTCATGAAGTCTCTCACGCTTTCGACACTAACGGTGCACAGTTTGACAAGACGGGCAACGTTGCGAAGTGGTGGACTGACGAGGACTACAAGAAGTTTCAGGCACGGGCTGACCGCCTCATCAAGTACTTTGACGCAATGACTGTTACTCCGGAGGGCACGAAGTATAACGGGAGTCTTGTGCAGACGGAGTCAATAGCTGACATGGCTGGCATCAAGGCGATGCTCGGAATTGCAGAGGGACGCGAGGGCTTCGATTACGATAAATTCTTCAGGAATTACGCTCGCATCTGGAAGCTGATTAATACACGTGAACGCAACGATATGATTCTGAAGGTTGATGTTCATGCTCTGCCGTATCTGAGGGTGAATGCGATACTTCAGCAGTACGAGAAGTTTCACAGCTATTACGGCATCAAGAAGGGAGACGGAATGTATTTAGCTCCTGAACATAGGGTAGCAGTCTGGTAAAATTTTCATGAGGTGATAGACATGATTATTACTATAGGCCGCGAATTTGGTTCGGGAGGACGTGAACTTGGAAGGCATTTAGCCGAAATTCTGGGCTGTGCGTATTACGACCGGGAGATAATCACCGAGATAGCTAGGCGCACATCATTATCAGAGAAGTACATCCAGCACGTAACGGAACAGAAGCCTGTAATTCCCTTCCCGATTCACACAGGGCGGACATTCTGGGCAGTAATCCCTGACTACAATCAGTCTGTTCATCAGGAGCAGCACAAGGTGATTCAGGAGATAGCGGAAAAGTCGGACTGCGTTATTGTAGGCAGAGGAGCAGACTATATACTCAGGGAGTCAAAACCTTTCCGGCTGTTTGTGTACTCAGACATGGAGAGCAAGACAGCCCGCTGCAGGAAGAATGAGAGTGCAGACTATGAGGCAGGTGAAGCCCTCAGCGATAAGGAACTGGCCAAGCGTATAGAGCAGATAAACAAGGGGCGTGCAGATTATTACGCTTTCTACACCGGCCAGAAATGGGGAGCGAAGGAATATTACGACCTGCTCATCAACACCAGCGGCAGAGATATTAGAGCACTTGCTGAAGTTGTCGCTAAATTCTGCTGATATTATTATTGAACGGTCATGTGTCCTCACTAAACACAGGCCGTTCACTCTGATATAATCTGCTTATCCGCAATCACACTTTCAGGAGGAAATATACCGCATGTTCAACGGAGAGGACTTCATCACAGCTAAGGGAGTAATCCTCTCACGTGAACACAGCGGAGAAAATTTTTTGTACTCAACACTCTTTCTTGAGGGTGAGGGAATAGTAAGCCTTACCTCTAAAAATTTCATGGGAGATTCTGAACCGTTTTCATGGGGGTATTTCGAACTTCAGAGAAAGCAGCGCAGCGCAAGATACTTCATCTACGACACTGACATTAAAGACAACATGCTTGATATACGACGAAGCCGTGAGTCCATCATGACAGCCATTAACTGGACAAAGACTCTCACGAGATACCTTCTGCCGGGACACCCTGACGACGAACTGCTCACAAATCTTTACTGGAGCATGAAGCTGCTCGCCGTACCTGCCGTACCTGCTGAAGCTGTCAACTGGCGGTTTCTCTGGCTGTGGCTCACTGAATGGGGACTCGCTCCGGAACTCGGGGCATTCCATGAGCAGCAGGGCTTCAGGAATGATGAGGTATTATTGCTCGCACAGGCCGCATCATCATCTCCCAAAGAAGTAACAGAATTATTCTCCGGAAAGTTAAGCACCAGCATCCGCAGCAGAATGTTTCATGTAGCATCAAAACTTGCTGTGAACTTTCTCAACCAAATATGACACGGAGGCATCATGACACTCACAGACATACTTCACGCAATCACACCTCCAGACTCTCAGGCAATGACCGAAGCACAAAGATTACTCGACGGAAAAGTCAAGCCGCCCGGAAGTCTCGGGACTCTGGAATCCATCGCTGTACGCTTGGCCGGGATCACTGGCTCTCCGCGTAACACTCTCTCCCGAAAAGTCCTCTGCCTCTTCGGCTCGGATCACGGCGTGTACTCTGAAGGCGTGTGCTCATCACCTCAGGACTTCACACGAAGGCTAATGCTCGTCTACGCAGACTCTCGGGACGGAGGCATCAACATTCTCGCCCGTCAGGCAGGCGCAGAGTTACGGCTCTATGATTTGGGAGTCAAGGGCTTAGAGCCTCACAGAAACATCATCACTCATAGATTCATGGACTCGGGAACGCATAACTTACGCAGAGAACGCGCAATGTCCCGTGAACTCGCAGAAAGCGTTATCGTTTGGGGAGCTGAACTCGTGAGGGAGATGAAGTCCGAAGGCGTTGACCTCATCGGCACAGGCGAGGCGGGCATGGGCAACACTACTCCTGCGTGTGCGTGCATTATGGCAGCTACAGGCTCGCGGAGTCCCGGACTCGTCGGAAGGGGAGCAGGACTCGATGACGAGGCATATTCCCGGAAGCAGAGAGTGATTCTCGATGCACTGTCTCTTCACGAAGACTCGCTCACTGACCCGGTGAACATACTCTCCTGCGTCGGCGGACTCGAGATCGCTGCAATGACGGGAGTATTTCTTGGGGGAGCTGCTTATCATGTGCCTGTAATCATCGACGGAGTTATCTCCATTGCCGGAGCGTTGCTTGCGTACAAGCTCGAGCCTCTCGCGCGTGAATACATGTTTGCGTCCCATGAGTCGCCAGAGCCAGCGTATACTCATGCTGCAGAGTTCATGAAGTTATCGCCTTCTCTGCGGCTTGGCATGAGGTTAGGGGAAGGTACAGGCTGCGCGGTATTCATGCAGATAATTGATGATGCTTTAGCTATAATTAACGGCATGGGAGATTTCAGCTCCCTCACGAAAGGAGAGTAACTATCCATGAAAGATATTCTTGTTGTTGATTGTCAATACGACTTCATCGACGGAACATTAGCCTGTGCTCACTCAGAGGAGGCCGTCAAAAACATCATCGCCTTCATCAACGCTAACCCAAGCGCGCGGGTATTCTACTCAGCTGACAACCACAGCATCAAGCACTGCAGCTACATACCCAACGGCGGAACTTGGCCGGTACACTGCCAGGCCGGGACTCACGGTGCGGAGATTCACACCGCATTCACTGCGGACATCACGAATCCTTCACAGCGTCCCAACGAAGCCAACACGTACTACAAGGGCGAGAATGACTCCGTAGAGGAATATTCAGCCTTCAGAGCAAAGAACAAGGCCGGGCACGAACTGAATCAGGACATCGGCCAGGACGTGATAGTCTGCGGGATTGCGAGCGAGTTCTGCGTTCGTGAGAGCGTGTTAGCCCTGAAGGAGTCGGGACGCAAAGTAGAAGTTCCTTCGGAGATGCTGGCATGGGTTGACGAGGCAGGACACAGGAAGAACATTGCGGAACTGTCAGCAATGGGAGTCAAGGTAGCATGACAATTAGCACAGTAATCTTCGACATCGGCAACGTGTTAGTGGACTTCGACTGGGACGGGTTCATTCACAGGATGTTTCCCGGACGCGAGGAACTCATCACGGAGCTTGACGAGGCAGTATGGGGGAGCGGACGCTGGGACAGGCTCGACGCAGGAGACCCTCCCGAAGAAGTCTTCTCGAACATCATCGCCCACGACCCCGAGCACGAGGCAGAACTCCGCAGAGTCTTCGAGAACGTCGGCGACACTCTCCGCAAACGCCCGGCGACTCCGGCGTGGATAAATGACCTCAAGTCCCGGGGATACAGAGTCCTCTATCTCTCGAACTACTCGCGCTATGTCATGGGGAAAAATCCTGACGTGTTAGACTTCCTGCCCCTGATGGACGGAGGGATATTTTCGTGCGACGTTAGGCTCATCAAGCCGGACAGGAAAATTTATGAGTGCCTTGCTGAGAAATACAGCCTTGTTCCTGATGAGTGCGTATTCATTGACGACATAGAGCGCAACGTCAAGGCCGGCCGGGATTTCGGCTTTCACGCAATACAGTTCAGGACTCTTGAACAGGCACAGCATGACCTGAACGCATTACTTAAGGAGGGTAAATCATGAGGAACTTCCGCACTAACTACTTCATAACCGGGGCAATACTAATCATTCTTGGAGTGCTGACTATGCGCTACCCCCTAGAGGCCATAATGTCAGCAGGAGTGATTATCGGTATAGGACTTCTTGCGTCGGGGCTTAACTACTTTTCTGCGTTTTACTTCTTCGGGCTTAAGAGATTCATTCTGCTCGGGCTTCTGGATTTCGTGATAGGAGTGTACATGATAATTCAGCCCGGCATTACTGCGTTCGTGATTCCGTTCGTGGTGGGAGCGTGGCTATTGACGACGGGGCTGTCCCGAGTGGGGTTATCTCTGTGGCTCGGAGGCGCAAGGATTCCCGGCTGGTGGCTCATGCTCATTAACGGCATCGTGTTAATCGGCCTGGCTGTCCTGATGTGCGCTGCTCCGCTGAGTGCTGCATTCTCGGTGATGATGATTCTTGCCGGGGTGCTGACAGCGTCGGGTATATTGTCCGTCCTTGAAGGATGTGTGATGTGCCGGTAATGACGTTCCCAGTAATAACGCCGTCCCTCATTAACACAGGGGCGGTTTTTGTGTCTGCTATAATTACCGCAATATCCATCATGCAATTAATTATTGAGAAAGAAGGTTAATATCAATGGCTGCTGCCAATGTTTCAGTGCTCAAAATCGACAAGGTTTCTTCTGACGGCTCACTCACTTTCTCGCTCGGAGGCAGGCTCGACTCAACGACAGCCTCGCAGCTTGAAGCGGAAGTGAAAGGCGGATTAAGCGGTGTCAAAGATTTAGCGTTCGACATCTCAGCGTTAGAGTTCATATCTTCAGCAGGTCTCCGCGTTCTCCTCATGGCACAGAAGACTATGAACAAGCAGGGCAATATGGTAATCAGGCATCCTATACCCGATGTCCTCAAGGTATTTGAAGTAACAGGCTTCAGCAATATTCTTACCATAGAGAAATGACAGCCAAAAAGCCCATCGGCAGGAAGATACGAGGACTTGTAGTAAGCGTAACGTTTGCTGCATTGCTGGTTACAGGGGCAATCTCTGTGTTAAGCATGTTCGGCTTCAGGGAGAAGAACAAGGAAATCTTGATAACTCAGATGGAAGCTAACCTGTATAACACCATCAAGGATAAGGCCAGATTTGCTGATGCTGAACTGGGAAAGTATGTAGAGTACGCTGACATGCTGGCAGAATACATCAGCGTCCTTTATCACAGCCCCTCAAAGTTCATCCCGAATGAAGTCCTGCCCCCCAGAGCTGAGAATGCCGGGCGTTTCGTGATGCTGAGAACCATACGCAACGAACAGACGAAGTACGAGTCCCTCAAAGATGAGTGCAGCCTTCTCGGAAATGTAGAGCACATATAGGCACCGTTCATGAAGGGGCGCAAGGAAGTCAGCATCTTTCTGGCCACGAAGACGGGAGTATTGATGACCTATGACGCACACTCTGACCTCTCAACGCCTCGTGAAGGACAGACGGAAGTGTATTACGACTTCACAAAGTCTTCATGGTATTCACAGTGCTCAAGGACAGAACGCACAGGCTTCACTAATGTATATGATGACCATTACGGGCGCGGGCAGATGATAACTGTGTACGCCCCATTCTATGACAGCAGGTGGGAATTTGCAGGTGCTATTGGCCTCGATATACTTATCGCGGATCTGTACCGTGAGATCGTCGCGCTCGACATGGGAAAAGGAGCATATGCCTTTATCGTTGACCACACAGGAAAGCTCATCAGCGGCAATTCCGGCCAAGAAGCAGCTCTGCTCTCTGATGATGCGGACATAACCCCTCAGATAGTCAAAGATATACTCTTGGGCAGGACAGGTGTAGCACTCTCGGATAACGATATGTATTACGCTTACACGCCCATACGTTCAACCGGCTGGAAGCTGTGCATAAAAGTACCCGGCAGCCTCATACTTTCCCCGCTCCGATACCTCTACAAGAACATGAGCTGGGCTATCGTCCTTATACTTCTTTCGTTCATACTGATTCAGGTAATTGTTCAGATGGCAGTGCATGAGTTCTCTGAAAAGCTCGTAGCCCCGATAAACAGACTCAGCAGTGATGTTGACAAGATAAGCAGCGGAGACCTCGAACACACGGCAGAGGTAACCAGCAATGACGAAATAGGCGACCTCGCAAAGAACTTCAACAGCATGACGGCCTCTCTGAGAGAATACATCGCTAACCTTGCTGAAGTTACGGCAGAGAAGGAGAGAATCGGTGCAGAGCTTAACGTCGCGACGCAGATTCAGGCAGACATGCTCCCGAAGATAGTTCCGCCCTACATCAACCATGAAGCATTTGACATCTGCGCGACAATGTACCCAGCAAAGGAAGTAGGGGGAGATTTCTACGACTTCTTCATGATAGATGATGACCACCTCGCACTCGTGATTGCCGACGTATCGGGAAAAGGTGTACCTGCTGCGCTGTTCATGGTGATTGCTAAGACTCTCATCAAGAACCGCACAATGATGGGAGGCTCTCCGGGAGAGATACTCTATGACGTGAACAACCAGCTCTGCGAGGGCAATGACTCGTCGTTGTTCGTAACTGTGTGGCTCGGCATTCTGGAACTCTCGACGGGACACGTCAAGGTCTCCAACGCAGGCCACGACCCCGCAGCTATCAGGAGAGCAGGAGGAACGTATGAGCTTTCCGGCACGATGCAGAATATTGCTGTTGCGATAATGGAGGATATGAAGTTCTCAGAGAGTGAGTTCTGGCTGGGAGACCTCGATACTCTCTACCTCTACACCGACGGGGTAACAGAAGCGACGGACATTAACAAGCAGCTTTACGGCACAGACAGAATGATTGATGAGCTGAACAGGACGATCGGAGCACCGGCAAATGAGGTTCTGAGCATAATGAATAAATCAGTGAGAGATTTCACGGGAGAAGCTCCGCAGTTCGACGACCTGACTATGTTATGCCTTCAGTTCTTCGGCCGTCATGATGAGCTTACTGTTGAGGCCAAGACAGAGAATCTTCATGAGGTTATAGCGTTCGTTGATGAGTACCTCCAAAAATGGGGATGCCCCGCAGCGTATATTGCACAGATAGAGCTGGCAGTCGAAGAGATCTTTGTGAACATAGCCAATTACGCCTACAAGGACAAAGAAGGCGGAGGCACTGCAACAATAAGTGTCCGTCATCTCGGCAAGGACGTAGAGATAATATTTACCGACAGCGGAACTCCGTATAATCCGCTCGCACATGATGACCCTGATATTACGCTCAGTGCTGACGAGAGGGACATCGGAGGACTCGGAATCTATATCGTGAAGCAGAGCATGAACTCGGTATCCTATGAGTACATGGGGGATAATAACATTCTCAGGATGCGCAAGGATATACAGGACACCGGAGAATAAAGGAGGAATAGTGAATGCTTATCGGACGGCAGAAAGAGTTAGCCAAACGTCAGAGGGAACTCGAGGAGCGCAGGAGGAAATCAGCCGAACGCCAGAAGGAACTCGAGGAGCGCAAGAAGAAGCTCGCCGAACGCCAGCGTGAACTCGACGAACTCGAGCACGCATACCAGCAGGGCAACTTTCAGCTTTTCGTAGTCTGCGGAGCTGAGGGTGCAGGAAAAACTATGCTCATTCAAGGGTTCTGCGACTGGAAGAGAAGAATGTTCCTGAAGTCCACCGGCAAAGACATAACTACCCTTCAGAATTTTGCGGATACTGTGATGAAGCATTACGAGAAACCACGCTCCCAGCCTCTCACTTCATGGGACAGCGTGTTCAAGTTCATAGCCGACAGCGAACAGGGCAGCAGAATGGGGCAGCGTCTTGTGCTTGTTCTGAGCGAGTTTCCTGATCCTTCAAGGCGTGATGACCAGTTCATGAAGATGTTCAAGAGCGCAGTAGACCAATACCTTAGCCGGACAAAAATTTTCCTAATAGTCAGCAGCAGCGATACAGAGTTCGTGCAGAAATATTTTCTTGATGAGGGTGCTCTACTGCATGAGAACATGAACGGCTTTATACGCGTCGAGCCTCTTTCTGAGAACATCACGCTTGACGATGCAACGGCTGAGAAAATGGCAGACGAGGCAGCCAGAACAGTAAAGGGTATCAGTAACGCCCGCATGAAGATACACAAGATCACTGCTGATGAAGTAATTCTGCGCGAGGGAGAGACCAACAGCTCAATCTACAGGATAATCACCGGCTCTGCTGTTTGCTGGTTCAAGTACGGGACTGATGACGAGTACGTCTTGGCGAGCATGGCGGACGGAGACTGTTTCGGCGAGTACTCCGCATTGACAGACAACCCCAACATTTACACTGTTGTAGCGTTCAGCGATATGCTTATCATGGAGATAACCAAAGACGACCTGATTACCTTTGTTGAGATGAATGCTAAGAATGCTATTGACATTATGTCTAACACTGCAAGAATGCTTAACGTTATGGCTGTGAACATTGAGATGCTCCGGAGCGAATACCCGTCGTGAACTACCCCCGCTTGAAGAAGCGGGAGCTTCCTAATTCAATGAGGTTGCGCTGCGATATTCTGCAAGTGTCTTATGTCCTCTCCAAAGGCGTGAATTTCCTGCGTCCCACAGGTATTTCCCTTCGAAAGCACTATCATGTTCAGGGCTGCATGGATGTCTCGGTCTTCTCTATATCCGCATGAGCATTCATATATTCGGTCTGAAAGCGTTATATCTCTGTTCAGTTTTCTGCATTTAGGACAATATTTCGTCGTCGGTGCTGATTTCGGCAAGACTATTACTCTATCATTCTTCATTAACTTAGCTTTCAATAGCCCAAGTACTGAGTGCTGCACTGGCCGGCCAAATAGTCCCTTGTGCCAACCCTTCAAGTTCTCGTCCTGCATATATACATGCTCATGTTCCAATAGCTCATAAACGATTTTGTTCGCTATATCTTTCTTCAGGTTCGTTAATCTTTGATAGGCTTTCTGCAATAACTTCCTCGCCTTATACCGATTGTTAGAACCCTTCTTGCGCCTAGACATTAAACGCTGGCACTTCTTTATCCGTTCACTTTCTTCAATCTGTACTTTTATCTTTCGCCCGTAGGAGGTCGTTATTGTCGTCTTTATTCCCATATCTATTCCGATTTCCGGCTTATATTTCTTCTCTTCTCCTCCCTTATTCTGATAGGTCGTTACTGCTAGATAATAACCATCAGGCAGTTTTAGCAATTTTGCATTAGCAAATTCTAAATCCGGGATATTCCAGAACTGCTTTGCTCCCTTAATTCTTATCCAGCCTTTGAAGCCTTGTATGCCTATATGCTTGTCGTCATAGAACCTGTACGTTACTTGATATTGCTGAAGATTTATTGACGCATATTCGGATTTGTAACGCAAACTTCCTGCTTGATGATTATGTTCCTTAATCGAGGCAAGAGCTTTCAGGCTATGCTTTATGCCTTGAATTACTGACTGTTTCATCTGTGCTCCTAAATATTCAAGCTCATGTGTTGCCGGAAGTCTGTCTTTATCCAGTCCTTGAACTGTCTGAACCGCCATATTGTATCCGTTAATATTATGGTCATTCATGAAGGTTAGTGCATCATTGTACAGCCACTTAGCTTCAACAAAGAGCATCTGCAAGCGTTCTTTCTGAGCATTATTCAGGTGAGAGATGTCGATTTTCACTCGGTACACACGGCAAACTTGAGACTTGCGTTTTTCGCGGGTCTGTTTGCCTTGCTCTCGTATACGGTTATTCTTTGCTAATCTCTCTTCTGCTGTCATGGGAAAATTATATACTAGCAATTCATCTTCCGCTTACAGAAGTGGGAGTTTTCTTGCCGGTTTTAGATAAAATCTCTCAGGTTGTATAATGTGCAGGTAACAGCAATTTTTCTTCAGGAGGTAATCCTTCACAATGGAATTCGGAAAGATTCAGACACTCTTAGGCTCAGAAGCAGAATCCCTTCTGACTCACAAGTGCGAAACTATACCGCAGAGCATGTTATCACTTCCCGGCCCGGACTTCGTTGACCGCGTCGTCAGCATCTCCGACCGCCCCATTCCCGTAATGCGCGCAATGCAGACTCTCTTCTCTCACGGCCGCCTCGCCAACACCGGCTACATCTCCATTCTGCCTGTGGATCAGGGCATCGAGCACTCTGCAGGAGCTTCCTTCGGCCCGAACCCGATATACTTCGACCCCGAGAACATCATCAAGCTCGCGATGGAGGCAGGCTGCAACGCTGTAGCTACCACTCTCGGAGTACTCGGCGCAACCGCACGCAAATACGCCCACAAGATTCCGTTCGTGCTGAAGCTCAACCACAACGAGCTTCTGACTTACCCGAACCAGTACGACCAGGTACTCTTTGCGTCAGTGAAGCAGGCCTATGAACTCGGAGCTGTGGCAGTCGGAGCAACGGTATACTTCGGCAGCCCTGAGTCAACGAGGCAGATTCAGGAGATCTCTAAAGCGTTCCATGAGGCACACAAAAGGGGCATGGCAACGATTCTGTGGTGCTACCTGAGAAATTCTGCCTTCAAGGTCAAGAGGGAAGACAAGGTTACTGACTACCACGCAAGCGCAGACCTGACAGGCCAGGCGAATCACTTGGGCGTAACTATCGAGGCCGACATCATCAAGCAGAAGCTCCCCGAGAACAACGGCGGCTACCTCGCGATGGGCAAGGGCTTCGGCAAGACCTCGCACGAAATGTACGACAAGCTCACGACCGAGCACCCGATAGACTTGGCGCGTTATCAGGTAGCGAACTGCTACATGGGGCGTGCAGGACTCATCAACTCAGGCGGAGCATCAGGAGGAGCGAGCGACCTCAGCGAGGCAGTACGTACAGCGGTCATCAACAAGAGGGCCGGAGGAATGGGCTTGATTCTGGGGCGTAAGGCGTTCCAGCGTCCTATGAGCGAGGGTGTGGAGATCATCAACGCTGTGCAGGATGTGTACCTGTGCAAGGACGTAACGGTAGCGTAAAGGGCAGCAGAAGATTATGTGCCTCCCGTTGAGAAAGCGGGGGGTAATTTTTTAGGGAGGTGTTCATGAATGAAGCTGTACTACACGGAAAACACGACAGATGAAGAGGGAAAGCGCGTGCAGAAGCCTGTGCCGATTCCGTCGAAATACACGATGGACAGCGAGGGGTATTACTGGGAGTACCGGGGGACGTATGACGGCGAGGATTTGTACGTGCCTGCGCCTCCGTGGGCGGGGAACATAAACTTTTACCTTTTCGAGGGGCCGAATATCATTATTGAGACGCACAGCAAGCCCCTGTGTGATGTGCCGGAAATGAGAATGGGAGCAATGCCCATAGATGATAGCAATTTTCTGCTCACTACTGAGGAGAAGGACGAGCTGATTCGGACTGACCCGCTCGCTGAGAAGTTCATTCGTCCATTCATGAACGGTAAAGAGTTCATCAACAGAATACCGCGCTGGTGCTTGTGGCTGAAGGGAGTCGAGCCTGCAGACATTCGGAAGTGTCCGAGAGTGCTTGAGAGGATAGAGAGGGTGCGTGAGTTCAGGCTGAAGAGTAAAGCCTCAACGACGAAGAAGGCCGCAGATACCCCTATGCTGTTTATTGGGCCGCGTGAGTGCAAGACAAACTACCTAGCAATTCCGAAGGTGTCATCAGAGACGAGAAAGTATATCCCTATGGACTGGCTGACTCCTGACGTGATACCAGGCGATAATCTATTTTTCTGCGAGAACGTAACTCTGTATCACTTCGGCGTGCTGATGTCCTCTGTCCACATGTCATGGGTTCGGCACTTCAGCGGACGACTTACGAGTCGATTCAGATACAGCAACACGATAGACTACAACGCGTTTCCCTGGCCGAAAATCAACGAAGTCCCATGGTTTCCCGACGGCAACCCCCTAAAGCTCGCCATAGAACGCACAGCACAGGCAATCCTTGATGCACGCGCAATGTATCCCCGAAGCTCACTAGCAGACCTGTACGACGAACGCACAATGCCTCCTGAACTCAGGAAAGCTCATGAGGCGAACGACGAAGCCGTGATGAATGCATACGGTTTCGTGAGGCACTATGAGGATGACAAGCAGCACGACGAGGACATAGCAATATCTTTGATGTACATGTACAAGAAATTGACCGGCTGCAAAGAGTACACGTACAGCTACACGAATCTAGACTTGTGGGAGAGATATTACGGCCCGTATGAAGATGACGAAGAGGAGGGCTGAGATGATGCACAGGCCGCTTGCACGACGCACATAGCAATATTCTTGATGTACACTCACAGGGTGCAGGGAGTTCACGGATGGCTACACGAATCTTGAGCTGTGGGAGAGATATTACGGCCTGTATGAAGATGACGATAATTAGCATCGGTCTCGGGTAATGACGTGAGGCACTAGGACTTGAAAAATGAGGAGGCATAATAATTTTTCATGTACGTATTCTTTGACATAGATAACACATTAATCAGCCATAAGGGAATCTCACACATTCCGCCGGAAACCCGCGAGGCAGTACGCAGACTCAGACTCGCAGGACACATTCCCGCAATAGCCACAGGGCGCGGAGCATTCCTGACATTCACGACGGCTCAGGAGTTCGGGATAGATTATCTCGTGTGCTCGGGAGGCGCGCAGATTTTCATGAACGGCAGAGAGATTCACCGCGCAATGTTCCCTGATGAACACGTCAGCGCATTCAAGGACATTGCGGCCAAGTTCCCCTCACTCACAGCAGCAATTGATGACAGATATTTATACGCCTCTGAGGCCTTCAGCTCATTCTTCAGCTACTTCAATGCTCAGGCAGGCTACAACTGCATACGCCCCATTCATGAACTCTCTAGAATAATCATCTGCTACATCATGCTCCCTCCCGAAACTCTCACTCCTGAACACGGACTGTTCTCCTCTCCTCCTGAAGGCGTACGGCTCGAACTCATGCACGCCTTCACTGAAGCCCGCTGCGCTGACTCCTCCAAGTGGTCAGGCATCACAAAGCTCATTGCTCACGCCGGGGCAGATCTTGATGATGTGATAGTCTTCGGCGACGGCCCTAATGATATAGACATGCTTACTCACGCGAAAATCGGCGTAGCTGTCGGGAACGCGTCAGACGATGTGAAGGCAAGTGCTGATTATGCGTGTGATGATATTGATGAAGGCGGAGTACTTAAGGCTTGTAAACATTTGGGCTTGATATAAATAAAGCCTCCGCGAGTACCGTGTAGAGAGTGTTCTGACCCGTCCCTGATAAGACATCTAGTCTGTGGCATCAGCCTGTTAGTAACGAGTGTTGGCTCAGAACTTAATCAATATCACGAATACCGCAGGGGCAATGTGGTAAATTATAGCAGGTTTACGAAAATTATTATTACGAGGTTTTGATGAATGAAGAAATTACGGCACACATATATTCTCTTGATTCTGTTATTGCTGTGTTCGCAGTCAGAGGCAGTAACGAAATATGCGTTTCTCTCAGGGCTGCTCAATGCGCGCGGCATAGACTGGTCATCATCTCCGGAAGCTGAGTACGACGACCCGGGCGGCTTCATGCTACGCACAGGCTACATCACTGACGACATCACCAATCTCGACTCCCCGGTAACAAGGCGCGAAGCTCTCCGCTGGTGCATCCAGAGTCTCGGGCTTGCGTTCGAGGCGGATCTCCTCAGCGACTACCCTTCAGGCTTCACAGACGCAAACACTCTCTCCGGCTTTGAGAGAGGCTGTCTCGTCGTTGCCTCAAACATGAATCCCCAGCTCTTCGACAAGACCGGGACGTTCAGCGGAAAATCAGCCCTCAGCAATCAGGACTACAACTCCCTCATGTCCAGAGTCATGCAGGCAAGCTCGCACCTCACGCTCGACATGATCCGCAACCCCCTCGACGGCATCAGAGTCTTCATTCACCGTGAAGGAGTCCCCTCCGGAATCCCGAGCTGGAGAGTCTACGCATACGGCATGAATAGAGAGACGGCTAACAACGTCAGGAATCTGCTGAAGTCTCAGGGAATCGAGTCGTCCCTCACCGGAGGAGGCAGCAATTCAGGAGTCAGGACGGCCAAGCTCGAGGACTTCAACGAGGCCCGGAGATTTATTGCGTTCCTGAACTTCCGGAAGATACGCTACAGGCTCATTCCCATAGTCAGCAACCCCAAGACAAGAATAGTTCCGCGCTTCTGGGTCATGGCAGCTATCGATCCCTCTTACTGGAAAATTCTTCCTGTCGCATCAGGCAGCGGCCCCAACACTCTTTCTCCGCTCTCAAGGATCGTTGCTCACAGCGGAG
This sequence comes from Synergistaceae bacterium, assembly GCA_017445405.1. GTDB lineage: Bacteria > Synergistota > Synergistia > Synergistales > Aminobacteriaceae > JAFUXM01. Next base: position 54,235 of record JAFSUD010000024.1, read on the forward strand.
CAGGAGCAGCGATCAACGCAGGATTCTTTGCGGTACTCAAGGGAGGCAAAGGCTACCCCATCGGAGCACTGAAGGTTGCGGGCAGAGACTTCGGACAGCTCTACGAAGGGCGGGGCGGCTTAGGCTGGAATGATGACGACGAGGCATTATTCGGAGTCCCGACAGAAGAGGACTACTCAGTCTACGAGATGAACAATGTAATTCAGGCAGGGCCGTTATTGCTGGACGGCGGAATACCTGCACACTCTGAGGAAGATTTCCCTTCAGCCTTCACGTCGGCGAGACACCCGAGATCTGCAGTAGGCATCAATTCTTCGGGTCAGTGGGTGTTCATGATAGTAGACGGGCGCAACGGAATGCATTCATCAGGAGCAACGATTTCTGAGCTTACGGAAATTCTGAGAGGACAGCAGGTAACTTACGCGCTGAACCTTGACGGAGGAGGCTCTACTGAACTAATAGTTGACGGCAGAATCTACAACTCTCCTTCAGACGGATATGAACGCAATATAAGTTATGCACTCGGAGCAATAGCGCGGTGATGAATCTGTGCTAAAATAGCATGAAATTTTTTAGCAAAGAAAGGCTGTGTATTAAATATCATGAAGAAATTTGCAGCATGTGCCCTCCTGCTCGGGCTGTTAGTCGCTCTTGCATCTCCCGTACTCGCTTGGGATGCCTCAAAGCAGAAAGATCTCGGCCAGGATGCCAACAAGATGAAGTGGTGGCTTCTTGATTACGGCAAGGATGAAGCCGGCGTACCCTTCGCAGTCTCCAGAAAGTATTACACCAACCAGACAGTGAAGAATGAGACGATCGAGCTTCTGATGAGCAAGTTCGGGATTTCCCCTGAAGTGGCAGGCAGCTTGTATTTCACGGAGTACCGCTATGAGTACAGCCCTGACGGAAGCCAGTATGCGATGACTTATCTCAGGCATTATGACATGCTGGGCAACGAGATTCACGGGACAGTGTACGAGGGCGAGAACAAGACGTTCAGCTCAGTAGCAGCAGCAGGCTCAAAGCACGCAGTGTATCAGGGAGCAAGGTTAGCGACCGGCAAAGCTCCCGCAGCAGCAGCAACCAAGAAGGCAGCAGCTCCCGCCAAGAAGTCCTCGACAGTTCCTGCCAAAAGAGTAGTCAGGCAGAAGTCGAAATAACAGAGACATCAAGAATTGCAGTGCTCCTCCCGGAACAGCGGGGGGAGTTTTTGTTTCTGAAGTTTACGCGTAAATACTTAGCGGAAAATTTCATGTTCTTTCATCTCTGGTGCTAAAATCAATCCTCATAGCTTCATCAATAAATTTAGGAGGTAATATCATGTACAGAAAGTTATCGGCAGTGATGGTCATTGCCGGAATCTTGTGCGGATTATGCGCTCTGCCTGTGCTTGCAGAGGCGTACGAATCCGTGCCGCTTTCTCCCGAGTTCCTGAACTGGAAGCCTCAGTACGGAAACATACCCGACAGAGCAGACAGAACTTCAGGCACATCACGAAAACCGCTCGGAAGCATTCCAGACCCGATAGACTTGTCGCATCTCCTGCAGAACCCTCCGCGTCCCCTCACCTCTGACGGCCAGCCTTCACTGGACAGAGATTTGCCGCTGCCATCATCTTATGATCTGCGAATCTATGGCCGTGTTGGCACAATCAGGGATCAGTATCCGTGGGGTTCTTGCTGGGCATTTGCGGCCGCAGCAAGTCTTGAGTCAAGCTACATGACTAATTATCCGGGCACTTCGCCCGACTTGTCAGAAATGCACCTTGCGTACTTCGTTTACGGAGACCAGCGAGAAGGAAAATCATTCGTCATAACTGATGAAACAAAAGATATTCTGGATCAGGGAGGCAACGCAGGCCAAGCAATAGCATTATTCTCAAGGGTTGGCACAGTGAGCGAGTCAGTTCTTCCCTATGCTACGAGCAAGACATACACCGCCCCGAATCTTCTGCCCGAAAGCTACGACCTCTCAGGCATCCGCATGAAGGAAGCCTACACTCTCGGCCTTGTCAGCGGAGACACAATCAGCACCGTGAAGTCATTGATTATGAACAACGGAGCCGTAAGGATAAGCTATTTTGCTGCGGACGGAGGAGAAAGTCCGAGTACTGCTAACAATGCAAGCACGATCGCCTATTTCTACAACCTCTCCGGGACGAGAACTAATCATGCAGTTACGCTTATAGGCTGGGATGATGATTTCGCTGTTACTAACTTCGCGGAAAACATGAGGCCTTCAAAGCCGGGTGCGTGGCTGGTCAGAAACTCTTGGGGCAATGATTGGGGAGATAACGGCTATTTCTACATGTCATATGAGCAGTACATTACTTCAGCCGTCGCGTTCGTTGCTGAGGCCTCGCAGGAAGACTTCACCATTTACCAGTATGACGACTTGGGAGGATGCACAACTGCTCCGTTCCAGTGGTCAGCAAACGTCTTCAAGGCTTCCAATGATGAAGAGATGAAGCAGATAGGCTTGTACACCAGCAACAATAATCTTAACTATGACCTCTATATCTACGACATCGGGACATCAGCTCCATCTTCATCGCCGAGAACCGGAACGCTTTTGTACAGCAAGACGTTTTACAGCCCGTACACAGGCTATCACACGGTCAGCTTAGACAAGACAGTTACAATTTCTGCAGATCATTATTTCTCTGTTGTCATGAATATGAATGATAACTACTCCTATGTTGAGAATGCTGTGAAGTGGTCTGGCGACATCTATTATGCCAATCCTGTGGTGAACGAAGGCGAGAGCTATTTTTCCGATGACGGCACATCATGGACTGAAGGCACAAAGATAAATTACTCTAACGTTGAAGGCTACTCAAAGCACAATGCATGCCTCAAGGTCTTCACAAATACAATTCTGCCAGAGCCTCCTGGCCTCGAGATCACAAGCGAAGATTTCCCTGATGATAACTTCAGAGCCTACATTCTGAGCAGCACAATAGACAAGAATCAGGACGGCCACCTCAGCGCGTCAGAGATTCGTTCTGCAACAGCTATTGACGTATCAGGCAGGAACATAGCCTCGCTCAAGGGCATAGAGATATTAGCGAGCATAGATTCACTAGTCTGCAGCAATAACAATCTGCCCTCCCTCGATGTAAGCTCCCTCGACACTTTGACCTCCCTCAACGCATCAGGCCAGAACATCACGGGACTCAAGGTTACCCAGAGCAGCGACACACTCTACTATGCAGACCTCACTAAAGCCGTCTCTCTGGACTTCTCGAACGTCAGCGCGGACAGCTTCGATCAGGCGACGGGAATCATGACTCTTGCTTCACTGCCTGAGAGCGTTACCTACTTCTACGACACAGGATTTACCGGAACATCAGGCCGTTGGATGAGCGTAATTGTCTCGCCCTCGCCAGCTCCCGCAATAGTTACCGGCTATCTTCCTGACGCTCCCCAAAGCTCCGACTACTCCGTCCAGCTTCAGGCACTCGGAAATTCGCCCATCACGTGGAGCACGACGAGCACTCTTCCCGCAGGCCTCTCGCTCAGCGATTCGGGAGTCCTCTCCGGAAATCCCGGCGAGTCCGGATCGTTCGATCTCGTGATCACAGCGAGCAACGATTCAGGCACAGACACGGTTACTCTTTCTCTGAGTGTCAGCCCGATTGCGCCGGTCATCACGTCAGCCCGGAATCTCGGCCGTGTCCGCATCAGCAAGGCACTATCCATTGACTTGGCCGCATCAGGAACAACGCCGATAACGTGGTCGCTCGTCTCCGGAGACCTCCCGGAGGGACTCTCGCTCGACGCATCAGGCAAAATCTCGGGAACTCCTTCAGAGTCCGGCACGTTCACATTCACCGTGAAGGCCTCCAACATGGCAGGAGAAAGCCCTTCTGCAGAATTCACGCTCGAGGTCTACAAGCCCTACATAGTCATCTCTGAGGACAACACAACTGTGATTCAGGGCACTGACGGGACGGAATACACCTTCACGTTCAACGTAGACTCGAAGGACATAGCAGACGACGCAGTGTGGACATGGACTCTCGAGGGCAGTCTCCCAGCAGGGCTGAGCTTCGACAACGGCAGAATCTACGGTACTCCGACAGAGGCCGGCTCGTTCGATATCACAATCAAGGTGCAGGCTGAGGAGTTCTCCGACTCTAAGAACTACACGCTCGTGATTAATTTTGCAGCTCCGGCAATCACGACCGAGAGTCTCCCTGCCGGAAGAATCGGCGACAGCTACACGGCGAGCCTTGAGGCATCAGGAACGCAGCCCATCAAGTGGATAGTTACGGGGCTTCCTGCGGGACTGAGCAATGACGAGTCGGGAACTATCAGCGGCATGCCTTCAGCAGTATTCTCGGGAGACGTTCAGATTGAGGCAGTGAACAGCTCGGACACCAAAGACACAAAGACTTTGAGGCTGCTTATCGTGAGCAGGGATGTATCGCTCGAGGTCGTCTCAATCGATGCTGACAACTTCCCGGATGATGTGTTCATGAACTACGTGAGGACGTTCGACACTGACAGCAGCGGTTCTCTGGGCATTGAAGAAATTCTTGCGGCAACAGTTATAGACGTGCACGGAATGGGCATATCAGACCTTACGGGAATAGAGCACTTTTCTGCACTTGTCTCGCTTGATTGCAGTGTGAACAGCCTGGCAGCCCTTGATGTCAGCAGGAATAAATATCTGTCGTCCCTGAACTTTGACGGCCAGAGTGTGAACGGCCTGAAGTTTACTCTGACAGAAGGCCTCTACACTGTTGACATGAAGGAATATGTTTCCGGCGACGTGGACAATGTAACAAACCTCAGAGTTTCCGGAGACGTTGCAGGCAGTTACGACGATACTACCGGGCTTGCAGTATTCAGCATACCTTACGGGAGCATAAGCTACGAATACAAAACCGTGCTTGGCAATATGCCCGTAACTCTTACTGCAGATGATTACGTGCCTTATGACGAGAGCGTCAAGGATGTAGGGATTTCCGGGCTGTCTGTCAAGCCTAGATTTGCGATGCCCGGCAATCCTGCAGATGATGCATACGCCGTAATATCCCAGTCTGACGATGCAGAAAGATTCTGGGAGAACGTTTTAGTGAGCTATGTATCTTCCCGCGACGCAAAGGCAGTGTTTGACTCACTGAAAGCGGAACTCATCAGCAAGGATACTCCGCAGCTTTTGGCTATAGTGCTTCCGGAGTTCACGGTGAGCGAGGACAGATCGTACATGTTCAGGATACCCGTTGACAACATAACGAGTTCTGACACAAAGATATTTGTGTACGATTCAGGGATAGCGAGCACTGATTACGAGTTCATGACGGACAGCGGAGACAAGGTGAGTGCAATATCCGGCTGCGAATATATCAACGTGATAGTGAAGCTCAAGGCCGGAAAGTACGCGCCTGTAATTACTGCAGCGGCTTCAAGTAATGATGTTGATCTGATTGCTGCGAGCATGGTTACTCCTGCGCCTGTGAATCCTCCCGCACCTGTGAATCCTCCTGCGCCTGTGAATCCTCCGAGTCCTTCATCACCGGATACTCCAGCCTCGCCGGATGTCTCGCCCGACGTGAGTCCGGATGTTCCTCCGGCATCTCATGATGTGAGTCCTGACGTTTCGCCTGATGTCTCGCCTGACGTGAGTCCTGATGTTCCGCCGACATCTCATGATGTGAGTCCTGACGTTTCGCCGGATGTCTCGCCTGACGTGAGTCCTGATGTTCCTCCAGCGTCTCATGATGTGAGTCCTGATGTTCCGCCAGTCTCGCCCGACGTGAGTCCGGATGTTCCGCCGTCATCGCCAGATGTGAGACCGGAATCGCCGGATAACCCCGCGCCTCCTTCATCACCTGACGTGAGACCAGAGTCCCCAGACAATCCCGCGCCTCCGTCATCGCCTGATGTTCAGCCGGACAACCCTGTAACTCCAGAGTCGCCCGACGTTCAGCCGGACAATCCTACTCCTCCAGAATCGCCCGACGTTCAGCCGGGAGACGCAGAGGCAGTACAGCCCGAAGCTCCGAGCGTTGATCTTGATGATGAAGACATTGTGCAGGTAATCATCAATGCGATTCAGCAGGTCATAGGCTATCTTTCAGGGAACACCGAAGTAGCCGAACTTCCCGAGTCGTCAGCCGGAGCAGAGAGGGACGAGCTTTCTGATGAGGAGCTTGCGCAGATTCCTGAGAGCGAAGACGTAGCAGCTATTCTTCCTGTAATAGTAGTTCAGGAGGCAAAAGTTTACGTTTTCGGCGTTAAGCTGAATCTCCCTGCAGGTACGCTTATAGTTCTTCACCTCATGGCAGAGGACACAGGAACTAACGGTGCAGAAGTCTTTGACGCTGCTTCAGACAATGACGCTTACACGTTCCTTGACGACGACGGCAACAAGATAGACCGAGTCCCGGCGAACCAGCACGTGAACATAGCTGCCTACATGGAGCCGGGCTATACGTATGCGCCTGTCATCACGACGAAGGCATCATCAAGTTCTGACGGAGATAACACCGGCGGCAATACCGGCAACAATACCGGAGATAACACCGGAGGCAACACCGGCGGCAACACTGGCGGCAATACCGGAGGCAACACCGATAACAATGACGGTGCTGGAAGTTCCGGAGGCGGCTGTGAGGCCATGTCTTCAGGATTAGCAGCATTAGCCCTTCTCTTCACACTCAAGAGAAAGCGTTAGACAAAACCATTACCCCCTCAGCTCACAACTGGGGGGGCTTTTTTTCTGCCCTGAGTGAATCTGATGCACTGGACAGCAAAATTATTATTGCAGATAATCTCAGCATCAAATCGCAAAGGGGATGACGCAAATTCCTTTAGGCACGCCAAGAAACACAGCATCTAAGCAGGAAACTGACAGCAAGCCGGAAACTAAACCTTCTTCACAGATTCAGTGGAAGCTCTCAGAACCCCGCTATTCCATGCAGGATATAATTCTTGCTCCCGATACTTTGAGAGAACTTGAGGACGTAATCTCTTACGTTCAGAACAGAGAAAAGCTCTTCAACGAGTGGGGGCTTGCAGAAAGGTACAGAGACAGGGACAGCCTAGCAGTTAATCTCTACGGAGAACCGGGCACAGGCAAGACTATGGCAGCTCATGCAGTTTCACGTGAACTTGGCCTCAAGATGATATGCGTTGATTATGCAGACATAGAGTCAAAGTATGTTGGAGAGACCTCAAAAAATCTCTCTTCACTTTTCCGCATGGCCTCAGAGTCAGGGGCAGCAATATTCTTTGATGAAGCAGACGCTCTCCTCAGCAAACGTGTTACTAACATGACTTCTGCAACAGATGTCAGCGTTAATCAGACACGTTCAGTTCTCTTGACGCTTCTCAATGATTACAGGGGAGTGATTATCTTTGCGACAAACTTCATACAGAATTTCGATGCAGCATTCTTGAGGCGTATACGCTATCACGTGAGGTTCAGCCTTCCGGATAAGGACCTGAGAGAAAAATTGTGGAGGTTCTACATTCCTGCGAAACTGCCGGTCAGTGATGACGCGGACATTGCCTCGCTTGCTGAAGAGTTCGGAGGCATCAGCGGAAGCGATATAGCTAATGCAGTGTTTTCTGCTGCGGTGAGTGCTGCTCATGATGAGGCTGAATCTGTGAGCATGGAGGCATTCAGGAAGGCGATCCGGAGCTGCATAAACGTCAAGGAGGCGAATCAGAAATCTGCAGTAAGGACGCGGATAGTGAGTGCGGAACAGGCAAAAGCTGAACTAGGCGTAAGGGAGGATTCTTAATGCCGGATTTCCTGATGTCCGCGATGGCTGAACAGCATACAGCCTTAGAAGTAAGCAGTACATAATTTTATGAGGAGGAATATATATCATGGGATTCTTTGATTCACTCGGTGATGCTCTCGTCTCACTGGGAAGCGGTATCGGCACGGTTCTCGAGGGAACTGTAAACGTCGTCGGCACTGTAGCGAGCACTACGCTTGACGTTGCAGGGACGGCAATAACTACGACCGCAAAAGTAGCTGTAAACACTGTAGAAGGAGTCGGGCGTACAGTCGTAGCAGCAGCAGAAGGCGACATAGGCAAAGCTCTCGGCGAAGTCGCTAACACAGTGGGCAAGGGCATGATCGGCACAGCTCTCGAGGGAGTAACTGAGGCAGGAGTCCGAGTCGGCAAAGGAGCAGGCGAGGCTCTCGAGACTACCGCGAAGACTGTCTGGAACACCGGCGGACATGCAGTAGATGCATTAGGCCACACGGTCAAGGGAACAGGGCAGCTTCTCACTGAAACCGGACGTGCTGTTACAGGCGGCAACAAGACTACTGTAAGCACAGGCTACGTTGACCCCAATGAAGTACCTCCTGACATAAGGAACATGGCGTAATGATAGGAACGTTACTCATAACTGCAGCCGTAATATTCGGTGCAGGCGTGGTTGTAGGACTGTGGAGCTATTTTGTCTCGTTCGTCAAATCCTCGCTGGAGTATGTGTCTCAGGTCGTCAAGAGGTTCATCAAGGCTACATTTGCCGGTTTCAAATGCTTCCTGAAATGGGCAGGAGGCAGAGTCCGCGAGATAGTCAAGGGCTACACTCACGATGACATCAACGGCCAATGGGTAGTTACAGAACGCGAAACGATTCTTGATGATGATCAGGTGCTTGACGAGATACCGCCGGATATACTGGCAAAAGTCCGCAGTCAGAGCAGCAAAGCACACGACGTAACAAGAGAAGTAGAACTCACTCTTGAGAACTGTGCATGAGGACAGGAGGAATAACAATGCCTCTCAGCAAAAGCAGAAAGATTAATGAGCCGGTCTCTCAGCCTGATGAAGACGCAGCAGCTTTTCAGCGTTTTCTGGATGGGATCATAGCTGCATGGAAGAAGTTCTGGGGATTATTGCTCTCAGGGAGCATAACGTTTGAGGAGTTCCTTGCAGAAACAGGAGATTTCTTCGACAAGCACATTACTTCAACGGAAGATCAGAAGAATCTCGAGTACGTAGGCGGGACTCTGACTCTGTCGCTTGAGGGAAGGAGCAGCATAGCAGTTGATGCAAAGCTGTACTACAAGCGGCCGGATTCAGACGAGAAAGCCAAACTTGTTATTCAGGAACTCAAGAACAATGTAACAGTTGACAGGTTCAGTGATTGGGAAACTTCACAGGATGCTAAAGATCTCAGGAGATTCAGAAAGCTGGAGTACCCTATCGACGCTCCCGAGATGTGAACATTTTTTGATGCTGCCCTCTGCAACTCACAGGGGGCATTTTTTAGTACGCGCCTTTCTTGCTCAGCACCGCATATACTGTTCGCAGCAGTATCACAGGGGGCATTTTTTAGTACGCGCCTTTCTTGCTCAACACTGCATATACTGTTCGCAACAGTATCACTATATCAAGCCATAATGACCAGTTCCGTATGTAGTAGAGGTTCATTTCCTTGCGGAGTTCGGTATCTACATCGCTTCTACCGCTTACCTGCCAAAATCCGGTCATGCCGGGCTTCACCATGTATATTTTCTTCGCAACGTAATCACCGTACGCAAAATCTACGTCGCTCTGAATTAACGGGCGGGGGCCTACAAGACTCATTTCTCCTCTCAGCACGTTAAAGAGCTGCGGGAGTTCATCTATGCTTGTCTTGCGGAGAATGCGGCCTATCTTGGTGAGTCTCGGGTCGTTCTTGAGCTTGATTCCCTTGTGGTAGTCGGCGAGGACTTCGGGATCTTTGAAGAGTTCTTCTGTGCGCTTGTCTGCATCTACGTACATTGTCCTAAACTTACACACCTTGAAATGCTTTACCTTCCAGCCTACCCTGTCCTGAATGAATAATGCAGGGCCTTTATCTTCACGCTTTATCATCAATGCAGCCCAAAGCATTATCGGTGAGAAGATGATTAACGCGAGCACTGCTCCGGTGTAGTCCATGATGCTTTTCACTGCCCGGTTCACAGGGTTGAAGAGTCCCTGAGACGCAGAGATTACCGGCATTCCGTCAACGTCGCGTATCGAGGCCGAAAACGTCGTGAGCATGTACATATCCGGGATGTAGTGCACCTGCTTCACGTGGAACTCCACGATGTCGAGAATGTGTGTCAGAAGACTCCGTGATGCCGTAGATATTGCCACCGCTGCCTCGTCAATGCGTGTAGTCTCGTAAATCTTCATGAAGTCCTCAAGACGGCCGAGCACCGGGAAACCTGCAACAGTCTTTCCCTGCTTCTCAGGGTCGTCGTCAAGAAAGCCGATCACTCTGCACGCCGTGAAGGGATGATCCGCAATCTTCTCTGCAAAAATTTCTCCTGTCCTTGCTGCTCCGAGAATGATAATGTTAGTTGTGAGAATGCCGAGCGCAAAGAATAACCGCCTGAACGCATAACGCGCACCAAGACACAGCGGCACGAAGATTACTACTCCTGCGGCTATCATGAAGCGCGAGATGTCGAACTTCTGGGAGTACAGGTAGAGGACTATCACTAGGATGATCAGGACAGAGGACTTCAGCACAGCCTTCAGCTCGTCCCAAAATATCCAGTTCTTGAAGTCGTAGAGCGAGTTGAACCAGAAGACCGCGAGCATTGTTCCCGTAAAGAAAGCCTTTATCTCAAACGTGAACTGTGCCTGCGCCCTACCAGTAAACCATAACGCTATTACCAGCGAGAAACTGAGCCAATATATGCATGTGTCAATTACAAGCTGGGTGAATGCTAGTGTGCTCCTGATTAAGTTAGTCTTGTCCATAATCGCTAAAGTATAGCACTAAAACTTGTCTGTCCATCTGCTTTGCCTGCGTGAATTACCTGTTTCGCAGTCATGCCTTGTACTTAACGAGCCTATACGCTCCGCACACAAAGGAAATCAGCGGTAAAATCAGCACTATCAATCCTGTGTAGTTGTCTGCTGTGAGTTCATGCCACAAAATACTCTCGCCGGGGGCACACACGTACCTAGCGTTCATTTCTGAGGCCTCCTCCGCAGCCCATGCGTACACCTTCCGGGCTTTACCGTAAAAATACTCCATGCTCGGGACGTACCATTCGCCGGTCTCTTCGTCACGCATGATAGACAGCTTAGTATCCGGCAGCCTCTCGGTCAGGACATACGCAGACACTCTCTCAGGGTATGACTTGATGTCCCTGTGCGTGAAGAACGAGATGAAGCATCTTTTGCCGTCCTTGTCAGTGAACACAGCGAGGTAATATTTCCGCTCGTTCCCGCCCTCCTCAGACTGCATGACAGCGTAACTGTCAATCACTATGAGTTCATCGATGTAATACGTTTTGTTGTAGGCAAGCTCTCCGAATGATACCGTCCTGATGTCTACAGCCTTGACGGGAAGGACATACATGAACACGCACATTAACGCCGCGCCTATCGCGAGCAGACTCCATCCCTCGAAACGCTTGCTCTGTCTCGCAACTTCCTGCTCCTTCAGTGAGAGTTCTTCCGGTGTCAGGCCTTCATTCTCTGCAGCTTCCTTCTGAGCCTGAGACTCGAGTCTTCTCCACGCCCATATTCTGACGCGCCAGAAAATTACGCACAGCACAGCAAACGATGCTACAGACAGCAATAATGCTAAATCACTCTTATTGCTTCCGGTGATGGCATCAACAGCCTTCATAGATAACGGAAGCCAGAATACAGCAACAAGTACCATCATTGCCCACGATGTCAGAGAGGTTAATATCTTGCCGTTTCTTGTGGCTCTCGGGGCGGACGGATACGTTTTATAACGCTTTGTAATATCGAAGAAGGGTATCATATCAGCTTGTTTGTCCTTTCACTTGATTTAGAGACACGGCCAGCATAACCGACTTTCCGCATAATGTAAACATTTCTTCACAGTCTGCAGGAACGTAAACATTGCTTCCCTTCACCATCTCACACTCAAACGATCCGCAGGAAAATCTGCCTTCACCATCAAGGCACAGAAGAAACCTGAAGCTCCCTGACGCTCTGCCTGTAAACGGAGCAAAAGCCTTCTCAACATGAAACTTGCTGCAGCTCACCAGAACATTACCTGCCCGTCCCGGAGGAGTGATGCTCAGGGGGAAAGTGTTAGTTACGTCGAGTGCCTTTGCAATGTGAAGCTCTCTCGGCTTTCCGTCAGCTCCTACCCTTCCGTAATCGTAGACTCTGTAGGTGATGTTGCTGTTCTCCTGAATCTCGGCCAATGTGATTCCCGGGCCTATTGCGTGAATTGTTCCTGCAGGGATGAAGTATAAATCTCCGTCCTTCACGTACACCTTCCTCAACAGCCCGGTAACTGTGCCGTCAGTGATGGCCTGCTCGAAGTCCCTGCGTGATACATTCCTGCTGAAGCCCAGATAGATATATGCTCCCTCGTCATGATTCAGGATGTACCAGCATTCAGTCTTGCCCCTGCTGTGCTCTACCCGTCTAGCGTAGTCGTTGAAGGGGTGCACCTGAATTGATAACGGCTGCTGTGAGTCAATGAGCTTGACCATCAGGGGGAACGTGTCATCACCAGAGAAAGACGGAGAGACGACAGCAGGATACTTCTTTGCTGCCTCCGAGAGAGTCAGGCCTACGAGTTCACCGTCAAGGATGAGGTTATCGCCGTCCTTGTGAGAGGCAAGCTCCCAGCTTTCGGCGAGAGTCGGAGAGTCCGGAGTCTTCCCCCAGTCAGTGATGAGTCTCGTCCCGCCCCACAAGTAATCTTTGAAGACCGGGCGCAATCGGAACGACAGCATCTACACGCTCGCTTTTCCGCCCTCGATGAACACTCTCGGGACTCTCTGTGATGGCATACACACAATTTCATGAATGATTGTTCCTGCGTTCTTTGCAGCAATGGGAATCAGTTCTCCGTCCCACACTGTCGCAACATCACCGGCTCTGACGTTCGGAATGTCCGTAACATCTATCATGCACATATCCATGCAGACCCGGCCGACGTTCGGGCAGAGCACACCGTGTATCTTCACGCTGAAGTTATTAGAAAGAGTGCGGGGGAATCCGTCAGCGTAGCCCATAGGAAGAACAGCGATAACAGAATCCCGCTTTAGTGTGTAAGTGCGTCCGTAGCTTATGGTTGTTCCTGCGGGGAGTCTGCGTACTGCGGTGATTCTGCTCTTGAGGGTCATGACGGGGTGAAGGTCAAGTTTTGCGTTCTCGTTGCCTGTGTCTGTGGATTCGTAGCCGTAGAGGACGAGTCCGAAGCGTCCCATGCCGAGGTGAGCCTCCGGGTAGCCGAGAGTGCCTACGCTTGCTGCAGCGTGAGCGATCGTGAAGTCTTGGCCGAGACGAGAGAGAGTCTGCCTTGCGTCGTTGAAGCGGGATAGCTGAAGGCGGGTGTAGTCCGGGTCGCCGTCTGCAGCAGCAAAGTGCGTGAAGATTCCCTCTGCCTCGAGTCCGGGGAGTCTGCAGGCAGTTATGATGTCGCGGGCTGTGCGTTCCTTCTCCGAGTCATTGTCTGGCCAGAAGAATCCCGTCCTGCTCATGCCGGTATCTATCTTTACGTGAATGCGTATCGTCGTGTGAAGAGCCTGCGCGAGTGATGAGAGAGCTTTTGCGTTCTCAAGATCGCCGACTGCCTGAGTGATGGAGTACTTGCTGATGAGTTCTGCAAATTCCGGCTGAGTCTGCCCGAGACAGAGAATCGGAAGGGTGATTCCTGCGTTGCGGAGTTCTATGCCTTCGGGGACAGTTGCGACGGCGAGGTAGTCAGCACCGTTAGCCTGAAGAGTGCGTGCACATGGGATGACTCCGTGTCCGTAAGCGTTGGCCTTGACTACACCTAAGAATTTTGCTGATGGAGCGAGGATTCTGCGGAGAGTGTGAATGTTGTGTGCGAGGTCGTCAAGATTGATTTCTGCCCATGTTCTGGACGTTGCGAGTTCTAAGTCTGTCATAATGATTCCTCCTGATTATTTGAGTCCTTCATTGAACTCTTCCTGAGTTATGCCGAGCTGCTGTTTGAGAATCTTTCTCCATGTATTTCTGTCAATTTCTCCGCTCCCTCTGGAGACTCTGATTCGCTTGCTGTTGTAGAGATAAATATCATGGTTTCCGCCGTGCCTTAAAAATATAGCATTGCGGTCTAGGAATCTTATGAGATCATTCCATCTAGGCATTTCTTCAGTTCCTCCTTTGAACTCATAAGAATTTTTGCGAAGAACTCAAAAGATACATCATCTGTCGGTTCGTCATCTTCATATATGCACCTTGCAATCTCCTTCAGCGCGTCAATATAATCATCAACAGCTTCATCAAAAGTTATCCCCACTCCGTAAGTCTGAATCGTTCCCGGAGCATTGTACTTAGTCCAGCAGCTCCAGTGTCCGTTGTCTTCCCTGACGTACTCCACCGGGATTTTCAAGTTCCTGATCCTCGCTACGAATGCGAGCAAGGGCAGTGAAAGGCAATCAACCGTTCTTTGTTCCATTAATAATCACTCCATTGATTGGGATAGTGAGTATTCTATCACTCAGGCAATGATTTACGCCTCCCTATGTACGCGATAACGGGCAAAATGCTATATAATTACGCCATCCATAATAAATTAATTCAGGAGGGTAATTCTTGCTATGTTAGTAAACGCAAAAGAGATGCTCACTGCAGCAAAAGCAGGTCATTACGCAGTCGGCCAGTTCAACATCAATAACCTCGAGTGGACAAAGGCAGTCCTTCAGGTCGCAGAAGAACTCAAGTCCCCCGTCATTCTCGGCGTGTCCGAAGGCGCAGGCAAGTACATGGGCGGCTTCCGCACAGTTCAGGCAATGGTCGAGGCAATGGACGCATCACTCGGCATCACTGTCCCTGTCTGCACGCACCTTGATCACGGCACATACGAGGGCGCGTACAAGTGCATCAAGGCGGGCTTCACGTCAATCATGTTCGACGGCTCGCATTTCCCCATTGACGAGAACGTCGCCAAGACCGTGGAGCTTACTCACGCTGCCCACATGCTCGGCCTGACCATCGAGGCAGAGGTCGGAGCAATCGGCGGAGAGGAAGACGGAGTAGTCGGCATGGGCGAGTGCGCTGACCCCGACGAGTGCAAGCGCATAGCGGATCTCGGAGTCGACATGCTCGCAGCAGGCATCGGCAACATTCACGGCAAATATCCCGCAAACTGGAAGGGCTTATCGTTCGAGACCCTCGCGAAGGTTCAGGAGAAGACGGGAATCATGCCCTTAGTTCTTCACGGCGGAAGCGGCATTCCTGACGAGATGGTCAAGAAGGCAATCACTCTCGGAGTCAGCAAGGTCAACGTCAACACAGAGTGCCAGCTCGCATTTGCAGCAGCAACCCGCAAGTACATCGAGGCAGGCAAGGACAACGAGGGCAAGGGCTACGATCCCCGCAAGCTTCTCGCACCCGGCTTTGAGGCCATCAAGGAGACAGTGCGCGAGAAAATCCGCCTATTCGGTTCAGACGGCAAGGCGTAAACGTGAGCACAAAGCAGTACCAGTTAGACGGCAGAGTTATAGGTGACGGGAGCCTCGCAGTAATAGCGGGGCCTTGTTCACTTGAAAGCCCCGAGCTAGGCCTCAGAGTCGCAAAGGCCATGAAGCACATCTGCGACGAACGCGGACTCCTCTACATCTTCAAGGCATCGTTCGACAAAGCTAACCGCACCTCGATTCATGCCTACAGAGGCCCGGGACTCGAGAAGGGACTCGAGCAGCTCGCGGAGATTAAGCGCATGGTCGGAGTGCCTATTCTGACGGACATTCACGAGAGCTTTCAGGCAGCTCCGGCTGGAGAAGTCGCCGACGTGTTACAGATTCCCGCTTTCCTGTGCAGACAGACGGACTTGCTCGTTGCTGCAGCCAAGACAGGACGCATCATCAACGTCAAGAAGGCGCAGTTCCTTGCTCCTGATGATATGCAGTACGTCGCGGCCAAGTGCAGGGAGTCGGGGAACGACAAGGTGATTTTCTGCGAGCGCGGGACGTTCATGGGCTATCACCGTCTCGTTGCGGACATGACAGGAATAATCAAGATGCGTGAATTCGGCTACCCGATAATCTTCGACGCAACCCACAGCGCACAGAGGCCGGGAGAACTCGGAGGCATGAGCGGAGGAGACTGGAGGCTCGCTTTCCCGCTGTCGAGAGCTGCAGCAGGAGTAGGAGTCGACGGAGTGTTTGCGGAGACTCACCCGAGTCCGAAAGATGCACTCAGCGACGGGCCTAACATGATACCCCTGAACATGATGGGCGAATTTCTGGATCAGGTGCTCGCAGTCCATAATGCCAGCCGGAATTTTGCGCTGAGGGACAATTTCGAGGAAGAGAAGTAATTTTGCTGTAACGTCATGAAAGCTGGTGAATAAATGAGTAACCTGATTGTTTCAAGATTCGGAGGACATGCGGCGGCCAGTGCTGAGGAAGTCATCAAGGCTGCACAGATAATCAAGGCTAATCCTGACAGAAGGTATATCGTCGTCTCTGCACCGGGAGCGACTCCTGACAGCGTCGGGATAACTGACATGCTCTATTTCTGCCATTCAAGTTTTCACAACGGGGAGAATTACATTGATACCCTGATGAAGATTGATGAACGCTACAGAGAAATAGTAGACGGCCTAAAAATTGACTTCAGCCTTGATGCGGAAATTGCTTCTCTGAAGGATGCTTTGGAGCAGAGAATGAACCTCGACTACATAGGCAGCAGAGGAGAGTACATCATGGCTAAGATTCTCGCAAAGTATCTTGAGTGGGAATTTGTCGATGCTTCACAGTTAATCTTCTTCACAGGAACAGGCAGCCCCGACAAGGATAAGACTTTCAGGACAGCAAACGAGAGGCTGCAGGGTTTCGAGCGTGCAGTGATACCGAGCTTCTACGGATCGTTGCCTGACGGAAGAATCAAGACGTTCATGCGCGGAGACTGTGATACTGCCGGTGCAATGGTGGCGTGCGCTGTGAAGGCTGACTTGTTCGAGAAGTGGAGCGATGACGCAAAGATTTACAGTGCTGACCCGGAAGTGATACGTGATGCAGAATTAATCAGGCATGTAACTTATGCTGAGGCTCTGGAGATGAACTATATCGGCATCAACATAATCAATGACTACGATATATTCATGCTGAACGAGGCAGGAATACCCATGATGATAGCCAGCACAGACACTCCCGAAGATGAAGGTATGCTCATAAGCACGAGGCTTCCTGAAAATGCCAGGCGGAAAGTTACGGCATGTATAGCAGGACATAACAGCTTCAGTGTTATTCATGTGAACAAGTACGGACTGAATAAGACGAGTGATTTTGCAGAGAAATTATTCGGAGTATTCCGCAGGAACAATATAGCCTGCCAGCACTATCTTTCGGGCATACACAAGATGGCGATAGTCCTCAAGTCTCCGATATTTGACCTTAGACGCGACAAGATACTCACCGAGATGAAGAATGCCGTAAATCCTGATTCATTGGATGTAGAGAGGGGATTATCACTGATAGCTATAGTCGGTGAAGGCATGAGCACAGTAAAGGGAGTGTTCAGCAGAATATTTGATGCATTGGCGCGCGTGGGAATAAAGGTGAAGATGATAGAGCAGGGAGCTGATGATTTGAATATTATTGTCGGAGTGTCAGACAGTGATTATGAGCCGGCAATAAGGACGCTTTACAGGTCAATCTGCATGAATGATGAGGAATGGGATTAGCTTGCGGCATACGGATTCGGAACTCCTGAACTCGGCAAGAGAACTCATGCGCACAGAAGCAGGAGAGATTCTCAGCGCATCAGAGCGGCTCTCTCCCGAGATCGTCAACGCTGCACGGCTAATCTGTCAGTGTGAAGGCCGTGTATCTTACGGCGTGCTCCGCGACTGTAGTTGTAGGCTTTGGCGAGTCCGGCCACGTGCATTAGTCGTAAATGCTGGCGGTGCAGAATACCCGCAGCTCCGTATATACAGCACGCTTCATAAAGGAGAATGCATATGATTCACACTTACTCAGACTCGGAACTCCTGAACTCAGCAAGAGAACTCATGCGCACAGAAGCAGGAGAGATTCTCAGCGCATCGGAGCGACTCTCTCCCGAGATCGTCAACGCTGCAAGGTTAATCTATCAGTGTGAAGGCCGGGTTGTCGTCGTCGGCTTGGGCAAGTCCGGACACGTCGGGCGCAAAATCTCCGCTACTCTCGCCTCACTCGGGACTCCGTCGTTCTTCCTTCACGCTGCTGAAGCTGCACACGGAGATCTCGGCATGGTCAGGCGCGAGGATGTCGGACTCTTCATCAGCAACAGCGGAGCGTCCTCCGAGATGGTCTCCCTCCTCCCGCACTTCAGGAGGATCGGCGCAAAGATGATAGCCATCACAGGAGTCATGACTTCTCCGCTCGCCGAATACTCGGATATTGTCCTGGATGCTCACGTAGACTCTGAAGGCGACCCTCTGCAGCTTGCACCGATGAGCAGCACGACTCTCGAGCTTGTGATGGGAGATGCTCTCGCGACACTGGTTACGATTCTGCGGGGACTCAGGAGAGAGGACTTCGCACTCTTCCACCCGGGGGGGACTCTTGGCCGGAAACTGCTGACACGAGTCCGTGATGTCATGGGCACGGGAGAGAGTCTGCCTGTCGTCCTCGAGGGAGTAAGCGTGAAAGATGCTCTGTTCGTCATCACGAGCAAGGGCTACGGTACTGTGTGCATTACAGACTTCTCGGGAAATCTGACGGGAATATTCACAGACGGAGATCTGCGGAGGCTCATGGAGAGGCTCGGAGCAGGAGCATTTGACGCACTCATTCAGGACGCAATGACAAAGACTCCAAAGACGATAAGCCCCGACGCGCTGGCAGCAGAAGCAGTAAGAGTGATGGAACGCAATGAAGTCAGCGTGCTGGTTGCTGTTGAGGAAGGTAAACCGGTGGGAATAGTACACATACATGAATTACTGAAAGCAGGTATAGCATGAAGATAATCGGCATAATTCCGGCAAGATATGCATCTACAAGGTTTCCCGGAAAGCCCTTAGCTGACATTCTGGGCAAGCCAATGATTCAGAGAGTATATGAGCAGGTGAAGAAGGCAGAGAGGCTCTGTGATGTCCTCGTCGCAACTGATGACGCAAGAATCTATGACTGTGTTCACGGCTTCGGAGGACAGGCTGTAATGACGGATTCAGACCTCTCTAACGGTACAGCGAGGTGCGAACAGGCACTCAGGCTCTGGGGAGGAAGTGCTGACGCTGTGATAAACATTCAGGGTGATGAACCATTGCTTGACCCCGTGATGATTGATGAGGTCGCTGAACTCCTGCATGATGATGAATGCGCTACGTTATGCCGTGAATTGTCTGAAGATTTCTGGAATGCAAATATCGTGAAAGTTGTCATGTCTCAGAGCGGGCACGCACTCTACTTCTCGCGCTCGCTGATACCATACAAGCGCAATACATCAGATTTGCCCATCTATCAGCACATAGGCATATACGGCTACACAACAGGCTTTCTCAGAAAATATGTATCACTCCCATCTACTCCCTTGAGTGATGCAGAATCACTGGAGCAGCTCAAAATCTTAGAACACGGCCTCAAGATTAAAGTGAAGGTAACAAGTTCTAGGAATGAGAGCGTAGGAGTAGATACACCAGAAGATTTAGATAGAGTGAGAGTGATAATGAATGCCCAAGTTTGACCAGATAATATTACTCAGCGACGGAATAAGAGGCCACTATCACCAGTCATTAGGTGTTGCGCAATGGCTTGAACGCATGGGAGGAGGACGGCTCGGCGAACCCGTCAACGTCCCGAGACTCACAGGCGTCAACAAGCTGCTGCGCCTGAAGCTGTTTGTTCACGGACTCGCAGTACACGGAGGCTCGTATTCCCGCGAATGGCTGAAGTCCGTCGGCCTGAGTCATAGGGGCATAAAGCCCAACACGTTATTCATCTCCGCCGGAAGTTCCGTAGCACCTTTCACACTCGCATGTGCAAAAGCTACCGGCAACAAGTCCGCAGTAGTCATGACACCTTCAGTATTGGGAACTAAGCCGTTCGACTACGCAATCATCCCCGAACACGACAAGCACGATCCCAGAGACAAGAACATACTCACGACATTGGGAGCACCTAATCACATTTACCAGCCTGACCTTGAGCTTATAGGGTCGAGTTTCTTTGCGGGCCGTGAGTTCGGAGGCGGAAAGATAGTTGCTGTGCTGATAGGCGGGAGCGACAAGAACTATAAGCCTTCTCCTGAGTGGGCAGAGGATGCACTCGGATCACTGCGCTACATTGAGGGCATCAAGATTCTGCTGACGACTTCTCGCAGGACAGGAAAAGCTCTCGACCAGCGCATCGAGGACATGTTCATTCAGGACTCATCGCTCGGCTACATGCTCATCATGTCGAAGAAGCCCCGCGTCAATGCTCTCACCGCAATTCTCGGCAAGGCATCTCACGTTATCGTTACGGAAGATTCTGTGTCTATGGTCTCTGAGGCGGTAACTGCAGGCTTCAGGGTGGGACTTCTGAGAGTGCCGAGATCTGCAGGGTTCATCAAGCAGGCATTCGGAGCAGGGCCTCAGCGGTTCGACAAGATGTTTGACAGAATGGCTGTCAGGAATCTTCTTGTTGACTTTGGGAAAACGCCAGACTTCAGGAAATTTCTTGAAGAGCCGGAGCAGAAGCATAATCAGGACTTCAACGAGGCCAAGCGCGCCGCAGAATGGATACTAAATCAGCCGTGAAGAATTTTTATGTAGACATCTAACGTTCTTGCTGAGACTGCGGAAATGTCAAAGTCCCATGCTCTCCTCAATGCAGATTCGCTCAGTGCGTCAGCGTCAATGATGCTCTTCCTCATGCACCCGGCTAACGAGTCTATGTCCCGTCTCGGGAAAGTCAGCCCGTATGAATCGCCGAGTATCTCTGTCATTCCTCCGCTGCGTGATGCTATTGCCGGGAGTCCTGCCGACATTGCCTCGAGCAGACTCAGCCCGAACGCCTCTTCTCCCCATGACGGATGCACGTAAATATCTGCTCCCCACAGCAGGGGCTTCACGTTCTTCACGAATCCCCAGAACTTCACGCGCTCATGAATGCCTAGCTGCTGCGCGAGACTCCCGAGCTTCTCACGTTCCGGGCCGTCTCCTGCAATCCACAGGCGGTAATCTCTCTCTTCACCTTTAAGCTCCGCAAACGCTCTCAATAAGTCATCAAACCCTTTCCAGTCAACGAGCCGTCCCATTCCGAGAAAGCATACCGTGTTATCACCGAAGCCTTCAGCTATGCGTATGTTCCGCCTTGCAGTCTCATTCCTTGCGTAATTCTTCACGTTTACTGCGTTGTGAATAACGGTCATTTTCTCTCTTGGGACACCCTGTGAGGCCATGAACTCAGCAACAGGCGTTGAGCAGGGGAGAATGTGTACTGCGTGTGCGTAGTACTTTTTGCGGGGGAATTTATCGACTGTCGCGGCCACAGGAACATGAAGCCTTCTGCCCCAGAAGCCCGCGATATGTGCAGCAGATGATAGCCGTGTGTGAATGATGTTCGGCCTGACAGCGCGCACAATGTCCCTGAAGCCGAGAGCGAGTCCGGGAATTGATGATACTTTGGGCTTGTAAGTGTGTACCTCGAACCCCGCATCCCTCATCAGCCCTGAAAGCGTCCCCATAGGACGGCAGGCTATAACGTTATCGCAGCCTTTATCACGCAATGCTTCCAGAAGCTGAATATATGGCTGTGCCCAAGAAAGCATGTTATCGTCAGCGTAATGCAGCACCCTCATTCTCTGCCCTCCAGAATTGCGCGGTAGAACTCCTCCGTCCTCGCCGCAGTCTCCTCAAAGAGTGTGAGCTTCTCCACGCTGAGAGGACTCGCCTCTCCTCCCTCGAGCACACGCCTTATGGCCTCCGTCCACGCTCCGACATCTCCCGGCGGAACCAGAGCACCCGACGCTAACGGCCTCAGCGGCTCAATGTCAGACGCGAGAACAGGCAGCCCTACAGCGAGAGCCTCGTTGACTGTGAGCGGGAGTCCCTCCTGATGCGAGGGAAAGAGCAGGCACGCAGAACGGCTCATGAACTCGTCCGAGTCGTCCCTGAATCCCCAGAACTTCACGCGGTCTGAGAGTCCGAGAGTCTTCACGAGAGTCTCGAGTTCATCACGGTGCGAGCCGTCCCCGAGAACGTCAAGAGTCCACACGTAATCTTTCAGTCTGCCGAGAGCATTGATAGCCGTATCGAGTCCCTTGCGCTGTGAGAGATAGCCGACGTAAAGAAGCCTCGTGTTGTCAGGAAAGTACCTGCCTTCCCACTTTACGCGGGGCTTGCGGATGCCGTTCGGGATCGTTAGCGTGTTCGCAGGAAGATAACCCGTGAGAGCCTGACGGACTGACTCGGAGACGCAGATAACTCCGCCGGCATGTCTCAGAGGAAGGATTCCGGCATTGAGCGAGTAGGGAGCGTGAGCGGTCATGAGCCAGTGCGTCCGTGTGAGGTGCGAGAGCCGCCAAGCGACCCAAGCAGGGACTCGGGAATGTGCGTGAATGATGTCAAAGCCCGGATGCAAGAGCGAGAGTCTGTGTGCACTCATGAGCACCGTGAAGGGATTCTTGCGCTGGACTGGCAGGTGATGAACGCTGACTCCTTCAGGGAGGAACTGCTCGAGACGGCCTCCTGCTGTGGCTAGAGAGACCGAGTGTCCTGCACTGACCTGTTCGCGGCATAACTGAACTACGTAACGTTCTACTCCGCCCTCCTGAAACTCAGGGACTATGTGAAGTATTCTCATGATGTTTTGCTGTGATTGTGCCTCCTGAATTTTTCGTGAGATTATAGCAAATGTTATAATCACTGAAATTCACGAAAGGTATTAATTAATGCATGACAGCAAATCAACTTGTGAGCGTAATAGTTCCTGTCTACAACGCTTCAGCTCATCTCAGGGAGACTCTCGCGTCAATAATTGCTCAGGATTACGGAAATCTCGAGATAATCATTGTTGACGACGCATCAACTGACTCATCGCGTGATATTGCGCAGGAGATGTTATCAGAGAGCTGCAGGCCTTACAGAATCATTGACCACACGCAGAATCTCGGCGTATCTTGTGCACGCAACGCAGGACTTGATTCGGCAAGAGGAGCTTACGTATGGTTCTGTGATGGTGATGACATTGCAGAATATAACCTTGTCTCTGAGTTAATGGGGCTTCCGGAGAGCGATATAGCCTTCGGAGGAATAATCAGCCGTTATGAAGACGGAAGGCCGGACGAGATTCTGAAGGCGGGTGATGATCTGCCTGTGCCGCTTGACGGAGAGGAAGCTCTGTATCATAGAATGCTTAAGCCTATTGCTCCTCACACTTGCTGCATGATGTTCAAGAGAGATTTCCTGCTTGCTCACAGCATACGCTTTCATGAGGGATGCACAGCCTTTGAGGATATCGAGTTCCAGATGAAGGCTTTCTGCCATGCAAAAAGGGTATCGTTCACCAAAGAATGCCTCTACATTTATGTGAACAGTCCGGAGATGGGGTCTGTGAGAGACAACGACACACGCGAAAAGAGTCTCCGAAGATACATTGACAGCTCGGAAGCACACTTCAGGACAGCGGAATACCTGAGCAAGAACGCACCCTCAGAACGCACGAAGTATCTTGCTGATTACCTGCTAATGCCCGAAGCCGTTATCAGGAAGTTCACCGTCTGCGCAAAGGATGATGACCGTGAAGGCTTTGACGCATTGCTGAAGGATAAGCGCGTGAGAGAAGTATTGCTGTCATCACGCAGAGTATTTTTCAGGAAGCCCGAACTATTTATGAAGGCTCTTGCTGTGCTGTACATGCCGGGCCTGTATTTTGCAGCAAGGAGGACAAAATGACGCAGCCGTTAGTGAGCGTGATAGTCCCGACGTATAACGGTGAAAAGAGAATAGCCCGGACTCTAGAATCGCTGATTGCGCAGGATTACGAGAATCTGGAAATTATAGTTGTTGATGATGTCTCGGCAGATAACACCGTCATCACAGCACGCAGAGTTCTAGAAAGCAGCGGACGCAAATATGCAGTCATTGAGCGCATGGAGAACGGCAGGCAGTCGGCTTCCCGGAACACAGGGCTTAAGGCAGCATCAGGGGAGTACGTAATATTCTTTGACCACGACGACACAGCGGACAGAAATTTTGTGTCAGCATTATGCGCTGAGGCAGAGGCCAAGAATGCGGATCTGGTGTTCTGCGGACTGCGGCACTTCCGGGAGAAAGATAACTCCTGCACTGAGGAGTCCTCGAATCTCGGCACAATCTCTCCAGAAAAATACCTCGAAGCATGGACAGCAGGACATATCAGATTCTGGAGCGTCTGGAACTTCATTTTTCGTAAACGTTTCCTTGATGAACACTCCCTGCGTTTTCCTGAAAGATGCAGGCTCGGCGAGGACACAGAATTTACCCTTAAGGCTATAGCCTGTGCATCAAAGATGTCGGGCATAAGTGATGTACTCTACACATACATTCACCATTCCGAACAGTCATCAATCGTGTACGAGGGGCTGTTCCCTCACATTCTGCTCGCGAGGCTCAGGACAGCAAGGTTTGTGATGAGGCATGTGAAGAGTAAGCGTGTCAGAAGGTACATGCTGAGCTGGTACATTCCCGACGCGGCGGTGAAGCAGCTCACGATTTACGCAGAGAACGGCGAGCGTGAACGTTACTGCAGGATGAGCAGGACTCTGAAGCACAGAAAGATACGCAGGGTTCTTCTGTCATCATGCAGGTATATTTTCAGGAGGCCGGAGCTGTTCATGAAGTCATTGATGCTGATATACGCTCCCGATGTCTATTACGCTCTCAGGAAAGGACGTGCGAAATAATGTCTGTATCAAGAAAGCTGAAGCTGTGCCGGGAGTTCGGAGTCAATGTAGTGCTGTCTGACCTTCTGGCGACGAACATACGCATTCCCAGAATAACCTCACGCTATAAGGACAGAGTGATTCTTGATTGGTTCAGGGAACATTACGGCCAAGTCATAGAGGAGTACCGGAGCATCACTTCACCCACAGGGAGCAGCACCGACAGTTCAAGCCTTCCTGTGTGGAGCATGTGGCTTCAGGGTGAAGGGAACGCTCCCGAAATTGTGAGACTCTGCCTCGCGAGTACACGCTCCCGCTGCGGGACTCACCCCTTCCATGTAATCACGTCCGAAAATCTCGGCTCGTACCTCTCCCTGCCCGGGTACGTTCACGGCAGGCTCAGGGACGGCAGCATGAAGACCGCGCATTTCTCCGACATAGTGAGGATGGCCCTGCTCGCGGAATGGGGCGGACTCTGGCTCGACGCTACGATCTTCACGGCTTCGGACATTCCGGACGAGGTATTTGCGCATGAGTACTACACCGTGAGGCACACGACAAATATTCATGACCGGAACGTTGCTCTGCAGAGATGGACGACTTATCTTCAGGCTTCTCACCGCAATAACATATTGTGCAGGTTCGTGCGGGATATGCTGCTCGAATACTGGAAGAATCACACTACATTCATTGACTACGTGATGACCGACTACATTATTGCCCTCGCCTATGAAGATTTGCCGATATGCCGTGAACTCCTTGACGCTGTGCCCATGAACAACCCGCGCATTGAGGACATGAGGCCGCTTTTAGGGACAAAGTACATAGAAGATGTCTATGATGAGCTTACGAGTGATACATGCTTCTTCAAGCTGACATACAAGCAGAATTTTCCTGAGAGTGCGGGCGGAAGGGAGACATTTTATGCGCACATACTCAGCCGTTCATGATAAGATATATCATCTATTCACAGGAGGAAAATCACGATGACAATCAATAAAGCTGCAGTTGTCGGCGGAAGCAGCGGTATAGGCTTGGCCGTATGCTGTGCTCTGGTGAAACGAGGCTGCAAGGTGAAAGTCTTGGGGCTTCATAAGCCTGAAGGCATTAACTGCGAGTACGAGTACTGCGATATGCGTTACCCCGATATAATGCAGTTCGAGTCTCTTGCTCATGATGACAGCATCAACGCACTGTTCATCTCTTCAGGCATAGGCAGATTTGCAGACTTCCAGCACTTCAGCATTCCCGAGATCGAGAAGACTTTAACCATTGATACAGTGTCAGTGCTAAAACTGCTTAGAGTTTTCTACGACAAATTACTCATTGGGGGGGGGGCATAGGTATTATTGCGGAGTGATGAGTTCGATTACAGGCCTCATTTCTTCACCGGCAGCAGCAGTATACTCCGCAGCAAAAGCAGGACTATGCAGGTTCATTGAGAGTGTCAACATAGAGCTTGAATGTTCCGGCAGCCCTAACAGAATCCTTAACGTAGCCCCCGGTTTCATAGACGGCACAAAATTTTACGGCAGATCACAGGCAAACTGCTCATCCCAGCTTTCAGACTTAGCAGAACAGATACTCGGGCATCTTCTGAACCGAGATACATTATTCATTCCCAAATACGACGAGATCTACAAGGGAGTCATTGAGCGTTACCGCAAAGACCCTCACGAGTTCGGCCTCTCGAGCTATGACTACAAGCAGCACACCGGCAGACTCGATCCTTCCAGCAAAGTAATCACAGGCTACATGTCCGGGACGTTCGACCTTTTTCACGTGGGACACCTGAACATAATCAAGCGGGCAAAATCCCAGTGCGATTATTTAGTCGTCGGAGTACACAACAACGGGAAGCGCAAGGGCAAGGAGACCTTCATTCCTCTTGATGAACGCAAGAGAATAGTTGCCTCATGCAGGTACGTTGACAGAGTAATTGATGCTCCCGCAGAAGATTCAGATGCCTGGCCGGAATGGCACTACAGCAAGTTATTTGTTGGGAGCGACTACAAAGGCTCTGAACGCTTCAACAGGTACGAGGAAATTTTTGCGGGAAAAGGTGTCGAGATAGTGTACTTCCCTTACACGCAGACAACCAGCAGCACACAGATACGCAAAGCCATCGAGAAGACAATAAACAGCCCCTCTGACGCATAAGGCCTTGAGGGGCATAAACAACTTACGCATTCTTGAACAGAAGAGCAAGCAGCTTCATCACTTCATTTCCCCATTCTTTGGGAGTCCTCCTGCTCTCCTGTTCCGTCATTGCCTCGTCCTCCCGAAGGTCTAAGTACTCGCAAAGTATCGAGTTCACTTCCGGATTGTCAGCAAATACAGGCATGAAGCTCAATGCAGACAGCACAAGATTCTTGAGTCCCTTGCGCTCATTCTCAGACAGCCACGCACACAAAAATTCCCCGTAGTAATCAGGCCCGTATTGCGTAGGAAGATTCAGGGGCTTCTGTTCCTCGAGCCTGATGTTGTCGTCATCGCTCAGCTGGAAATAGTCATTCATCCTCTGGCGCAATGGCTCAAACACTCTGTCCTCATCAGCAGCTATTGATGCACACGTGAACTCCAGCACGAACGACGCGAGCCTGTAAGCCGGAGAAAGCAGAGTCCCCGGAGCAAGCTCGGCGAGCAATATTCTGTCCTGCCAGTCATACACACGACCCGAGACTCCCAAGTCAGGTATAATCTGCCAGCCCTCAACCTGCGCTGTGTCAACAAAGGCCTTGCGTATCTTGCCGGTAACTTTTGTGCCGGGAGATGTATCAAACCTCATGAGCTTTCCTAAATCCTCAAGAGAAGCAATCAGCGGATAATCTGTGCCTTCAGGGCGAAGAGTCCTGATGAACCCGTCAAAGTCCGGACGTTCCTCAATGTCGGCCAGGTCAGGGACGGGAGGCTGCTCCTGCTTCTTTGCCGTCAGGAACACCTCCCACGAGTCAACTAACGGCTTGAAGACTGCGAGGTTCTCGAAGAAGTCGGGAATCTCCACAGGCTCGGAGTCCTTCTTGGAAAGCTGAATTGACGGGTTAGAGGGAGAGTAAGTTATCTTGATTGTACTCTGCGGCTTGAGCATGACCATTCCGCCCTTGCACAAGTCCTTGTAGATCGGCGTAAACGTCTTCAGGTCATCTTCCGAGTGAGGGATAACCGGATCATCAGGCCTGCGGAGTTTCTGGGCTGTCCTCGCGACGGTGAAGGCAACAGCAGAAGGCAGAGGCAGCATAGAGTTCGCATAGGAGTTGAGGAGAATATCAAGGAGGCCTTCGGGAACTGAATTAAGGCGTTTGCAGAATCCGAGCAGGTCTTCATCAGGAAGCCACACTTTTATTGCAAGCCACGTGATGAAGCTGATTAACTTATCTTTCAGCGCGTCCCACCTCAATAACGGAAGCAGCCTGAACATTTCGCCTATGCACATAGGCAGGTCGAGCTTGTCAACAATAGTTCGCCTCTCAATTCCGAAGAGCCACATAGCCGGATAGCACATATGAAGCGGAGGCTGAATCCTTGCTCCTGCTAACCATGTCAGATATATTCCGCGCTGAAGCGGAGTCATGTTTGCGTAAGAGTCCGCTCCGTCTGCGGGCAGTTGCTCTCCCTGCTGAGGGAACGACACCGGAAGAGTAACATCAATGCATGAAGGCTCGTGCGTCGTAGACTCTCCGTTTGACCAGTAAGCTACGGGATTCGGGACGGTGATGCTCTCGAGCTGAATCACTCCGGATCTTCCGCACCATCTGAGCAGGTTTGAAGCTGCCTGTGCCTGACGCTTGGGTTCGCTGGAGCGTCCGTAGGGGGATTCTTCTCCGGCGGGAGCGTGGGACGAGTAAGTTGCTCCGGAGGCGAGTTCGGGAGAGGTCAGGGGCTTGACAGACACCACGAAACCTTCATCGTCGTCATTGTCGGTGATGACTTCGGGGAGCGAGTCGAGTTCCTCGAGGAGCTGTGCTTCGTCCGGAGGCTGTGATGTCGTGCGGGACTGCTGCCTCAGGAATGCTCCTACTGCTACTGCTACGAATATGCCGATTACTAGGAATATCATTGTGTGATTTCACCTGCGCTATAAGATTTCCATCTGGTACTTCTCAAGCATCATTATCGGATTGTAAGATACCTTAGCTTCACGCAGTCCGGGTTCTCCCATGTCTTCCTCTCGGTTGACGTACTTATACTTTGCGCCGTAATTCTTCAGAAACATGTAGTTTATCGCCTGATAGCTCCCAGCGTATTCTCCGAATGCCTTCTCGAACCGGATATCCAGATTCTCACTGTCAAGCTCTTCTGCTATTGTGTAGGCTATGATTTTTCCGTCAACACGCAGCAGTCCTCCGGCAAATCTGAACTCTTCCCATTTGTCTAATGCGTTCCTGATGGCCAAGTCCTCGCCGTCAAGTGAGGCCGCTTCTTCCTGAGTCATGCTGTCCTCACGGTGAACCCGCCATCTTTCCTGAAAGTCTATGACCTCGCCGAAAAGTGAGGGCGTGAGTTCCTCGTAGTCCCATTCGTAGCCGTCAAGAAATGCCCGGACACGGTTGCGCTTGTGGGCGTATAGCTTGCCTTTGAGGGCGATCATGTCCTTCACGGAGTAGACGTATTCGTGCTGGTCTCTGTCCTCTGTGAAGCGGAGGCCGGAGCGTCCCGAGAGAATGTCTCTGACCTTTGCGGGAACGTCATAAATCAATGTGCCTGACGGGAAGTCTGCTAACACTTTATCCCAGTCAGTGATGCCGTCCCAGTTTCCGGAAGGCCCGAAGATTCCGGGAAGAGGCCCGCCTGACCTGAG
This sequence comes from Synergistaceae bacterium, assembly GCA_017445405.1. Taxonomy (GTDB): domain Bacteria; phylum Synergistota; class Synergistia; order Synergistales; family Aminobacteriaceae; genus JAFUXM01. Next base: position 83,790 of record JAFSUD010000024.1, read on the forward strand.
CCAGCATATATTAGTATCAGTGTAGGCTATCTCCAAGGGGTAATCATGAAGCCAAGACCAGAGGCCGAAGAATGAGTACTCTGCGTAATGAACAGGAGAGGCCTGAAAATAGCGTGTGTATTTGTCTTTGTCGTCCCATGTGAATTTCTGGAAGTCTAGCATGATGAATATATCAGTCCTTTCGCGTTAATGTGTACACAAAAAAGCGGCTCAACTGAATAAATTTCAGGAGTCGCCTTTGCGTCAAGAATGAATCCTGCTTAGTTAGTGAAGCTCTACGTCAACTACTGCGTCTTTGAGATCTTTGCCGGGCCTGAATACCGGGACTTTCTTGGCCGGAATAATGACGACCTTTGTGGGATCCTGCGGGTTGCGGCCTTCTCTTGCGGCTCTCTCTCTCACTTCGAACACTCCGAAGCCTACGAACGTGCATTTATCGCCCTTGCTCAGTGCTCCCTGTATCTCGGAAAAGACTTCATCAACGACAGGTGCGACATCTTTTTTGCGCATTGCGAGTTTGGCAGTGATTGCGTCAATAAGTTCTGCTTTGGTCATTATTTACACCTCCTGAAACTGAATTTTTCAGCATTTTATCAGCTTTCATGAATTATGCAATAGCTCTTGCCGGTTTTCATGAGCTTTCACGAATATTCAGGAGAAGCAGAGAGGCTTATACATTCATGGATATGTTCCTGAAACTCATAGCCTTGAGTGTATACCAGCAGATGAACACTACTGCTCCGGAGCAATAATAGAGTGCCATATAGTAAATGACTACATCAAGGGCATTAAGGACTGCGCATACTAGAATCATCGGTGCCATGAAGCCGCCGATTCCGGGCCATTGTTCCAGCTTAACTCTTAGGCTTCCTGAGTATTCGTTCTCTGTCCTCTTTTCGCGGTGAGGCGGAATTATGTTCTTGTCTGCCAGTTCACGCGAAGAGTTCTGGTATTTCTGGTAGATAAGTCTGACGAGAGTATCACAGCTTGAAGCGACAGCTCCTATGAAAATTATCCATGGATTACCGCCTGAAATTAATACCCCCCCCTTAGTAAAATATACGGATATTCCTAATGAAACTCCCAGAAAACAGATAAGCGTGTAGCTGCTCTCCGCATCAACAAATTCACCGAAAGGCTGCGCTCCGACCGTACGGGCTAAATTTCCGTCAGCGCAGTCCAATATCCCCCATACGGAGATTAATATTGCCCCTAGAATGTTAAGCTCATAACGCGCAAACAGAAACATTACGCACGCAAGAACTGCAACAAACGATGAGAAGACAGATACAGCGTTGGCAGAAATCCCGTGATTTGCACAGAACGCCGACACATAGAACGATACAGGGCGGTAGAAGAGCCTTGTAGTGATAAAATCTTTCCTGTACTTCCAGTCCGGGAAGTTATCCCTGAAGTACTTAGCCGTATAAACCAAATCTCAACATCTCCTTAATGATTAAATATTAAGCAATACTATAGCATACATACATCTATGCTTCATGTGTTTTCAAGGGCATTCGGGAGCGGGAAAGATTAAGACTGTTTGCGCATCTTTCATTGACTGCAATAATCAGCAGAAGCCAGTGAATTACGTCAGTATAATCATTGCCATAAGTTACGAACTCAAACAGTCCATGCCATAACATTACGGCTAAGAGTCCTCCTGCTACCCTGTGAAATCTGTTCATATATCTTGTGTCACGAAAATACATGAACGAGAAGCGTATTATCGTACCTATGAGCAAAATGAAACCTACAGTTCCTGATTCCAAAAGTGTCATAAGGTAGAAGCTGTCGAGGAAAGATACTGTCCTGAATCTGTTGAGCTGTTCAAGAAAACCAAAGCCTAAGCCTGTAAACCATGAACCTTTCTCAGTCAGGAAAGGAAAAGTAGTCGTATAGTTTTCAAGCCTTCCGCTGTAGATCACGAAATCATACCAGACTTCACCCCACTCAACGGAAACTATAATTACCAGACAGACGAATAATATTACGGAGACAGCCATAGCTTTTACATGCCATGTCATTTTGCGGTAGCTGCTAAGCAGGTAATAAACGAGCCAGAAACCTGCTAATCCTGAAATGCAAGTTCTTGAAGCGCAGGAGATAAGCATAATTATTACAACAGGATAGAGTAAGCGCAGGAGGTTGTACAGTGCGTCAGTTTTTAATATCCTGCCCCCCCCCCCATTGGTAATTCTGCTTACTTCTCTCTTTAAGAAGCGTCTTATATATTGCACAGAATATAAAGTAGTCCAAACATAACCTGCCTGTACTGTTGACATGACCTAACCCGAAAGATACTCTGTATCTGTCATCCTTAGCTAATACGTTCGCTATTGAGTTCAGGAACTCCAGACCGTTGAAATGCGTTATATAGGCAACAAGAAGAGTAAGTCCCATGAAGAAAGCTGCTATGCCCGCAACTTCTTTCTTGAGATCATAGACTTCTACAATTTTTGCTCCCATAAATATTGTCATTGTATATGCGCACAATTTAACTAGGGTTCTATATCCTGCCAAGCCGGTATTGAAAAAAGACAATCCGCTGAACGTTATATACATTCCCCACATAAGCCATGCTGTAATTCCATACATTAAGAATCTTGCGGGTTTGCTCATGAAGGTTTTCCGGCCGTTCATTGATAGCGTCAGCAAGAAACATACACCGCATAGCAGCACTAAGCATCCCTGCCCCATAAGCACTATTCTGACACCTAAGGCCGATTCAGAGTCAAACATTGAGCCAGTATTTTCACCTGCACCGCCTTTTCCGAAAAAATGACGTATTGAGTTCACAAACATCAATAATGTATATGACGCTAAGAACAGTCGGCGTTTATATTTCTGATTCCTGCTCACCATCTCTAAATTTTTGCCCTCCTGATGAATTAGTATGATGTATTCAGAATTGTAGCATAGCAATATAAATTTTATGCGCTTATCACGTGGCGGGCATTCACACTCAGTTGTAGAATAGCCGGTGTAGAATCTATCAATCAGCTAACATTATTTAGAGGTGATACCCGATGAACAACATAAACACAGTAACAATAACCGGTCTTGTGCATCACTTGAGCCAGAAGAAAGGCAATGAATATTTCCCGTTCTCTATCCGGCACGAGAGCACATGGACAGACGGCACAACACGCAAAGATTTCTTGAACGCAAGGGCATTCCCTGCCGACACTCAGGAGACTCTCAAGGCCTTACCCGAGAACTCGCCCGTCAGAGTCAGAGGCACTCTCCGCTCCTCAAAGGGCAGCGGTGAACTCTACCTCGCCGTCCTCGAGACCGAGTCTCTCGCCTCTCTTCCCGCACAGCCCGAGAACGAAGCCGAACTCTCCGGCAATGTCCACTTCGTCAAGGCTCAGGCAGAGGGCGAAAACGGAACAGGCAGATACATACGCTTTGCCGTGCGCCAGGAGAATCCGGAGACAGGAAGGGACTTCATAGTTGTGCGCGTCTACGATGACAAGCAGAAAGCCATTCTTGAAACGCTCAAAGACGGCGACCCCGTAAACGTTCACGGGACTCTCCGTTCATCAAGGGGAAGCGGAGTAAATTATGTAAGGTGCGTAACAATAGGGGAGTGATATAGACGTTATGATAGATGCCCTGCATTTGGAGGAACAAATACGCGGAAGGCTGAACGAATTTCCGGCCAAGACACGGAGGGTAGCAGAGTACATTCTGGGGAACTCTTCGGAGATAGCATTCCACTCAATAAGCGAGACAGCAGAACGACTCAGCGTATCCCGTGCCCAGCTTGTGCGAGTTGCGAGAATGCTGGGCTTCGGCGGCTATGCTGACCTCAAAAAGACTCTCAAGAAGAAACTGCTGGATCAGGTTATCCCTGCAGCAATGAAGACTGAATCTCCCGACGATTCGGACCTGGCCGTGAAGCTCTGCCGTCTTGAGCAGGCGAACATTGACGAGACCTACAGGAACTTAGCCATGAACGGCGAATCTGTTGAGGAGTTCTGCAGTGCTGTGCAGGAGGCAGATGCAATTTACTGCATGGGCTGGGGAATATCGGCTCTCCCTGCTGAATGGATGTATACGCGGTTCAGCGAACTCGGACTCAAAAGCGTACTCATGAGGCGGGGATCTCTATCGCTCATGGAACAGGCAAGAGGAATAAGCTCCGACGATATGCTGATAGTCTGCGAACTTCCGAGCTACGTTATCGAGGTTACCGAAGCAGTCCGGAAAATTGCCTCACGGGGAACATGCATTGCTGCTATCACTGACAGCCCGGCCGCTCCGGTGTGCGAACACTCGCGCATAAACTTCTACGTCAGCGACAACTCCCCATTATTCGGAAGCAGTCTCATCGGCTCAATGTTCGCTGTGCACGTCCTGACATCAATACTCGCTCAGGACATGGGCACTGAAGGACGCGAGGCCCTCAAAGCCCAGAAAGAAAGCCTGAACGACGAGAGAATCTACTACCCGTCCTATGATTTGAGGTACTAAATAATTCCCCTTGACTCATTCTCAGAATCAGGGGGATTGATTTATGCTCTGCTTACTCTGTAATCACGTTCTCCTCAATGTTCTCTGTGCACGTCCTGACATCAATACTCGCTCAGGACATGGGCACTGAAGGACGCGAGGCCCTGAAAGCCCAGAAAGAAAGCCTGAACGACGAGAGAATCTACTACCCGTCCTACGATTTGAGGTACTAAATAATTCCCCTTGACTCATTCTCAGAATCAGGGGGATTGATTTATGCTCTGCTTACTCTGTGAACAAATCCCCGCTCAATAACTGAGGCTGTTCTTCCTTCACTTCAGGCAGTGAGGTAATTCTGAATCCCTGCTTCTTCTTCGGCTTTCCGGAACTCTTGTAGGATATGCTCCTGAACGCTTCCGAGCCTGTACCTGCAGGAATCAAATGACCGATAATCACGTTCTCCTTAAGTCCGCTCAACGGGTCAAGCTCGCCCTTCACTGCAGCTCCGGCCAAGACCTGCGCAGTCTGCTGGAACGATGCCGCACTCAGGAAACTATCCGTCGCCAATGCTGCCTTAGTGATTCCATGAATGAACGGCTTGCACTCCGGGAACTCTCGGAGTCTCTGCATGAACGTGTAATCACGGATAAGGTGAACCTCCTCAACGCGCGTTGACGATGTCCTGACGTAAATATCCAGCGGCTTTTTCGCTGCCATGTCGTCAATTATCTTCCCCTTCAGCTCAAGGCCTCCGATGAATCTCACGTTGCCGTCTTCATCGTAGAAAGGATCTACTTCCGGCACCGGCTCTTCGGGCACTTCGGGCTTCGGCGCGTAAAGCTCGGGGAACATCTCCTCTACTGTCTTTCCTGCCTCGGCGGCAAGCTGTGCTCTCTTCCACGCCTCTTCGCGGGCTTTTGCCTTAGCCTCCTTAGCTTCTGCTTCGGCTTTAGCTTTGGCCTCTGCTTCGGCCTGTTCGCGGGCCTCGTCCTCAGCTATCTGCTCGGGCGTGCGGTAAAACACAACGTTCACGAGTATCTTGTTCTTGAGCCTGCTCGTCAGCAAACGCTCCAGCATGTCAAGCCTCGTTACTGTCTTCACGCCGTCGTCGTCATCATCAATATCTATCTGTTCGAGCGTGCCGTCTGCAAGCTGCGCAATCACTTCATCATCCACGTAACGACCGGTAGATTCTCCGTTCTCGTAAATCTCCTTGCCCATTATGCCCTTCTCTGGAAGGAACTTGCTCATCGCGTCAGCTACGTTTATGTGCTCTACGGTGCTCCACAGCTTCACGTCGCGGACACCGCTTGCGGATATGTCGGCAGCGTATTTCTGGTTCAGCAGTGCATCATGAGGCGCGAATACCCTGCTTCCCACAGACACATCTTCTGCGAGCCATCTCGAGCCTATCATGCGATCCATTATTTCACGGTCTCTGATACGCATAATCACCGGCCCGCCTGTAGTTACGCGCTTCATGTCGTCGCGGGTAAGCAACTGGCCTTTCTTGAGCTTGCCTTTCTTGTCGGTGAAGTACACATCACGCACAAGCCTGTAGCCCTCCATGCGCTTGCGGAATGCTGACTTTCCGAGAACTACGTCTACTTCCTGGCCGTCATGCTCGATCGTGAGAGTCTTCACTGCAACGCCGGGCGTAAGTATCTTCCTGAAGGTCTCCTCAGTTAAGGGCTGGCCGATGAACTCATCTACAACTTCATCAGGCTTATCCGACGCAAGCAGAGTATCTCCCGCAAACGCCTTCACTGCTCCGGAGATTCTCTTTTCGTTTTCGCGCGCAATATCCTGCATGACCTTCTCGGCCTCGTCCTCCCAGATCATGTCTCCGGCAACAAATGACGTGTCGCCTTCCTCAATCACGCGCACCTTGTTGAGCGGAGCGACCTTGCGCAGAATCACTTCAATGTGCTTGTTGTTGATGCTCACGCCCTGTGAGTTGTAGACGTTCTGAATCTCGTCGACGAGCATTCTCTGGACGGCCTCAATCCCGCAGACCTCGAGCAATTGCTGAGGATCTACGCTGCCCTCCGTGAGCGGAGTCAGTTTCTCGACCTCCATACCCTCAACGATTCCCTCTTTGATCTCCTGCCCTGACGGGATAGCGTGGGTTACTGTGTTGCCGTCGTCGTCCTCAACTATGACCTTGCGCTTGCCCTCAGTGATGATTTCCTTGATGTGCCCGTCGAGTCCGGCCAAGATGCAGACTTTTCTGGGTCTCCTGACCTCGAAGAGCTGCTCGATTCTCGGAAGACCCTGCGTAATGTCGTCCGCACTCCTCACGCCTCCAGTGTGGAACGTCCTCATCGTGAGCTGCGTTCCGGGTTCGCCTATTGACTGCGCAGCAACAACGCCGACTGCCTCGCCGATCGGGACGAGCTTTCTCGACGATAAATCATGTCCGTAGCACATCTGGCACACGCCCTTCTTGAGCGCGCACGCTAACGGACTCCTCACCCAGACTTCATCTATTCCGGCTGCCTCGATTCTCTTTGCGATCGCTTCAGTGATTATCTCTCCGGCCTTGATGAAGACTTCTCCGTCCTTCTCTATGTCGTGAAGAGAGGTACGTCCGGCGATTCTGTCTGCAATGCCGATCATGACCTTTCCCTCACTGAGCAGCGGACGAATGCACACGCCCTTATCTGTCTTGCAGTCATGCTCCGTGATTATCAAGTCCTGCGACACATCGACGAGACGGCGGGTCAGGTAGCCCGACTTGGCCGTTCGCAGTGCCGTATCAGCGAGTCCCTTTCTTGCGCCGTGAGTGGAGATGAAGTACTCGAGCATGTTCATTCCCTCGCGGAAGTTCGCAGTTATCGGGTAATCTATCGTCTTGCCTGTGGGGTCTGCCATCAGTCCGCGAATACCGGCCATCTGCCCCATCTGTCCGAGCGAGCCTCGCGCTCCGGAATCGACCATCATTCGGACGGGGTTATCCTGGCTCATGTGCTCTTTTATCTTCTCGGCAATGTTCTTCGTGGCCTCTGCCCACATTTTGCTCTTCTGGTCAAGGTACTCATCATGCGTGAGAAGCCCCATCTCGTAGTTCTCTTTCGCGATGTCGTCCTCTGCCTGAGTTTCGCGCGTGATTATGGCCTTCTCGTCGGGGATTCTGACGGCCTGGACTCCAAAGGATATTCCGCTCCTTGCTGCCCAGTGATAGCCGAGAGACTTTATCTCGTCGAGCATCTGGACTACTCCGGGCCTGTCTACCTTGTCGTATGCGTCATCAAGCAGCGAGCCGATCTTCTTCTTGCCGAGCTGCTCATTCACGAAGCGCAGAACGGGAGCAATCCTCGTGTTGAAGAGTACTCTGCCTGGACTCGTCTCAAAGAATAACGTTCTCGGTTCTCCCTGAACGTCAGCGTAACTCTCCGCAATTGCTGCCTCACCGTTGAGCATGTATTTGCGCCGTCCTTTGGGGTGGCCGAACTCTTCGGGATTCTCCTTGAGCCAGATGCGGGCGTTGACGTGGACAGTTCCGTGCGAGATCGCCGACAGCACATCATCTACATTCATGAAGTGCTTTCCGTCGCCAAGCAGTCCCTCACGCATGTCGGTCAGGTAGTACACGCCTAACACAATATCCTGCGTCGGAGTAACAACCGGCCTTCCTGATGCAGGGGAAAGAAGGTTATTAGCCGAGAGCATGAGCAGTCTAGCCTCTGCCTGTGCCTCAATGCTTAGTGGAACGTGTACGGCCATCTGGTCGCCGTCAAAGTCTGCGTTGAAGGCTGTGCACACCATAGGATGAAGGCGTATAGCTTTGCCCTCCATCAACACAGGCTCGAATGCCTGAATGCCCAGACGGTGAAGAGTCGGTGCTCTGTTCAGCATGACGGGGTGATCCTTGATGATGTTCTCGAGAATCTCCCACACTTCATCTCCGCCCTTCTCGATCCTGCGCTTTGCGTTCTTGACGTTCGGAGCCATGTTGCCCTCAACGAGACGGCGAATCACAAACGGCTTGAAGAGTTCCAGAGCCATCTGCTTTGGGAGTCCGCACTGGTAGATCTTGAGCTGAGGCCCGATGACGATTACCGAGCGTCCCGAGTAGTCTACGCGTTTTCCGAGCAGGTTCTGACGGAAGCGTCCCTTTTTGCCGCGCAATAAGTCTGTGAGACTCTTCAAGGGCCTGTTCCCTGCACCGAGCACAGCTTTTCCGACTCTGCCGTTGTCAATCAATGCGTCAACGCACTCCTGAAGCATTCTCTTTTCGTTCCTGATGATGATTTCCGGAGCGTTCAAGGCCTGTAACTTCTTGAGGCGGTTATTGCGGTTGATTACGCGCCTGTATAAGTCGTTGAGGTCTGACGTTGCGAATCTTCCTCCGTCGAGCTGGACTAACGGTCTCAAGTCCGGAGGAATGACAGGCAGCACGTTCAGAATCATTGATTGAGGCTGAGAGTCTGACTTCCTGAAGTCCTCGACTACCTGAAGGCGTTTGATGAGCTTGCGCTTCTTCTGGCCTGTCGTGTCGGCGATCTGCTCCCTCAGAGAGTCGGCGAGCAGGTCAAGATCCAGTTTGTTGATGAGAGCCTGCACACCGTCCGCACCGATACCTGCCTCAAACTTGGGGTCATAGCGTCTGCACAAGTCCTGCTGATGCTCGAACACCACATCCCCCTGCGCAAACGGCGAACTTCCCGGCTCAATCACGAGATGACTCGGGTCGTCAATGTTCTTCTCGTAGCGCATTACCCTGAAGCGTCCGGGAAATCTCGACTCGAACTCCGAAAGCTCGCTGCGTGAAAGCACTGCACCCTTCTTGTATGGGAGCTTGACCGCTGCAGTAACTATGAATGCCTCGCTGTTGCCTATCTTTGCGCGCTCGTCATCGTCTCCGGCCTTTGAGGCGGGGATGAATGCTCCGGCTTTGAGTCCGAGTTCTTCACTGTCCTCACTGAGCACAAATGCAGGTTCGACTCTCAGGCTGTCAGAGCCGTAATCAGTCCTGTACTTGGCCGCCTGCTGTGCCGTTATGATGTCGCCTACGTCTACGGGGACGTTCTCGATGCCCTCGAGCTGGAAAGCCTCCTCATACTCGAAGCCATCCTGCTGATAGTGCGTGTGTATCTTTATCTCGCTCTCAAAAACTTCATCGCCCTTGTCCACAACGTCAGGCCTTGATGACGCAGTAACCTTGTAGCCCTTTTCGGCCTTGCGGGACGGTGCAAAGTAGATGACTTTCTCGAGGTCTTTCGCGCTTGTCCCGAGCAGGAGGCTTAATCTGCTGGGAATGCCCCTCAAGTACCAGATGTGCACAACAGGTACAGCCAAATCTATATGCCCCATGCGTTCACGGCGGACTCTGTTATCGGTAACTTCGACTCCGCAGTGCTCGCAGATTACGCCCTTGAACTTAGGGCCGGATCTCTTGTACTTTCCGCACTTGCATTCATAGCTTCTTGTGGGTCCGAATATCTTTTCGCAGAACAGTCCGTCCGTCTCGGGGCGCAGTGTCCTGTAGTTGATAGTCTCGGGCTTCGTTACTTCTCCCTTGCTTATTGCGTGTATTCTTTCAGGAGTCGCGAGCTTGATCCGGACTCCTGTGATTTCCTTCTTCTTGGCCAAGTCTAAATATCCCCCTCTCCGTTCTCTGTTACGGCTTCAGGATTAACCTCGTCGCCCAGTTCCTCACTTATGCCCATCAAGTCCTCAAGGCTCGGGCCTGCAAAGTCATCAAGCCCTGCTCCCGAGTCTCCGAACAGGTCGGCAGCATCGGGCAGAGTCTCGCCTATCATCGGAGGAACACCGGCATCCATGAGTTCAGACAGATCCGGCATTGCTGACTCGTCGTCAGACTGTGAAGGCAGTTTTGCCCGGCTCTTGCGCTGCTTCTTCGGAGACTGAGCCGTGAAGATTTCCTGAGACGCTTTCCCCATGAATACCGGCCTGTCGTCGTCCTCAATCGGTATGTCGCCCTGTGTCCCATCACTGAACGTTACCTCTACGTCGAGTCCGAGTCCCTGCAGCTCCTTCACAAGCACGCGGAAACTTTCAGGCACTCCAGGCTTCACGAGGCTCTGTCCCTTCACGATGCGCTCGTAAGTCTTATCGCGTCCCCTGATGTCGTCGGACTTCACCGTCAAGATTTCCTGCAGAACGTTAGCTGCTCCGTAGCCCTCGAGTGCCCAGACCTCCATTTCTCCGAACCGCTGGCCTCCGAACTGTGCTTTGCCTCCGAGCGGCTGCTGCGTGATGAGCGAGTACGGCCCTGTCGAGCGTGCGTGAATCTTGTCATCGACGAGGTGATTCAGCTTCAGCATGTACATGCACCCGATAGTTACTTTCTTGTCCATCGGTCTGCCTGTCCTGCCGTCGCGTATCGTTATCATTCCGTCCTCTGTCAAGTCCTTGTACTTCTCATCTGCTATCTTCCGCATCTCTGCAAATATCTCGTTCTCGTTCGCTCCCTCAAAGACGGGCGTGCTCACATGCCAGCCGTTGTTGAGCGCGACAAATCCCATGATGGTCTCTAGCACCTGTCCGAGATTCATTCTGCTCGGAACGCCTAACGGGTTAAGCACGACATCTACAGGAGTCCCGTCCGGGAGATAGGGCATGTCCTCAACGGGAAGAATCCTGCTCACGACTCCTTTGTTGCCATGACGGCCGGCCATCTTGTCGCCGACAGTGATTTTCCTGCGCTGTGCAACATACACCTTCACAGAACGCAGCACTCCGGAACTCAGGGCTTCGGGGTATTCGTCCCTGCTCATCTGCTTGACGGAGACGACTTTTCCCCATGAACCGTTAGGCAGCTTCAGGGAGTTATCGCGGACTTCACGAGCCTTCTCGCCGAAAATTGCGCGCAGTAATTTCTCCTCCGGTGTCTGGTCTGACTCGCCCTTCGGAGTAACTTTGCCGACGAGAATATCTCCTGCACTCACCTCTGCGCCGATCCTGATTATTCCGTCGTCGTCAAGGTTGCGCAGCATGTCCTCGCCTACGTTCGGGATGTCTCGGGTTATCTCTTCACGTCCGAGCTTCGTCTCGCGTGCCTCGATCTCGTACTCTTCAATATGTATAGATGAGAACTTGTCATCCTTCACGAGGTTTTCGCTGAGGAGTATTGCATCCTCAAAGTTATAGCCCTCCCACGGGACAAACGCCACTAACACATTATGCCCGAGTGCAAGCTCCCCGTTCTCTATTGCCTGGCCGTCAGCGATTATGTCGCCTCTCTCTACCTCTTCGCCCTTCCTCACCAGCGGCCTCTGATGAATCAGCGTTGACTGGTTGGAACGCCGGAACTTTATCATCCCGTAGGTTCGGACTTTGCCCTTCTTGTTGAGAATCTTTATTCTGTCTGAGTCCACGTAAGTAACTGTGCCGTCTTCCCTCGCCCTCACGCACGAGCCGGAGTCAAGCGCGATTCTGTGTTCTATGCCCGTGCCGACTAACGGAGCTTCAGGGACAAGGAGCGGGACTGCCTGACGCTGCATATTCGACCCCATGAGTGCGCGGTTTGCGTCGTCATGCTCAAGAAACGGGATTAATGCTGTTGACGGTGAGACTATCTGTCTGGGTGAAACGTCCATATAGTCAACCATCTCTACAGGCACAGTAACTATTTCGTCTGCGTGCCTCGTCGGGCATGTGTCGCCCGCTATCGTGATGCCGTCGTCCTCAAGTTTCGTGTTGGCCATTGCTACGTAGCTCTTGTCCTCGTCGTCCGCAGAGAGTAAAACTGTCTCGTCCGTGAGCTTGCCGTTCACGACCTTGCGTCTGGGAGTTACGAGGAATCCGTGTGAGTTCAGGCTCGCGTAAGTTGTGAGCGACGACACGAGTCCGATATTCGGGCCTTCTGGAGTCTCGATGGGGCAGACTCTGCCGTAGTGAGTGTAGTGCACGTCTCTGGCCTCGAAGCCTGCACGTTCACGGCTGAGTCCTCCGGGACCGAGTGCCGAGAGCCTGCGTCTGTGAGTAACTTCCGAGAGCGGGTTATTCTGATCCATGAACTGCGAGAGCTGGCCGGATCCGAAAAATTCCCTTAAGCACGCACCTATAGGCCGGACATTGATTAGCTCCCTGCCTGTTACCTCGTCGAGATTGGGTATCGTCGTCATTCTCTCGCGGACTATACGCTCCATCCTGAGAAGGCCTATGCGCACCTGATTTTGCAGCAGTTCTCCGATTGAGCGTACCCGCCGGTTGCCTAAGTGGTCGATGTCGTCAGAAGTCTTATCCTCCGTCTTCATCGCAAACATTTCCTTGATGATCGCCACAACGTCCTGAAGAGTCAGCAGTCTGTCCTCAACGGGAATGTTCATGTTGAGTCGGCGGTTCAGCTTGTAGCGTCCGACTCTGCCGAGAGTGTAGCGTCTCGGATCCTGCAGGAGTCCCCTGAAGTAGTCGCGTGCGTTCTCGATTCTGGCGAGTTCGTTCGGCCTGAGCCTCCGGAAGATGTCCTGTATGGCTTCGTCGGGACTCCGGGTTCTGTCCTTGTCGAGAGTCCTCGCGAGTCCGGGATCCATGTCGAAAACTTCGATGCCAGCGTCCTCGTCAGGGTCATTCTCGTAAAGTTTGGCTATGGTCTCTTCATCTATAAGCGTTCCTCTGGCAGCTATTAATTCTCCGTTGTCGTCCCGGACATCCTGTGCGGACATATGCCCCTTCAGCTCGTTGTTGAAGTGCATGAACATTGTCCCGATGCCGAGAAGTTCAATTATCTCGTCATTGTTGCGTGCTCCGAGTGCCTTTAGCAGCAGCGTTACAGGAAGACGCTTTCTGTTATCAATGTTTGCAGTGATTACTTCTTTCTCTGATTCCGGCATAGCAAAATCAAGCCATGCTCCCCTGTCAGGAATTAGCTTTGCAGAGCATGTGTCGCCGTTATGCGTAAAATATATTCCGGCTGAACGCGCAAGCTGGTTTATCACTACACGTTCTGTGCCGTTGATTATGAATGTTCCTCTTTCTGTCATCACAGGAAAGTCCCCTAAGAATATTTCTCTGGCTTCCTTCCTGACATTAGTTTTCTTGTTCGTGAGACGGATTGTTGCCTTGATAGGCCGCGCCCACGTCATATCTTTCTGCCTTGCTTCTTCCTCTGTTATCTTCGGTTTGTCGATTGAGTAACTCACAAATTCAAGAGAGTAATTCCCGTCATAGCTCTCTATTGGGAACACTTCCTCCAGCAATTCTTGAAGCCCCTGTGATTTCCTCTCCTCAGGCTCCATGTCATCCTGATAGAACCACTGGTATGAATCCCTCTGCACTTCGATCATGTCGGGCATATCTATAACATCATGTGCCCGGCCGAAAGTATACCTGCTGCGGTTTTTGCTGATTGGAATAAACTCAGGCATTTCGTACCTCCCCTGTAACTTTGCGTTGCACTTGTCTGGCTTATCTGGTGCGACAAAGCATTAATGCGTCCGCTTGATGCTGCAGCCCTGAAAAGCTGAGATACTGCAGAACACAGCGCAATATAATGCGGTAATGTGTGATAACGATTTGGTGCAATGATGAATAATAACAAAAGGGTATAATCATGTCAAGCAACATAAATTATACCCTGTTATTGTCTTATTGATGATGCCCGAGAGAGGACTCGAACCTCCACGACCTCACGACCACTAGAACCTGAATCTAGCGCGTCTACCAATTCCGCCACCCGGGCAGTTGTTTAACGCAATGCGGAAAGTATTTTACTCAGTGAGTGAATTTTTTGCAACCCCGAAAATGTTTACCCCTTCTTCCTCACTATCACCGCTCCAGGAATAAACATGCACATATCCATTTCACGCTCTATTGTCTGAACTTGAGGAGGCAGATCCGCAAAATGATAACTTCGTTCTTCAGGCTGCCAGTCAACACACCAGCGCAGAATTTCACACCTGTCCTGCATGTACCCGAAAAACGGCTGTGCGTCTAACACCTTCGGAGGATAAGCAGGATACGCGCCTAATGTTCCGCAGACTAAATCCTCAATCACATAGAAGCCTCCCGGACTCACTATGTCCCAGAAAAGCTCAAAGCTCCTCCTCTGGTCGCTCCATGCATGTGATGCATCGTCAAGAATTATGAACGCCCGGCCTCCAGTCTTGGCCTTCAGCTCGTCGTGTGTCTCCTGTGAGGTAGCGTCGCCGATAACTACATGAATGCGTTCGGACTCGTGCTGCCTCGCTGACTCGTCGAGGTCGACTCCGTAAATCTGTGCGTTTGGGAAATACTCCTCCCACATGCGCAGAGAATCTCCCCTGAAGCATCCGAACTCTATCAGTGAGAATTTATCCTGCCTGAACTGCGAGAACAAGTAATCATAGTGCCGCAAATAGTCATGGCCTATCCCTAAGCGTGTTCCGTATGTCATCAATGAGGCTTTGTCCGTTCCCTGAATAAATCCCTGCTGGTCGAGAATGCTCGTGCGATCCGAAAGAACAGCCTTTATCTTCTCTTTCGTGCCGTCAATGTCGAGGTAATACCCTCCCCATCTTGCCCGTGCATACCTGAAAATGCGGCGTAATATTTCCATGTTATTCACACCTCATGCGCACATAACAAGATTGGTACTTTATTGCTGCTGGGAATGTTATTGTGGTAAGTTGATTCACATAGATATGCCGTGAGCCGTGAGCCGTGAGCCATTGTACACAGACTTCATGATTCCTGTCAATCCTCCTGATTTACTAATTCTTATGATGATTGCGATTATATCACATGACGTTGTGCTATACTTTCTCCATAAACTTATCACTCACCTTTTCCAGACAGCATTACAGGCAGCGTTGCACCATGTGTAAAATGGGTTTGCATTTTTCCGCATAGTGTTCATCAAAATTTACGCGCATCATTCTTCGGGAAATTGCAGAAATTTTTTGCGCACGTCATTTCTTCAAGGCAAGTGTATAATCTCTCACGTTCACAATTATTAATTGCAGGAGTGATTCATTCGTTATGAAGTTAGTAGTTATTGGGACAGGCTATGTAGGCTTGGTTACAGGGACATGCTTTGCACGTTACGGCAATAATGTTGTCTGCGTAGATGTCAACGAGGAACGCGTCGAGACTCTCAAGCAGGGAAAAGTCCCCTTCTACGAGCCCGGCCTCGAGGAAATGATGACCCGCAACATGCGCGAAGGCCGCCTCTCCTTCACCACCTCCACCTCAGAAGCCCTCAAAGATTCTGAAGCGTGCTTTATCTGCGTCGGCACTCCCCAAGCTCCAGACGGCAGCGCAAACATGACCTACATTCAGAGTGCAGCAAGAGACATAGGGCAGGGCATGGCCGGAGATCTGCTGGTTATCGTGAAGTCAACTGTTCCCGTCGGAACTAACAAGATGGTGCAGGGAATCATTGAGGGCGAACTTTCAGGAAGGAACGCATCACACAAGCTCTACATGGCATCTAACCCCGAGTTCCTGCGTGAAGGCTCCTCACTGACGGACTTTCTCGAGCCTGACCGGGTCATAATCGGCGTAAACGATCCCGAAGGCCAGAAGATATTCATGCAGATGTATTCATTCCTTGAGCCGTCAAAGCTGCTCTTCATGGACACAGCCAGCGCAGAAATGTCAAAGTATGCCGCAAACGCAATGTTAGCCTCCCGAATATCCTTCATGAACGAGATGGCCGGAATCTGCGAGCACGTCGGCGCAAACGTCGAGAGTGTCAGGCGCGGAATCGGTCTCGACGAACGCATCGGCAAACGCTTCCTGAACGCCGGGTGCGGCTACGGCGGATCATGCTTCCCGAAAGACGTTAGGGCATTACGCGACTTCGCAAGGGCAGCAGGATACGAGCCTCAGATTCTCACAGCAATAGATGATGTCAACGAGCGCGCAAAAGCCTCAATGTTCACGAAGATTTCGTCCAAGTTCGACACTCTGCAGGGAAAAGTGATAGCGATATGGGGACTCTCGTTCAAGCCCAAGACCAGCGACACACGCGAAGCTCCCGCGCAGGTGCTCATCAAGTCATTGCTCGAGGCCGGAGCGCACATTCAGGCGAGCGACCCGAGAGCAGTTGACGAGACGAGAGCAGTTCTCGGCGACAGACAGGGACTCGTCTACGTGAACGATATGTACGACGCTGTGAACTCTGCCGACGCACTGGCAGTGATGACCGAGTGGGACATCTACAGGCAGCCGGACTTTGAGCGCATGAAGAAGCTCATGAACCGCACGCTGATAATTGACGGAAGGAATCTCTATGCGCTGGACGAGATGAAGCGCAGAGGCTTTGAGTATATATCAGTAGGCCGTCCGGAGGTCAGCGTATGAGGAAGCTGCTTGCTCTCGTTATCGTGCTCATGTCTGCAGGGTGCGCGGTGTGTGCCGACGTTGCAGGGCTTGAACGTGAAGCTATGGTGATGAAAGTTGAGCTTGCCGGGCTGGGAAGTTCGGGCGATCCTTCCGAGCGCGAGGCTATCCTGCTGAAGATAATAGACAGGTGCAGGGGCACAGAAGAGGGCGAGGCGGCGTACTGGGATTTGGCGGATCTGTACCTCGAGGGCTTTCCTGAAGAGATGAGGCAGGAGGCGAGGGAGATGCTGGAGCTTTGCCTGAAGAATTACCCTAAGACGCGCAGGTCAGTTCTTGTGAAGTGCAGGCTGGTTGACTTGTACGACGCGAAGGACAAACGGAGGGCTGAACTTGTGAAGCAGCTCAAGAATGATTCAGGCCTTCCGTCTATGCTGAAATCATCTCTTAACTAGGGAATAATGCGTAAATTTTTATGATGTGTTAATTGACAAAACACTAACACGGTGTAGAATCTGCATATCCTAGTTCTGCGTGTATTACTTAGTTGTACCTACATTATTTTTTGGAAGGAGTAATTATTTTTATGAAGAAGTATTTAGCGTTATTGGCAGCAGTATTAGTGTTTGCGTTCGCGGGAATGGCCTTCGCAGCAGATACCAATGCTCCCACAAGCGGACACGGCGGAAGTCAGCCCGTAGCTGACCCTGACAGCGGCAACACCGGTTCAGCGGGTGCGACAGAAGTAACAGAAGTGGTTGTTGAGACAAAAGCTCCAGTACAAGTTGTAGTGGTAGCTGCAGCAGTGGCGACGGTAGCTTCAGCAGAAGACGTGAAAGTTACAGTAGTTCAGGCAGTTTTGAACGCTATCAGCAATGCAATCAGCTCTATTCTCGAGGCACTTGGCATAACTGGCGGCTCAACTGAAGTGAAGGGTGCAGACAACATCGAGGTCAACGAGGAAGAGGCTTATGCATCAGATGAAGAGGCTATGGAGCAGTCAGCTGCAAGACTCGAGAACAACGGAGTAACCGGCCAGACAGCAGTAGCAGCACTTCCCAGAGGTATGGCCGTCAAGGAGTCCGGCACTCAGCCTGTAAGTCTGCCCAAGTTCAAGAAGGAAATGTACGGCAAGAGGCCGCAGATGAACATGTTCCCGCGCGGCAGAGCACGTAATGCAGAGTTCGCAGCAGCAGCAGACGGCGACGGAGATGCAGTGTTCCTTGACAGCACCGGAGCACAGGTCAACGTAATTCCCGGCGAGGACAATGCTAACGGAGCAGAGCCGGGCCAGCTGACAGCAGTAGTGTACATGGAAGCAGGAGAGACGTATGACCCTGTTATCTCAGTTCCTACAGAGGAAATCACTTCTGATACTGCACTGGCAAACCAAGTTACCACTAAGGCGGTTGCAGAAGAAGTAATCACTACTCAGACTTTTATGGCAACGTCCACATTCTCGACGTTTGTACCTAGCGCACTGCTTGAGGGCACGAACTACGTAACCATTCCGGCAGACGCGGTATCAGCAGCAGGATGGGAAGACACAGCAGCAGAGAAAGCCTACAAGGAGGCAGATGCCAGCTTCGACGTGTACACAGTTGCAGCACTTCCCGCAATCGCAGCACCGGCAGCTCCGACATGGTACATCGCAGCAGTATCGTTCGACAGAGGCACGAAGACAGCCAGCGACCTTTACACAGGCGCAGCACTTGAGTTCTTCCCGAGCAACG